>JBFHUT010000001.1:0-31931 GCA_041589935.1 Minisyncoccia bacterium
GACTTGTCTAGCGGTGGTTGGAGGTTTGGTCTTGTCGGTCTCCGCTACCTATGCCCACGAAGGTAAGGGTTGGCGACCGCAAGCTCATTTTCACATTGGACGTTTGGTTGGCTTCTTTATTTTAGGTGGTCTTTTGGGAGTAATAGGGGAAGCCATGCAAATTGGCGTCTACGGCAGTGCCGTCTTGGGAATACTAGCCAGCTTGGTGATGTTGATACTTGGTATACATCTGCTTGATATCAACAAGAAAGTGAGGTTGTTTACCCTGCCTAAAGGAGTTTCTGACTTCTTCACCCAAGCTGCCAATAAGGCCGGGGCAGCGACTCCACTACTCTTAGGAGCCGCCACCTTCTTCTTACCCTGTGGTTTCACGCAGTCAATGCAGATCTTAGCTTTGTCTTCTGGTAGCTTCATATCGGGTGCCTTAACCATGTTGGTGTTTGCCCTTGGTACTCTACCTGTACTAGGGTTACTTTCTTTTGGGTCGCTCGATCTCGCTAAAAGCAAGTTCCGTAATGTTTTCTTCAAAGCTGCTGGTATGATCGTGATCCTGTTTGCCTTGTTCAACCTCCACAACGGATTAGTTATTTTTGGTATTATTAACCCGCTCATAAGCTTTTAAGATCATGCAAAATAAACTCACCATTGCCGCTATTATTTTTGTCGCTGGTTTTTTGAGCTGGATCATTGTCTCTACCAAAGAACCGGTAAATGACACCGGGATACAAATTGACTCAGCCAAGACCGCTACAGGAAGTGGGTCCGCTACCATCGAAGACGGTGTCCAATACATAGATATCACCGCCCAGGGTGGATACTCACCACGAGTGACTAAAGCTCAAGCTGGTGTACCAACTATTATCAGAATGAAGACCCAAAATACTTATGATTGTTCGGCAGCTTTAGTAATCCCTGACCTGAAGTACCAATCCTTCCTTTCTCCCACTTCGGTTGAAGAAATAACCGTGCCTGCAGACAAGGCAAAGGGGACACTACGCGGCATGTGTTCAATGGCAATGTATCATTTCCAAATTGACTTCGAGTAGAAAAGTATGAAAAAGCCTGTCATAGCTGTTGATTTTGATGATGTGATCGCTGACTTTAATCGGGCATTTTTGGCACATCATAATGAGCAATTTGGCAGTAACGTTTCCTACGATAACATCGTCCAGTTTGACCTGGGTGAGATATACAAAATAGACCGCGATACGTTTGTTAAACGCGCTAAAACTTTTTGTCATGCCTCTCATGATGAAATTGAACCTATAGCTGGAGCCAAGGAAGCCTTACAAAAACTCAGTGGGAAGTATGAATTGCACGTAGTAACTAGTCGCTGGGATTCATTGGCTGCCATCACTGAAGGCTGGATCGAGAGACATTTTCCTAATGTTTTTTCTGGTATACATTTTGTAAATAAAGACACTGACGAGCAACACAATAGTAAGTCTAATACTTGTCATGAAATAGGAGCTTTGGCACTAATCGACGACGCTTTGCACCATGTCATTGATGCAGTCGAAAATGATTTAAAAGCGGTTTTGCTTGACCGCCCCTGGAATCAGGAGATTCTTCCAGATGGAGCAGTGCGCGTCTACGACTGGGCCGAAGTAGTGGCTTGGGTAGAGAATAATGTACCTACCTAGCCTTGACCCAAGAAGGTTGCTGTTCTAACATCAAACTCGGACTTATCACATGATAAGGAGATACCGTCATGTACAAGAAATCAAGCACTTGTCCGATGTGTCATTCTGATACACCGATCAAGAAGGTCATCGGGGCCAAAAGTGCAATCGCAGAATGTAACCACTGCCATATCAGCTGGCACAGCACAATCGAACCGATATCAAAAATGCCCAGATACGCCCTTGGCTGTACAGGGAACAACGAGTCGACCCTGCAACAACAATGGGTCGCGGACCCAGCCTGACAAACAACCCGCCCAGTTAGTTATCTGGGCGGGTCATTATTTCTAGTTTTGCACCATTCAATATTGACGAATGTTTCGGTGTGGTATTAGAGTATTTAAGGACATAGTAATGTACCACTGAAAGGAGGTGCATAATGACAACATTGGCAGAAGGCAGACCAATGATGCTAGAGCAATATCCACTCGACGATGACCTGGATGAGGAAACCTATGAGTACCGACTAAAAATACGGGCTCAGATCATGGCTGTTATGACCGGCCCGCATCCATATCACACCTTTTGGTTTTTGGTTGGTATTGGTTCACTGGAACCATACGAATCTCTAGAGCACCATCCTATAGGCGCAGAAATTTGTTGGGAAAATTGGGACGACCAAGCGGCATCAACCTGGACCAAAGACTACGATGAAAGGCGAAAGAGGGAGCGAGAGAAAATCCAACAAGCAGCATAGTTGGTAAAAAAATATTTACTAGAGCGGGTAGCGATACCCGCTTTATTTTTTTCTCGTGATACACTCAATATTAAATTTATGAAACTCACCAAGTACGGGCATTGTTGCCTATTAATTGAGATAAAAGGTAAGCGGGTACTGACCGACCCAGGAGCTTTTAGTGATGGATTTAAAAATATTACCAACCTAGACCTTATCCTTATCACCCACGAACACGCTGATCATCTACATACCAGCTCACTACAGAGACTCCTTAGCCTAAATCCGCAAGCAAAAGTAATAACTAATGCGGGAGTAGGGAAGATCTTGGATGAACTAGGGATTGATTACACCGAGCTGCCTGATCGAGAAGAAGCTACGGTGTCTGACCTAAAGTTAAAACCTTACGACGGTAAGCATGCAGAGATCGTTAGAGATTTTGGCCAGGTGCAGAACACCGGCTTTGTCTTGGAAGGAGGAGAGTTTATGTATCCGGGTGATTCATACATAGTGCCTGATGAGAAAATCAATCTCTTAGCTGCGCCGGTAGCTGGACCGTGGTGCAAGGTATCGGAAGCTATCGCGTATGTACTAGAAGTAGGTCCCAAGCAGGTGATACCCGTACATGACGCAGTACTCTCAGAAGCAGGAAAGCATGTCACATATCCGCATTTTGAAAGGGAGTTGGGTGAGAAAAAGATCCACTTTATCCCAATTGATGATCAGAATCCAACTGAAATAAAATAAGAAATATTGACCTTTCTCTACATTAGGGTATCTTTCTGGCCAGTTTTGCACACGGAGGAATCAAAATGACACCAGAAAAGATTTTGGCCATTACCAATCAATACAAAGAGTGCCTTTCGCGACAAGGTATAAAGCCAAAGCGAATAGACCCTTCAAGGTATTTCAAAGACTGCGACCAGAATGAGCTGCTGGCACACGCGGCATATTTATGTGAGGGAATAAAAGAATTTACTCACGATCCCACCAAGTACGGCAAAGCAAACCGTCACTTAGCTGCTATTCAAATGTGCTTAGGCTTCGCTGGCATGTACACACTAAACCAGCTCGTGGACCACAACCGACCGACGTAAGTCGGGCTTTTCCTTTATTAAGAAACAGCATGCTACAATTTCAGAGTGCTTAAAAACATAGTTTTACGGGCCTTTCTGTCGGGCGTTTCAGTTTATCTGATAGTTTCACTGGCAGGCACTTGGAATGTAGATTTTGCGCTCGTCTTTAATCTCTTTGGAGCCGGAATAATATACGGACTATTCACCCTAAAACCCCTCAAAAACGAGTGCCTATCCTCAAAAAGTAACAAGCTAGTAGTGATCGCTTGGTTACTAACTTCTACTCTAAGTTTTATCGGTGGGGTTTGGAGTACTGTATTATCTTCTCCAGTTGATCTTTTTCATACTCCAGACACACAAAATTTTGCTCTTGGGGGCTTTGTTGGGGCATTAATTTTAGTTCTTGGCTACACTTTTGTTACAAAAATCCGCCAAGAAAAACTTAGCCTATCGAACCAGTTATTAACCTTGGCAGCTGGTGCCATTGTCCCGGCCATATTGGTATCAGTCTTTGGTGATAATGTATTATCGAGGAATCTTGACGCTCTGAGTTTATTTATTCTATGGCCTACTATAATTACTGCTGTTTTAGTTAAAGGAACGCATGCAAACGCAAACACTTAACCAAAAACAACCCAGATACCTTCTCTACATAGCGATTGCTTTTGTGGCTTTGCTAATGATCTCCAATACCGTCGCGGTGAAGCTGGTCGAGATTGGGCCATTTATCTTAGCCGGCGCCACTTTTATCTTTCCTCTCACTTACATCTTTGGTGATGTGCTGACTGAGGTGTACGGCTACCGCGCTACGAGAAAGATTATTTGGGCGGGGTTTGCGGCGCTCATTTTAATGAGCGCCGCCTACTATCTGGTACAGATTCTACCTTCACCAGTGTTTTGGCAGAATCAAGAAGCTTATGAAACAATCCTAGGCTTTGTGCCAAGAATAGTAGCAGGTTCAATAATTGCCTTCTTCATTGGTGAGTTCTGTAACTCATACGTCATGTCTCGAATGAAGGTCTGGATGGAGGGGCGCCACCTCTGGATGAGAACCATTGGCTCAACCATTGTTGGGGAGGGAATCGACACTATCGTCTTTGTTTTGATCGCTTTTTACGGCACTATGCCAGCCGCTGCCCTCATGACTATGATCGGATCGGGCTACCTATTTAAAGTCGTTTATGAAGTGCTCGCTACTCCGGCCACCTACTACATCGTACACAAACTAAAAAAAGCCGAGAATCTAGATGTCTACGACTACCAGGTTGACTACAACCCTCTTCACATATCAGAAAAGTAAGGAAGGTTGAAAACCCCTTGTGTTTATCTGCCGTTATGTTTTAATGCACCTACGAAACGAAGCTCCTCTTGAAGCAATGAAGATCAGGTGAAGTGATGTTTTGTTAAAAAGTAATATATATACATATGAAAGGTTCAGTAGTTCGAAAGCGTGACGAAGGTTACGGTTTTATCAAGCCAGAGGAAGGTGAGAAGGATGTATTCTTCCACGCTTCATCAGTTGTTGATGTAACATTTGATGATCTTAAAGAAGGTGACGCAGTAACATTTGATGTTGAGGAAGGTCCAAAAGGTCCAGCAGCAACTAATGTTAAGAAAGCTGCAGCCGCTCCAGCAACTGCATAGTTAACTTATTAAAAACACCCGGGCATTCCCCGGGTGTTTTTAATTTGTACATACATTCATATGTCATAATAGAGATACTATGCTCTTTCTTTCGATAGTGCACCACTATCTACTTTGGCATTACACCCGGGCTTTTGTAGAAATCTCTCATGTCTGGCGCAATTTTTTGTGGTTTGTTGTTCATTTTTTCTCCCTCCCACAACTATTAAGATCTTGGCTCTCTCCGTGGAAAAGAATAGTCGAAGATCGTGGCGAGGCTTGGAATTTTGAAGACTTGGCTGGCTTCATTATTATTGGCCTTGTCTCCCGCATCATTGGCTTTATATTACGCACGATTATCATCACTATTGGTACGATGAGCCTGCTCTTTACAATTGCTGGTGGGATTATCGTTTATCTTTTCTGGATTGTGGCACCAGCGATAATCATCGGACTATTGCTGCTAGGAATTAGCTTGCTGCTATTTTAATTATTTATGAAAACCCTAGCTCACAGTATCAAACAGTACCAGCCAGCAATCCGTCTGACTACTTTTTTAAGTCGCGATAAATTATCGGTCGTGCGCACAATTAGTTTCTTAGGACTGTTTTTCTCAGGCTCGGCAACTGCGGCTACTTACTACTTCTTCCAAGGTCAATATACCGCCACATTGTTTGGTATTTCATGTCTCTTTGCAGCTGCCTGGCTTGAGCAAATGATCACTTTTGCTTACCACAATAGCTATTACTTTAAAGGCTTGAATTCATTAATCGGCCTGGAGCCAGAAAAGATCGAGGGAGCTACTTACGATGTAGCAGAAGTGGTACTAAAGCACCCGGACGATGTCACAGTAGCATTTTGTAATTCTTGGTTTGGCTCTCAAGCTCTCATTCGAAGTGGTCTCACCTCAGAACAAATACACTCTTTCCTTAATTCACCACGGCAACAAATCACGGCTGACACGGTGATGCTACCAGAAGATGAAATATTTAGCGTCATCGGTTTGGGTAAATATCTCCTTTCACACGACGTACAATTCAAAGCCCTGTTTAAAGAAGCTGGCATCCAAGATGCAATCTTCCTTGGTTCTTTACGCTGGATCGTTGGGACGCATCACCAGGAAAAACGACGTTTGCGCTGGTGGAGTAAAGACAACCTATCGCAAACCACCGGCATCGGACGCGAATGGGCTTACGGGGTTGCCTACTTACTAGAAAAGTACTCACGCGACATTCGCACCAGCGCCGTATTTTCTACTCTTAGTAATGACAGTAGTTTTGCGACTGAGAAAGTTCGGGAGATCGAGTCAGCCCTCGTTCGCGCCAAAGCCTCAAATGTGTTAATCATCGGTGAAGCAGGAGTAGGAAAGATAGACTTAGTAATGGAAGTCGCCCGCCGTATGAGACTAGGGCAATCACTTGATGCTATATCAGGTAAACAAATTATAGTCCTTGATACCAATCGCTTGTTTGCTACTCACCGCGACAAACAAGAACTTGAGCTGACTATCCTTAAGATGTTTGATGAAGCTGCTGAAGCTGGAAACATTATTGTGGTCATCGAAAACCTCAGTACTTTCATCAGGGAAGCAGAAGCAATGGGAGTATTCATTCCGGAACTACTAGATCAATACCTAGCTACTCCCGAGATACAGATTATTGCCACCGATACACCTGGCGCCTACCACACACATCTTGAGACACTTGGTGCCTTTGCTAGAAGATTTGCCGAAATCTTAGTCGACAGTCCAGACCTCAGCGCTACCACTCGCGTCCTGCAGAGTATTGCCCTACAGAATGAAGTAAAATACAAGACTCTATTCACCTACGCTGGTTTACATGCCATCACTACAGCAGCCGATCGCTACATTGTAGAAGGTGTAATGCCAGATAAGGCCATTGAACTTTTAGTCGACGTCGCCACTAAAGCCGGACAAAAACAAGTCGCCATCATCACTGAAGATTTTGTTTACGAAGTAGTAAGCGAGAAAACCGGCGTACCGGCGGGACCAATTCAAGACAGCGAAAGAGAACTGCTCTTGCACCTTGAAGACCGTCTACACCAACAAGTCATAGGACAACAAAGCGCTCTTGATGCAATCGCTCGCACAATGCGTCGCGCGCGCGCTGGGATTCAGTCTTCTGAAAAGCCAATCGGTTCCTTCTTATTCCTCGGACCAACCGGGGTTGGTAAGACTGAAACCGCTAAAGCCCTAGCTAAAATCTTCTTCGGTGGAGAAAATAAGCTGCAGCGCATCGACATGTCTGAGTACAGCGGAGAAGATGCTCTCGAAAGACTAATCGGTGACGGGGAACAAGCTGGTGTACTGCCAACTATGCTGCGCGAACACCCATACTGTGTACTACTACTAGACGAGTTTGAAAAAGCGACCAGACCAGTTCATGACGTCTTTCTTCAAGTGCTTGATGAGGGTATGTTTACCGATTCCCGCGGAGGTAAGGTGAATGCACGTAACACCATCATCATAGCGACCTCCAACGCTGGCAGCCAATTAATCCTTCGTACCGTACAACAGCGAAAAGAATTAGCGACTTTGGCACAAGAGATAATCGACCACATAGTGAGGGAGGGGGTTTATAGACCAGAACTCATTAACCGCTTTGATAGCACCATCATCTTTGAGCCACTTAAGATCGAGGAGCAGACCGAAGTAGCCAGCCTCATGCTTGGTGGACTATACGAAAGAGTAAAGGAGCGCGGTTATGATATACAAGTCAGTAAAAATCTACTCGATGTTCTAGTAGAGAAAGGCTACAACCCAGAATTTGGCGCTCGCCCAATGCAGCGAGTCTTGCAAGATGTCATTGAAGAAAAAATTGCCCAAAAAATTATTTCTGGCGCAGTTAAAAAAGGCGACACTATACCCCTTAGCATGTCTGACTTCACCACAGAAGAACTTAACGTTCAGGGAACTTAGCTTGAATTATATCCAAACACAGATATAGTTGTTTTAGATTTTTCAAAAGTTCAGTCAAATGAGCAAGGGGTGTGGCATGGACAGGATCAGAAACCTAGATGAACAAGAAACCCAGTATTATCTAGATGCAGTAAGAGACCGTGATGAGTATTCATTCAAACAACTGCACCACCAAACTTCCAATGAATTTGTTTTTAAGGGGGAAGCTTACAAGTTACTTTCACCGGAAGAAAAAGAATGGGCTGATGATCTTCTTAAAAAAATAGACAAGGAAAAAGATGTTTGGGAGTCTGACGATGAGTTTATCTATTAATAGAAACTGGTCCATGAAGACAATAAAAAAACCGCTGCTACACAGCGGTTTTTTTCTTGTTCACAAATATCTACACGTTGGCTTGCAGTGCCATCTGCTGTTGCAAGAGCTGGATCAAGAGCAGCATCAACTCTTGGAGCTGACGTTGAAGTTCATCTCGGTCAGTTGTCTTTCCGTAATCCTTGTACTTATTCTTTAGATCACTTTTATACTCTTTATACTCTTCCTTGTACTCCTTTTTCTTTTCTTTGTAGTCTTCTTTCTTCTCTTTGTATTCGTACTTATCGTGATCTGCCATTACGTACTCCGCCTTGTCCTCAGCGGCTTCGGCTAGTTCCTCTGCCTTTTTGTAATCACCTTCATCATAAGCTTCTTCAGCTAACGTTAGGTAGTTACGAGCTTTGTTTAGTCTAGCTTCCAACTCATCTTTCTCATCACCATCCTCCATTCCCTCGAGATAATCATCAGCTTCATTGATGGCTGACTCTGCTTCATCAATCGCGTCAGCTGCTTCGGATCTGTCATCCTCGTCTTCGTTTTCGTCTTTATCCTCGTCTTCGACTGACTCCACTGCATCTTCAACCTCAGCTACAGAAATACCAAGCTCTGCCGCAATGAGAACGTAAACTTCATCAAGGTTAGTAGTTTCGTATTCAAATTCTTTATATTTATCTACACCATCTACTTCGTACTCAACTTCAACAACTGTTGACTCTGAGTGCACATCGATCTCGATTTCAAGCTCCTCATAAGCGCTGCCAGCATAGGCAGAAATGGCAGTTCCGAAAACCAATGCTATTGCAGCCAGGCTAACGGCGAAATAATTAATAAGGGTTCTTTGCATAATAATTAGAAATTTATGCTTCAATTTGTAAGTGGTTCTTTGCAACATACGTTGTAACCGCATTTTACACATAATTACCTAAGACGTAAAAAGACCCGAAGGTCCTCCGTAAAAAATAATTAGGGGTGACCGCCGGGTCTGAGAAAAAGGGTTTGGGTGCAAGCAATGCCTGCGAAAAAGAACGAATGAAATAAAGAACTGAATTTAGTATATACCCAACCGCTAGACAAGCAAGGTGGTTATACACACTTCTCCAGAGAGACCTTATTTAAAGCCAGATTGGTCAACCTTCTCCGTCTGACTTACAATAGTACTTATATGAATGCAAAAAATATCGTAATTATTGTCTTGTTACTCGTTTTAGCTAGCGCCGTTGCTTTCTTATTCATGAAAAGCAGCGATACAATAGTCGAGAATCCGACTACTGAAACAGAGACAAATGTGGAAATTTTACCAGTTGAACCTGACGGGGGAATTGGCGACGGAGCTGAGTTCCTACCAGAGGAAACTTTGCAGGAACGAGATAGCAAATCACTTATTGGTACTTCTGTAGATGGTAGTGAGATTGTCGCTTATCACTTTGGTTCTGGTGATACTGAAATTCTCTTAGTAGGAGGGGTGCATGGTGGCTATTCACCAAACACCAGCGCTCTCGCTAAGGAGTTTGTAAGTTACTTAGAAAAGAACGAGGTGACAATTCCGGAGGGAGTAATGGTAACGGTTATTCCAAATTTAAATCCTGACGGTCTTACAAAGAGCGGAGCGGCTGGTCGTTTCAATAGCAACACCGTTGATCTCAACCGAAACTTTGATTGTGAGTGGGCTAAGACTGGAGTATGGAGAAGCCAGGAAGTGAGTGGTGGTGATGCACCATTTTCAGAACCAGAGGCTGCTTCCTTACGAGACTATGTTAATAAATATAATCCAGAGGCAGCGATTGTGTGGTTTAGCGCGGAAGGAAAGGTTTACCCTTCAGCTTGTGATGGCGTACCTAGCAAACAATCAGTAGAGCTCGCTGCCACCTTCGCAACCGCTGCTGGTTATGGAGCAGCCGCTGAGTTTGATGCCTACGCTATTACTGGCGACATGGTGAATTGGATGGCAAAGCAGGACATTTCCGCTATTAGCGTTCTACTCTCTGACCATCAAAACACCGAGTGGGACAGGAACCTAGCTGGTCTTCAAGCGGTTCTTAAAACTTACGCTGAATAATAATGAACCAAACTCCTAAAGTAATTCTTGGTGCACTATTTCTATTAGTTACGCTTGGTCTTATCTTCATGACCTTTACTGAAGAAGAGCCAGTACTAGAAAGTGCCCCCGTTGAACCAGAACCAGAATTAATCAGCGCTCCATCAGTACCAACTACCACCCAAAAAACAATTGGTTCTTCTGTGAAAGGTCGATCAATCGAGGCTTACTCTTTTGGTACCGGTGAGACAAACTTACTGTTTGTCGGAGGAGTGCATGGCGGTTATGAGTGGAACAGTATCCTACTGGCGTATGAAATGATTGATCACTTTGCTACTGATTCAAGTTCAATTCCTGAGAACGTAACAGTACATATTATTCCAAACCTCAACCCTGACGGCCTATTTGTGGCCACCCTACTTGAGGGACGCTTCGAGGCAACAGACATCCTCAACAACGACATGCATACCAGTGGACTTGGTCGTATGAATGCCAACGATGTAGATCTTAACCGCAACTTCGATTGTAAGTGGGCACCGGAGAGTTCGTGGCGAAGCAAGACTGTTAGCGCCGGTACCGCTGCCTTCTCAGAACCAGAAGCACAAGCGCTAAAAAACTACGTTGCGGAGATAAGTCCAGCGTCAGTTGTGTTCTGGCATAGTAAAGCAAACAACGTCTATGCTTCTGAATGCGAAAATGGAGTACTGCCTGAAACTCTAGCTCTAATGTCTGCTTACGCTGATGCAGCTAGTTACGGAGCCGTACCGGTCTTTGATGCGTACCCGATCACCGGTGATGCGGAAGGTTGGCTTGCTTCAATCGGCATTCCAGCAGTAACGGTAGAACTTGAAACCCGCACCAGTATTGAGTGGGACAGGAACTTAGCAGGCACCACCGCTATCCTTAATATGTACGGCAAGTAGTCTTTGCTGGTAACTGAGGTTATGAAAAATGCGCGACTCACCCAAAAGGTCGCGCATTTTTCAACACCCAATCAACACAATACCCCCAACTGTATGCAATAGCTGTGAGCCTTCCTCCCTGTATTAAGGTAACAAGATATTGGTGATTTTCAGTGATACAATATTTTTACTTACTTAATAACCCTAAGTTTTATGCACCCATTACTTAATAATAAATACGTAAAATTTGGTGGCATTGGAGCCATCATCCTTATCGCTCTCTTTATCTTTTTAGTGATTATTAATCTGATGAGTAGCAGCACTGGCCTCTCAATGGATGATAGTTTTAGCGCTGGAGCCCCCTCTATCAGCATGTACAACCAGGGCATGTCGATGGAAAGAGCCGCTGACTACTACGCGACTTCTGAATCTAGTTACTACCCACAACCAACACCAGACGGTTACACTTCTGGCTTAGAAGACTACGAAACAAACGAATACCAAATCAGTGCTCGCACGAAAGAATTTGATCAAATGTGTGATGCTCTTACCAACCTAAAAACTGATTCGCAAGTTCACTTCAAATACTTAAATACCTCTACAAATAATTGCAACGCTACCTTCTATACTGAAGACACAAAAACCAATTCTGTTTTAAACACATTAACTGCATTCAATGGAGTCGAAGTCACTCGTAATACCGAATCAGTCACCCGACATAAACAACAACTGGAGAGCCAGACAGACATCATAAAACAGCAGCTAGCCCGAATTGAATCTTCTCTCACTGCCGCGGAGACGCAGCTCGACCGGCTCAACCAACTCTTCAACACCAGCGATGATGTGACGAAACTTTCTCGCGAAGTGACCAACAGCCTGCAATATATTGATCAACTTACCCAGAAGAAAATCAGTTACACAAGCCAGCTTAATAATCTCTACCAGCAAGCGGCAGATTTAGCAGAACGTCTTGAGGTAGTTCAATTCACCGTTAATATCAATCGTTCAATAGCCATAAATCCGAATCAAGATTCATACAAGTGGGAACGGGCCTGGAAAGAACTAAGCGATACTTATACCGAAACTCTCATTGGTCTCTCTGCTTTCTTCGGCATCTTCCTGCTCTGGACACTTCGTTTAGCGATCTACCTCATGGTATTGATCGCACTCGCTCGAGTAGTTTGGAAGCTAGGAAAATTGATTTGGAATAAGTGGTAAATATAAAAAGCGCCGGACTAAAGTCCGGCGCTTTTTTAATCTGCCACCTGCACATGTTGTCGGTGGAGAGATCCTCTTTTCCACATCACGCTTTCAAGGTAATAATGTGCCATTGAAATTAAAATTGTGATACCAAACCCAAGCTCTACGATACTCATCGAGTCGGTCAGTTCACGCGTACCAAAGGCTAGTACATAGGCGAAAAGAGGAGCCAGGAATAACATAGGCAAGGAAGAAAATTTTAACAGCCGATAAAGCTTGTTTTTAGTCTGCTCATAATTGCGATTATGATCATGGGTTACATAGAAAGCAAAAGCCGAGATGTCATGAACAAAGCGAAAAGCTAATATCGCAAAAAAGATGTATCCGGCCAGGACAAAAAAGTAATTAGTCAAAAATAGCATTGATACAGCAAATATGTACCAGCGCGCTTTTGGTAGAGCAGACCAAAGAACACCAATCATGGTTATCAGCATGATTATGATGCCACCAAGCAGTAGCTCATAAAAATAATCATTTACAAACCAACTCGGAAAAGTGGATGGGCGGAGAAAATAAATATATGCCACCGTGGAAGTAACAAAAGGAGCAAGGGTCCAAAGATGGTGAGTCCAGCCAGGTTTGGCTCCAAGGATTAGCGCGATCCCTACTTTTTGTTTTACTCCGTGCCACACATCGTTGATTAAGAAAAAAATAACCCCCCAAACAAAGTGATAGTAAAGCAGGGAAGCTGTACCGACTAAGAGGAGAGGTAACCACAAGAACAAGTGCTGTTTATAGTGAGTGATGTACTCAGAGTCAAAGAAACTAAAAAAACTAGCGATGATATGCGGAAAGTTGAAGAGGAAAATAAAGGCTGGTAAGAGCAGGGCTTCGATGCCCATATAAGGAAGAAGGTATGAGTCGAAGACAGCATAGTCAGCTAAGGCTATCACTCCCAAAAAGGGCACGATGAGATACACGAGCAAAAGAAGCTTTCTTGGTATCTTCATTTCCACTTTCGAAACACTCTGATCACTTACCATGAAACTTTTTGTGAACCTCCCGCAAATGCTTATCGGTCACATGGGTATACACCTGAGTGGTGCCAATGTTAGCGTGACCCAAGAGAGCTTGCACACTACGAAGGTCAGCACCATTAGAAAGAAGGTCCGTCGCAAAACTGTGACGAATGACGTGCGGGGTCACCTTGCGGGTGATGCCAGCTTGTGCGGCATATTTTTTTAGTAGTCGTTGCACTGCCCGCGGTGAGAGACGCAAGTCGCCGCCATCGTTCATCTTACGACCATATCGGACGAACATGGCATCGTCCATGTCCTTACGATTTTTTAAATACTCTTGTAAAGATGATCGTGCATTATCAGAGAGAAAAACCACGCGAACCTTGTCACCTTTACCGCGCACTGAAAACTCATCTCTAGTCATATCAACGTCATCTATAGAAAGGGAACAAAGTTCAGAAATACGAAGACCAGTTGAAAACAAAAGTTCGAGAATGGCACTATCGCGTTTTCCTTCGATGGTCTTTTTGTCAGGTGCTGCCATGAGACGCTTCAACTCAGTGGAAGAGATAAGGTCGAGAGATCGCTCTGGTACTTTTGCTAACTCAATTCGCTCAGGCGACAGCGCCTCGACTCCACGCTTACGCATATACTTGAGAAACGCCCGCAGAGCGATTAGGTAATAATTTTGGGTGCGGCGTTTCATGGGTTCGACACGTCCGCCAACTTTCGTACCCGGTTGTCGATTAAGATGGAGACGGAACTCACGCACCTGTTCCTCAGTGAGGTCAGATGGTTTTTTTACCTTCGCAAATTCAAAAAACCGCTCGAGATACCGATCATAGTTCTCAACTGTCTTCACACTCCTACCCCGCTCGATCTCGAGGTACTCCAAAAACTGACGTTTCAGTTCCACAAGGTTGTTCATCAGTTCAAGTATAGCAAGTTAAGGTAATGTTTTGCGACTAGCAGAAACGGTTTACCTTAAGTGAAAAATGTTGTATGTTCAAATACAGATTAACTCCGGGAGAATAAAATGTATGATTTTTGGATTAAAGTAACTTTTGAATATCCTTTTGATCAACTTGAGTCTTTAGACTTCTACAAAAAATTTTCCTGGGCTACCATACCTCAGCGACGCGATGTTGTCGGTATACTTGGAGGAATGTTTGAAATTTCAGATGTTTGGCACTATATTGATCGACAACAATACTCTCCTCATGTTCTAGTTGAAGTCAGATTACCAATCGGTGCCCCTGAGAAAGATTTGGCACCTAGTGAGGGATGGCTGTCACACAAAGAATACATTCAAGAAAACACAATAACCTTTGCAAAAAACTGATCTTTGCCTTTCCCGCATACTGCGGGATTTGTTTTACCAGACTGTGAAACCGGACCCATCGAACACGGGCTTGATTTTTGCTCAAAATATGCTATTATTGATAGAACCTTCGCAGGTTATTATTCCGCACTAAGTGGTGCCGCCGATGTATGAAATACATATGCGCGGGTATCTACACTGCTAGTCGCGTAAACAAATACACACTATGCTATCAAAGCGAGTAAAGGAAAATGTTTTGAAGAACACTCGTCGTCATGATTCTGACACCGGTTCACCAGAAGCTCAAGTAGCTCTCTTGACCCGTCAGATCGAGGAATTGTCTTCTCATTTGCGCAAGCACAAGAAAGACTTCCACTCACGACGTGGACTACTTCAGATGGTGGCAGACCGCCGCAAGCATCTGAAATATCTTCAGAAGAAAGACGAGAAGGCTTACGAAGCTCTTCTTAAGAAACTAGATCTCAAACGATAGGTCTAGAAAAACAATCGCTCCGCTGTGGAGCGATTGTTTGTTTCGCGCTATAGTGTAACCAGGCAATGGAGTAAGGTGCCATTGCGTTCGACCCTTACAGAAGGGTACGTTTTTCATAAACTGAAAACCTTTTTAAAAATTTAAATTTTAATTTTAATATGGGAGTAATCCGACACCCCGACCAACGCGTCGCGGTAATCATTGATACGCAAAATCTGTATCACAGTGCAAAAAATTTATACAAATCTAAAGTTAACTTTGGTGAAGTGGTCAAAGCAGCGGTGCAAAACCGAAAACTTATCCGTGCCACTTCATATGTAGTTAATACTGAAGGAGGAGAGGAGTCAGCTTTTTTTGACGCTCTCACTAAAGTAGGAATTGAGATTAAAACTAAAGACTTACAGATCTTTTACGGTGGCGCAAAAAAAGCTGACTGGGATGTGGGTATGGCAGTAGACGCAATTAAACTTGCCCAAAAAATGGATGCGATTATTTTTGCGACTGGTGACGGTGATTTTATTCCGGCCGTCGAATACATCAAAAGTTTAGGCTGCCAAGTGGAAGCTATTACTTTTGGTCGTTCGTCATCGTCAGGCCTACGCGCTGCCGTCGACGATTTTATTGACCTCGATGAGGATCCAAAAAGATTCTTGATTGGCTACAGACCAACTCGCCGCGGTTCTGCTAAGAAGCGTTCTGATGGTAAAAGCAGGGGGGCTGAACCAAAGACAGTTGGTTCTGATACTGATCTATTATAGTTGGCGAAAGACGGAAAGCCGGTGCGACCCTTTGGGGGCCGCACCGGCTTTTTTTAATCTTACTTACTTTTAAGAGTGGTGATTTTCTCGCTAGTTTGCTATCTTGATTTCATTACCCATAAAAGCAGAGCTGTACACGACGGGATGTTTGCATCAGAAATTTTGATCAAATATCTAATCGTGTACACCTCTTACATTAAACACACATGAAGTCACAATCTTTTTCTTTAGACCTTGCCGGCAAAACTTTAACGGCAGAATTTTCTGATCTTACCGCACACGCTAATGGTTCAGTTTTACTACGCTATGGCGAGACCGCAATCCTGGTCACGGCAGTAATGGGAGATCGTGAGAACACCGGCATGAACTACTTTCCGCTATCAGTAGAATTCGAAGAGAAATTTTATGCTGCCGGACAAATCCTCGGTAGCCGTTTCCAGCGTCGTGAAGGAAGGCCGAGTGACGAGGCGATTCTATCAGCACGCATCGTTGATCGTACCATCCGACCACTCTTTAACCAGCAGATTAGAAATGATGTGCAGGTAATCATTACCGTTCTAGCAATTGGTGAGGATGATCCGGATGTACTCGGTGTGATTGGCGCATCACTCGCTCTGTCAGTTTCAGACATCCCTTGGCGTGGACCAGTGGGCGCTGTTCGCATTGCACGCAACAAAGAAACGGGACAAATTATTTTCAATCCAACCTACACTGAACGCTCAGAAAACCTGCTCGACTTTGAGGTTCTGGCTTGTGGTAAAGACCAAACCATTAACATGATCGAGACCGCTTCGGAAGAGGTGAGCGAGGGAGACATCATGTCGGTACTAGAAGCCTCAATACAAATTCACCAACAGCTTGAGATTTGGCAAAAGGAAATTATCGCAGTAGTCGGGAAAGAAAAAAGACCAGAACCAATTCGAGAAATTCCGACCGCTCTCCAAGAGCTGTTTGATTCTTCTTTTAGACAAAAACTTTCAGACGTGCTGTTTTCTAACACTGCTGGCAAATCTCACATCTATGAACTTAAAGCTGAGTTTATGTTAGCGATAAAAGCAGCAGAACTAGATGAAATTATTGCCGGAGACTTCTTCGAAGAAGCAATCGACACTGAACTTCATCGTGGTGCCATCGAAGATGGTAAGCGAGCTGACGGTCGAGGTATGGACGAAGTCAGGTCGCTCTACGCTCAAGCTGGCGGAGTTTCTCCGGTGCTGCACGGTTCCGGTATTTTCTATCGTGGCGGCACTCACATCTTTTCAGCTCTGACTCTGGGAGGACCGGAAGCAGCCCAGATGATCGACACGATCGAATCATCAGATTTCAAAAAGCGCTTCATGCACCACTACAACTTTCCACCATTTTCAGTGGGGGAGACTGGTCGGGTTGGCGGTTTCAATCGTCGCATGATCGGACATGGGGCTCTGGCTGAAAAAGCCCTGGCACCTGTAATTCCTACTCAGGCAGATTTTCCGTACACAATTCGACTCGTTTCAGAAACACTTTCAAGTAATGGATCGAGTTCGATGGGTTCGGTTTGTGCCTCGACTTTAGCACTAATGGATGGAGGAGTTCCAATCACCAAACCAGTTGCCGGTATTGCTTCGGGAGTAATGATTAAAGGTGAACAATTCAAACTTCTTACCGACATCCAGGGACCAGAAGACGAATTTGGTGACATGGATTTTAAGGTAGCTGGCACAACTGAAGGTGTTACCGCTATCCAGATGGACGTAAAAGTGGATGGAGTGCCACTTCATATATTAGAGGGAGCACTGGAGAAAGCCCGCTTAGCCAGACTTCAGATTATAGAAGTGATAACCAGTGAAATTGCTGCTCCACGACCAAATATTTCTTCCCGTGCACCAGAGATAGTCGTTCTCAAGATTCTCCCAGAACAAATTGGTCTCGTAATCGGCGGCGGGGGCAAGACCATAAACAGCATTAAAGATGACACGGGTGTCGAGGAAATTACCATCGAGGAAGATGGTACTGTATACATTACTGGCAAGAATGGTTCCGCTGTAGCCGCTGCCGATCGTATCCGCGCTCTGACCAAAGTCTATGAGGTGGGAGAACGAGTCGAAGCAACCATCATTAGACTCGCGACTTTTGGCGCCTTTGCCAAGCTTGACGCTTTTAATGAGGGACTTATTCACATTTCAGAAATCGCACCCTTCAGACTAGAAAAAATGGACGGTGTGCTTAAGGAAGGTGAGGTAGTACCGGTAGTAATATCGAAGGTGGAAGACGGTAAAATCGGCCTTTCAATCAAACAAGCAGATCCTGATTTTGCTCAAAAACGTGGCCTGACACCACCAACCAAAACTGACAAAAAATAGTGAAAAAGTGGTTTTGGATAGGGTAAAACCATGCGATACTAGAGCTAATGGCTGTATCCCCTCATAACCAACCATCCAAGATCCGTACCTTCGCGGCAGATTTAGAAGCGGCTAGAGCCAATCGATCAGAAGAAACTGAGCCGACAAGTACCGTAGTCGATGATAGAGCTAGTTCTTCAATCGGCAAAAAATCTAAAGAGCAAATTCCTAAAGCTAAGGCTCCAGCTGCGATGCCAACAGTAAAGCCAGTACCGAAACCCGCAACCACACCAGTCCCACCTAAACCAACCCAGTCAGAAACCGACAAGAAAGCAGTTACAAAAATTCCAGCTTTTCATGAACTGCAAAAGAAAACTTCGGAGATCGAACAAAATGAGCTAGAAAAACCCACACACAAAAAAAATCAAAATACTGAAGGGGTATCTAAGGTACATCTAGGTAGCAGTGCGACGTTTATAACTGACACCAAAACCGACCGCTTCAAGCTTTTTCCGTCTATTATCTCTGCTATTAAGGGTTGGTTTAATATTCGATCAAAGAAGAAACAACTTAGTAAAGCACCTAAGTATGTAGTCCCTGAGACTAGTCGCCGTAAAGGAATCATTCAAAAGGCTACCTCGAAGTCAGGTGCCATCTTTACTGCCGACAACGAAGAGCTGCGAGAACGAATCAGACAACGACAACTTACTGCCGATAAAACGGTAGCTGTTTCCAATGATGAACCCGAGATGACCTGGACTCCTTATACTGATACTGGCTTCTCTCTTTTGGAAGCACCTGATCAAGCCGAAGAGCCACTGACTCAAAATGTGGTGGTTGAATACAAAGCACAAAGAGGCGTTTCGGAGCCTGACACCGAAAAAACAGAAGTGGCAGAAGAAACTGAACAGCCAATACTAAACGAAGAAACAGTAGATACTATTGAGGAAACTGGGACGGAAGAAGAAGCGCCTGATGAAAATGCTCTTGTATATAACAAGGATAACTCCGAAATAGCAGAAGAAATCGAAGAAGATGTACTTGAAGAAACGGCCAACGAATCAGAAGAAGAAACCTACCGTCAACCGACCGAGAGCTTTATCCCATCGTCTTATCGACTAGTCGACCGCGACACGAATACTCTCACAGTTATCGCCTTAATGATTGTAGTTGGCTTGGTTGTGCTTATTTTTGTATCAAAAATGGCTTTCCAGTATCTTGGAGAAAACGACAACCCAACCCAGCAAATAGCAGTGAATGAAACGACACTCTCAAACTCCACTATGGTAGAAACCACCATTTCTAACCTTAGAGGAAAGGTCCTCATTGACAGTCTGGGCCAGGTAATTGCAGACGCACCAGCTGGATTGATTGAGGTAATAATGACTAGGGAGGATGGTCAGGAAGTTTCTGCCCTCAATCTATTTGCTGCTCTAGACCTAAGAGCTTCGCTCAATCTCAAGCAAGCGACGACTCAAATTAGGCTAGCTTCAGTAAACCACGAGACTCCATCACTGTTACTAAACTTCACAGATCGCAACGCTCTCTACGCCGGACTCTTAGACTGGGAGGAAAATATGGCTCAAGATTTATCATACCTTTATGATACCGACGGCATTACCACCGAAACATTTACTGATGAAAAGGCCTCCGACATCGAAGTGAGAGTCTTGCGGACAACTAATAAAGAAGTGGTTGTCTATGGAATCATCGATGACAATACGGTCCTGATCTCAAACTCTCTGGCAGATTTTGCTCAGATTGTGGAGCTAGGATTTACCGACTAAGATATACTTACATTCTATGGATCAAACAGTAATTAAAGCTCGCCTTGATATGGAGCTTACAAAAATAATAGAAGAACTTAAAACTATAGCTGTGCAGAGCCCTGACACTGGCGACTGGGTAGCAATCCCTGATACAGATGAAATGGGAAACGCCGACGAAAACGTCACTGCCGACACAGTAGAAGACTGGGATACTAAGCGAGCAACCCTTGCCTCACTCGAAACTCGCTACCGTGACATCGTGCGCGCACTCGACAAGATCTCAGCTGGTACGTATGGTGTCTGTGAGATTAGCGGGGAAACAATAGAAACCGAAAGACTGGAAGCCAACCCTACCGCACGTACCAACATCGCTAACCGCGACCGGGAGAGAGAACTCCCACTATAATGTATCCATGTCTGTCGCGCAGGTACACACCGTTCAACCAGATGTACTTAAAGGTACGGTCGTCACAATAGAAGCAGATATTTCGCGTGGTCTCCACGCGTTTTCTGTGGTTGGTTTGGCTGGAAAGGCAGTCGACGAAGCGAAGGATCGAGTCAGTAGCGCAATTAAGCATTCGGGCTTTCAATCACCAAAATCTAAAAATCAGAAAGTGACGATATCATTATCACCGGCTGACCTTAAGAAAGAGGGTCCGCTATTTGATCTGCCGATTGCAATCGCTTATCTCATCGCTGCTGGAGAAATAATTGAAAATGATACTAAGCGTATTTACATTGGTGAACTTGGACTCGATGGGGTACTGCGACCGATAAAGGGGATTCTTAATGCGGTCATAACTGCCCAAGCGAGTGGCTATCGGGAAGTGATTGTACCAGTAGCCAACGCAGAAGAAGCAGCTCTAGTATCAGAAATAGCGATCATACCAGCTCATTCATTATCTGAAGTGATCGAACACATATCAACTAGTGAAACTACTCTACCCACCCAACCTGCCACCAAAATCGCTGATGGCTGGTACGAAAGCGCTGTTACTCTCGAAGATATAAAGGGGCAGGAGAGTGCTAAGCGCGCTCTTATTATCGCCGCTGCTGGCAAGCATAATGTGATGTTGGTTGGACCACCCGGCACAGGCAAGACCATGCTGGCCCGAGCCCTTCGATCACTCCTGCCACCGCTCTCACGAGAAGAAGCTCTGGCGGTTACCGCCATTCACTCATTGGTAGGAAATGGTCTTCAGATTTCTACCCGACCACCATTTCGCAGCCCACACCATACCGCTTCTCATACCGCACTCGTTGGCGGTGGCACCCACCCCAAACCAGGGGAAGTAACCCTAGCTCATCACGGCGTACTCTTTATGGATGAGTTTCCTGAGTTTGAAAGAAGGTCATTAGATGCACTACGTCAACCCCTCGAGGATAAGATCGTCTCTATCTCTCGCGTACAAGGAACTGCCGAGTTTCCCGCTGACTTTATCTTGGTCGCTGCGCTAAACCCATACCGAGGCACCGAGGACGGCACCACAAACTTAGCGCGAGCCATGCAAGAGACGTATAAAAACAAGGTGTCTGGACCAATCCTAGATCGCATCGACCTTTGGATAGAGGTGCCACACGTACCTTATGAAACCCTCACAAGCTTACGCAAGACAGCGGGAGAAACAGAGAAAGCGAGACAGCAAATCGTCTCCGCTCGTACACTTCAGCAAAGACGACTGCGAGATACTGTTACAAATACTAACGCTAGTATGTCTGCACGTGATATCGAAAAACTTATTGTTCTTGATAGCGACGTGAAGGATCTACTCAAAACTTCTAGCGAGAAATTGAACCTATCACCGCGCAGCTATCACCGCTTGATTAAAGTGTCTCGGACCATTGCGGATTTGGACGATTCATCAGATATCAAGACATCGCATGTGTTGGAGGCTCTGCAGTACAGGGTCAGTTTGTAATAAAACACACCCTTTAATAATTATGAGGTTATAGGTGCTGATTTTTAGAACGGGTTCCTAGCGCCGCGGACCTATTCTAAAGTAAAGTAGAGGCGGACAAGAAAAAACACCCGACTGGGGCTCGTGCTCCGGGAGGATGTTTTTTGTAGTTCAACAAAGTAATTTGCCTGGATATTTTGTAATAAGAACTCATTCTAAGATGAGCTGCACAACACAAGATGTTTTTTGTACTAGGGATTAATTTTAATCTGAAAGACGAGGCGCGGAGTAAAATAATTACGAGACGTACTGAACGTACGACGAGTAATTATTTATACGATCGCAACAAAGTATTTCAATTAAAATGGGTTGCTGGCGCCGCGGACCTCAAAGTGTAGGTGTGTCCCTGTCGACTTACCGGTACTTCCCATACCACCAATCACCTGACCTTGTGCGACGTAAGCGCCGACACCAACATCATTGCGCGCTAAGTGAGCATAGAGAGTCTGAGCGCCATTACTGTGCCTAACGACAATATATTGACCATAACCACCATTCCAACCAGAGCTCTTAGATACGATAACCTCTCCTGCTGCTGCTGCTCTAATAGCAGAACCATAACCACCAGCTAGATCTACCGCGTTGTAGCCGTGGATACCTTGGGTCTTAACCGAACCTGGAGCTGGATGTGAGAAACCAGCTGACGATGCGCCACTACCAGACACACGTACTGGCTGCGCTGCTGAAGCCACTCGTACTGGCGCCATATGCATCGCGCCACCTGGAATAATAAGAGTATCTCCAACTGAAAGGTCGTCAGCAGAAGCCAGTTGGTTGTATGAGAGAATCTCATCTACGTCACCTTCGTACTTCTTAGCAATCGTGCTGATAGTGTCACCACTTTTTACAATGTGACGCACACCAGCAATCGGCAAAATAACAAGGGTGTCACCAGGTTGAATACGAGTAGCCTTGGTAATGTCGTTAGCCCACATAATTGTGTTGGTGGTGACACCAAACATTTCTGCAATCTGGGAAAGAGAATCGCCCTGACGTACAGTGTAAACACGAATTTCTCCCATGCCGGTCTTTTGCTCGGCAATTTCGTCTTCACCCACCGGTCCAGTCGAAACCAAGACATTCTCCTCCACTAATATTTCGGCTCCGCCGCGGGCGTTCATTGGGTTAGGGTGCTGGAGAGCCGTCAAAAGGGGAGTATCAGCCGCAGTAAGACCGACTGAAGTTGGGGCAGTTGCGGTCTCTGCTTCAGCTTTAGTGAAAAATTTTGCAAAAAAACCAGCGTGTACTGAAAAAGGTACCGCTATGATAACAAGCAACACTGCTAGTTCACCAATAATGCGTGTTGGAGTTGCTGTTAATGTCCTGATATATGTAGACCGATGATTCGATTTACCAGTAGTATCATCGGTGTCTTGTGAATAAGGTTGAATAGACTGTTGTTAAGTCGCGCCGCCGTTCTTCCGTTACGTCCGTACTTGAAATGAAAAAGAGCAGGGTTATTGCTCCGTTTCGCACCAACCACTTGGTACGCAGACTATTGTACTAGAGGAAACCTGATAGGCAATTGACGAAATACACTTTTCTCGCGGACTAGTGAATAAGTTGTATGGCCCTTAAACAAAGCCCTGTAATTGACCTTGACGAAAGTTTTGAGAATGGTAAAGTTTTTTTATGTCTCAATTTGCACACAAATATAAGGATTTTGTCCCAGCCGGATTAGGGTGTGTTTTTGTGGTGTCGCCAGATATGTTTAACGACACCCGAATCTCAACCTCTTATAACTGTAGGCAACTTGGTTTAACGACGTAAACTCCAACCGAATTTATTTCCTTAAAGCAGCTTGCCTCCGGGTCAGCTGCTTTTGTTCTTTTCAAACCCAACAAAGGAGAGTGGTTATGAGTAACGATATTATCTGGCGTAAAGGGAAGTTGGTTATCCTGCGACCCTTAAATGAAGTCGACGTGCCTCTGTGTCAACAAAACATCAATGATCCAGAAAACAGCCGGTTCTTGATGCTCACCGGGCCTATCGGTCTGTTACAGGAAATGGAATGGTATAAACGGAGTTCTACCAGCAACCCGAGTCACGTTAGTGCGGTCATCTGTACTCACGACGGAAATTTTATTGGTCATATAGGTATGGATATCGACTTTGCTCGAGGCTGCGCCATAACCGGTACCCTGATTGGTAAGAAGCATCAAGGTAAGGGCTATGGGACTGACGCTAAGATGCTAATCTTAGACTACGCCTTCAATTGGCTCGGCTTAAGAAAAGTCACCTCTAAGATCATCGACTTCAATGGTCGTAGTCAAAGCTATGCCAAGAAGTGTGGCTACCGCCAGGTCGCCACCTTGCCAAAAGAACACTTTAGGCTCGGGAAGTGGCGAGATACGTTGATCTACATGGTCTTTCGCGAGGAGTGGCTAAAAGTGTGGGAAGACTATACTAAGGACTGGACTCCGGAGTGGGAAGATGAGGAAGGCTTAGATTTAAGTTAAGTCGACCGGACACTGGCCGGCGCGAACTTCGTTCGCGCCGGCTTTTTCTACCCCAACCACCCCTGTGTTATGATGTGCCACACATGTCTCCCGCACCATATCTTGAAGGACTAAACGAACCACAAAAACAAGCTGTTCTTCACACCGATGGACCGCTGATGGTACTGGCTGGAGCTGGCTCTGGAAAGACTCGCGTCATCACGCACCGTATCGTTCACCTCATTCACCAAGGGGTCGCGCCACACAATATCCTCGCTGTTACTTTTACCAACAAAGCCGCTAAAGAAATGCGTGAACGTGTGATCAACCTCACTCAACAATACTTTCCTTCTGATCGGGCAGTTATTGATAGTCATCCGGTCGTTACCACGTTTCACTCCCTCGGTGTACGTATTTTACGAGAGTTTCACGACGTCTTAGGACTGCGCCGTCACTTCACTATCTACGACCGCAGCGACAGCCAGAAAGCTGTTAAGCAATCAATCGAGCAAGCTGGCTATAACCCAAAGGAATTCGAACCCCGAAAGATTCTCTCCATCATTTCGCGCGCTAAAGGGGACGCGATGACTGTACTCGAGTTCAAAGACGCCGCCAATTCATTTCCCGAACAAGTCGCGGCCGAGGTATGGGAGAAATACGACGAGATCCTAAAGAATGAACACGCCCTCGACTTTGACGATCTCTTAGCCAAAACTCTACATCTCCTCAAGACTTACGGTCACGTCCGTGAAACCTTGCAACAACGCTACAAATACATTCATGTTGATGAGTACCAGGACACCAACCGAGTGCAGTTTTCGATCATGGAACTGTTGGCTGGTGACGCTCAGAATGTTTGCGTAGTAGGGGACATCGACCAGAACATCTACTCTTGGCGTGGGGCAGATATTAAAAATGTCCTACAGTTCGAACGTCATTTCCCCCGCGCTACTACCATTCTTTTGGAAGAAAACTACCGTTCAACCCAGACTATCATTGCCGCTAGTAACGACATCATTAAGAAGAACCAAAACCGCGTCGAAAAAACTGTCTTTACCAACAACCACGAGGGGGAAAAACTAACACTCTACGCTGGTATGACGGGAACGGATGAAGCCGAGTACGTGGCTCTGACCGCCAAGTCACTAATCGCTGATGGCGCTGACCCAGCCTCAATTGCAGTACTTTACCGCACCAACTTCCAGTCCCGCTCACTGGAAGAGGCGTTTCTAAATTTCGAAGTACCCTATCAACTCCTCGGTACTAAGTTCTTTGAACGAAAAGAGATTAAGGACGTCCTTTCGTACCTACGCTTAGCACTCAACCCTGGCAGCAACGCCGACCTTACTCGTATCATCAACTCACCAGCGCGAGGTATCGGCAAGGTAACCATGCTTAAAGTAGTAGAAGGGAAGCGAGGTGATCTCAATGCTGGTGCAGCTGCTAAAGTGAAAGTGTTTGATGAAATCATGACCGACATTGCCAAGACTGCGACAGAAAAACCTTTATCTGACACTATAAAATTCATCATGAAGCGTAGCGGCATTGAAGCCGATCTGAAGGAAGAAGGGACTGAAGAAGCCCTCGAGCGCATAGAAAACTTGCGTGAGCTCGTTACTCTCGCCAGTCGCTTTAATGACCTCGATCCAAGCGAAGCTGTAGAACAACTCCTGGAAAACGCGGCTCTCCAAAGCGACCAAGATGAACTAAAAGAAAAAGAGGAACAAAACGCTGTGCGCCTCATGACCATCCACGCCGCTAAAGGTCTAGAATTTTCTTACGTGTTTATTACCGGCCTCGAAGAAGGCCTCTTCCCCCACGAGCGCCTAGACGACGGTCGCACTGACCAAGAAGAAGAGCGTCGTCTCTTTTATGTAGCACTCACTCGGGCGGAGAAAAAAGTTTTTCTGACCTACGCCCACATGCGCACTATCTTTGGCAGCCAGCGCATCAACGTCCCGTCATCTTTCCTCAATGACATCAGCACCAAACACGTCGAACAAGCCGAGCCAGACGGCCGGGGGCACAACTCAGGTTACGAAACCACAATTTATCTGGATTAATTTGGTCTGAATAGAACCAGCATGCGTTTCTGAAGACCTTGCGGAAGCTGTCTCCTAAACAGCTGAGCAGAGAACTTGATTCGTGTCTGAAGAAATGTATGCTGGTTCTTGTGAAAGAAAAGTTTCAACATAAAAAATCATTAGGGCAACACTTTCTGAATAGTGACTACGTGCCAAAACAGATGTGCGACGCGGCCGAACTGCAAGCAGGGGATACTGTGCTGGAAATTGGCCCGGGCACCGGCATTCTCACCAAGGAGATTTTGGCATATGGAGCCAAAGTTGTAGCAATTGAAGCCGACCAGCGCGCTATCGACTCACTACAAGAAACTTTTGGCACAGAGCTAGCTAACGGCCAACTCACCATCCACCACCACGATGCTCGAGAATTAGATCCATCTCAATTTAACCTTGTAAAACAAGGCTATAAAGTAGTGTCTAATATCCCATATTACCTTTCCGGACGACTTTTTCGCAGCCTCTTAGACACCGACTGCCGACCAAACACCCTGGTCTTTCTTATTCAAAAAGAGGTGGCCGAACGAATTGCACGCGATCAAAAAGAATCCCTCCTCTCGCTCTCGATCAAAGCCTTCGGTGATCCTACATATATATGTACAGTCAAAAGAGGGCACTTTACTCCGCCGCCCAAAATAGACTCTGCGGTTGTAAAAGTAGCAAATATTAATACCGAACGACTAAAAGAAGTCGACCTGCAGCACTTCTTCCGTCTACTCCACCTCGGCTTCGGCCAAAAACGCAAACAGCTCTTAGGTAATTTGTCTTCATCCTTCCTACGATCCGAACTAGAAACACTATTTGCATCTTTAGCACTACCGCTTACTATCCGTGCGGAAGATGTTTCTCTTGCGCAGTGGGTGGAACTTTGTCAAAAAATCCCTTTTGAAGACAATCCACATCGCACCAACAGTTAATACACAAGTTATACACAACTCAGCTACAGGTGTGTGTAAATAATCATAAAGTGCCACTTCTATGCTGCTATACTTAATAACGTATGCAGGGGCAGATTAACCCGAAGATTGTTGGCGCTACCGTAATTGGCTTTGCGTTGGTTGCTGGCGCCTACACCCTAACCAACTTTAGCAAGCCACAACAAGCCAATACTCAACCCGCAGCGGTTAAGCAAGCCGCTGACGCACCGGTGAGAGTCGCTATTCCAGTCACAGACGCTGACAACAACGGTCTGGAGGATTGGCGTGATGAATTTTTCACCACTCCTAAGCAAACCACTCCTACTATAGCCCACGCCACTTACACCCCACCTGATACTCTGTCTGGCCAAACTGGTATTGATTTTATGGTTGACGTAATTCGCAACAAGATGCTCGGACCAGCTGCCCAAGCCAATGAATACATTATCGATAAACACATCGACAGACTAGAAAAGGTATCGGCCGTGACCTTGTATGACACCAAAGATATTTCTGTCCTTGAGGAGTGGGGAGATGAAGATATCGTTAATTACGCTAACACGCTGGCCACTATCTTCATATCCAATAGCGATGCCAGCTTAGATCATGAGCTAGATATTCTTGTTGATATTACACAGAATGGGAACACCGATCGTACCCCGGAACTAACAAGAGTTGCTGAAGTGTACGCTAAATACCGAGATGACGCTCTGCTTCTGCCGGTACCAAAGGAGTTTGCTAAGGAGCACCTAGACCTTATTAATACCTCTCATGCTGTCAGTGCGGATATTGAAGCCATGACACAAATTAACAACGACCCAATGGTCACTCTACTACGCCTCAAACGCTACGATGATGACATCGCCGGCCTGGTGACAGCTTCTAAGAATATGTTTTTGGCACTAGAGCCACATGCTGATTTATTTACCGTAGAGGACCCGGCTGTATTTTTCATTTTATTTAGTCCTGATTTACAAAGACAATAACCATTTACTTATGGATAATTTTTTTAACATTTTGAAAAAGGGAGTAGTAGCAACTGTTTTCTTCATGTTCGCTACTGTGATGGTCTATGTTCCCCAGGACTGGAACAGCATCAAAGAAGCCCAAGCGGGTGGTGCTACTGGCGGTGCGCTCGAAGTCACCCAGATGGCACAGTGGGCAGAAGACATTGCTTTTCACGCTTCTCAACTAGCCCAACAAACCATCGTAGCGGTCTCAACCGCAGCTCTCCATGCTAAGGACTTGGTTGGGGACGGACTAGCTTGGGCTGCGCTTAAGAGCCTACTCAATACCATGGTGCAGGACCTAATCGCCTGGGCCCAAAGTGGTTTTGAGGGCAGACCCGCTTTTGTGAGCGACTTAAGGGGATTTTTAACTGCGGAAGCTGATCGTATGGCTGGAGAGTTCATCAGCAACGTCTCCCCGTCGCTTTGTTCTCCCTTCCGCTTAGATATTCAAGTGGCCCTCAATCTACACTACAACCAGGTTGTACGCGAACGTGTGCAACCAGAATGTACCCTAACGGATGTGATAGATAATATCGAAACTTTCACCTCTGGCGCTCGCGGCAGCTTCAGCTCTGGTGGCTGGGACGACTGGCTAGACATCTCTGCCAATCCGGCCTCTTACTCTAAATACGGCGCTTATCTGGCCGCTGAGAGTAACTTAGAAATTGCTGTGGCTGAAAAGAAATTCGAGCAACATTCTCTTCTTGGCTTTGCTGACGGCTTCTTCTCGACCCGACAGTGCGAAATGATAGACAATGGTGATGGTACCTTTAATGAACATTGTGAGGTGGTCACTCCAGGTAAGTTGGTACAAGAAGCCCTTTCCTTCAACCTCGACACCGAGAGACAAATTCTCATCGAAGCTGATGAAATTCAAGAGCTTCTCGGCGCCTTTATCGCCGGTTTAGTACAACGAGCCTTTGAAGGGGCTGATGGTATCCTCGGACTCTAATCCTTCAATTGTATAAATCCTATGAAAAACCAACTACCAAAAAACTTCCTCCCCTTCAGCCTACTGGTTTTGGTTTTTATTGGCGTCCCTAACATATCCTTTGCTTTTACTGGTATTCTTTGGGATTTAGTTAGTGGTGTCTTTGGAATGTTTACCGCCATCGGTGGTTATCTCTTAAATTTTGCTGTGGGGAATTTAGTTGTTGGTTTTGGTGACTTTTACACACCCTTCGGGGATGCTGTTAGGGTAACCTGGAGCACTGTACGCGATGTCTTTAACCTGACATTTATTTTTGGCTTGGTCTACCTTGGCTTTAAGATGATCTTAGGCAGTGACGATAGTGGTAGTCGTCGGTGGTTAGTACATATTATTCTAGCTGCTCTCCTTGTTAACTTCAGCCTTTTTATTACCCAGTTTATTGTTGATGTTAGCAATATCCTCGCATCAGAAATTGTTACTGAGGCCTTCGAAAGTACAGATATATCAAACCTTTGGATGAATGAATGGGGCCTTAATGAGATGTGGGGATCAGGCGTACAAGGACAGGATACGGCAGGAGAGCTTGGTTTTATTTTTGGAGCCATGATCTTCTTCGTGGTAGCAGGCTTTGTCTTTGCGGCTGGAGCTTTTTTGCTCATCGTTCGCTTTGCCATGCTTTTGCTATACATGATGCTGTCACCTTTCATGTTCCTAGGCTGGGTATTCCCTGGTCTGCAGCACCTTTCTTCTTCGTACTGGCGCAACTTCCTCAAGCGTGCTTTCTTTGCCCCGGCTTACATGTTGCTTCTTTATATGTCATTTGAAGTCCTCACGGGATACTTTTCAACATTAGGTAACCCCGATTTTAGTGGCATATCTTCAGGAACATCCGTCGATAAAGGAGTCTCGTTTGCAAATACTTTTCCTCCATTCATACTATCTGTGATCTTAATGTTCGCCTCGCTCTTTATCGCGCAACAAATGGGTGCCGAAGGCGCCAACGGAGCGATGAGATTTGCCCGCCGCGGCTCACAACTAGCCCTTACCCGCACCGGCCTTGGCCAATCAGCTCGAGCAATATCATACACTGGTGGTAAATACACAAAGCGATATATCGACCGTGCCCAAACTTCAAACAACCGATTTGTGCGCGGCTTTCATCGCTGGAGCCCAGTATCAGACACACTAAATTCAGCCTCCTCTGCCATGAAGAATGCTAAGATGGGCACTTCTCGTACCTTAACTGACGCCCGGGCTCACCAACAAGGCATCAACAGAGAAGCCGACGACCGAAAAAAGCGCCGGGAAGCTTACGACGATTACAACACGGCTAACACTAAAGCTGAAGCTAATCGTCGTTGGGGTATGGAGAATGTTGCAAAACAAGCTGATAAGCAACGTCAGGATGCCGCCAACGTATTAGCGGCTAAGGTGCCTAAGATGTCGGATGAGGAGCTATTAGCCACCCCAGCCAAGGTTCTAGCTTCACCAGAATTTGCGCGAAACTTGACTGATGCGCAGATGAAGACTCTTGAAAAATCTGGTGTTGTTAACACAAAGACATTCGCTGGAGTTAGAGACAATAGAGGTATCGGTACCTTTGCAGAGGCAATCGCTGGCTTAGAAAATATGTCGGCTACCACCGATGATCTGGCTAAACACATGAACGATCTAGGTAAAGTTATAGGCAGTCTTTCCAACGAACGTAAACAAAGCCTAGCTGACGCGCAGCTATCTGATCCTCGTATTGCCATGCACTTAACCGAGAAGGATCTAGAGAACTTCCAAGCGGCCGGCTTTGATAGTGCCAAACTAGACAGTATCAGGAAAGCGAAGGAAGATGGTCTAATGGCGATTGCCAGCGGCAATTACTCAGCCCTTAAACTCAAAGTTGATCCAGCTACCATTACCAATGAATTTAAGGATAAGCAACGGGCCGCGTTGATGAGCCAAAACACGGCCGTCGCTGGTCAATTACCGGTCAAGGTCTTCACCACGAAAGAAATGGCTCCGTTTATCACTCCTCAGGCTCTAGAACAACGCATGCGCAACGGTGAAGTAACAAATAAAGACATCGAAGATATTGAGAAGCATGCCAACGAGTATATAGCCAACAAGGATAATAGGGTGGGGGACTATTACAAAGTAGAAAACCGAGAACGTTACGCTAATCGAATGAAAAAGTGGAGTAGTAACAGCTTATCTGGAGGCAGTATCAAGATTAATAGTGTTCCAGGCACCAAGGCTAAGACAGAAACAACCACTACAGACAACCCCCAAACCTCTGTACCCGAAGGGCCAAAATTGACATGAGCACAGATGTCAATGTCGCCGTTAAAGACCGCGATCCACAAAAATAACCGATAAATAAAACTAGCCAATTAAATTATTTATGTACGATTGGGAAACCCTACAAAAAGCTTTACAGCAAGCTACACCTGAGCAGCTAGCAGCCCTTGATGAAGCTAAA
>JBFHUT010000002.1:0-27489 GCA_041589935.1 Minisyncoccia bacterium
CACCGCGATCACGATCAAAAGCTCAATCAGGGTGAAGCCTCTATTTTTATGATCTAGTTTCATAAGTTAGTCTTAATATGTTAGCACGTTGAAAACCTATTGTCCTAGGACAATATACACGGCCTGTATATAGCTATTGCGTAGCACTTGAAGTCGCTTGACCTTCATCATCCTCAACTGATTGGCTAGTTGTCCCTTGGTCTTGCCCCAATAAAACTGACAATTCTCTCAATTTGTCTTCTGCCGTATCATCAACCTCCTCGACTACACCATCTAAGGAAGAAGTCTCCCTAGCCACATCAATTTCTGCGGCTGTATCCCCTTCCAATTGACTTGTCACTTCATCAGTACTAGACGCGACTGAATCAGTAGTGGTAGCAGTACTATTGTCCGAGATTGCCCCAGGGCTATTTTTTTCTGGAATAGCTATCTCCTCCTCTTTTGGAGCAGAAGGAGTCACTATCATTGCCTCCCGGCGCTCCTTTCGTTCAGCTTCTTTGGCAGCATCTTGCTGTGCTTTGTACCAAAATGCTCCAGGCACGAGAATGAGGGCGCTAGTGAAGATCCCCAATAAGATCTTCTTCTGTATGGCCAATGAAGCCTGCATCTCCAACTGCTCCTGATCTGTGGCCTCACTATTGTCCCCTGCCAGAAGGTCAGGTGTATCCATCATTAATTGAGAATTTATAGGAGTGTTTTCAGTTGCAGGAGCTTTTTTGGGCTCTACTACAACCGCACCCGGATTAACGAGCGGTTCGATAGCGGGGTCTTTTAACTCCCACTCGGCACCCACCAGCCGATAAGCTGCTCCCAGGGCTTGGGTACACCCCTTAGGGAGATCTTCTTTAACTACCGTTTGCACACCAACTCGAGCTGGCAACCCAAACACTTCAGTAGCAAACTGGGATAGATTTTTGACCGCACTAGTACTACCAACAAAAACAATCTCCTCCACTTTCGTGCCCATTTTTTCTTCAAAATAACCAATCGTTTTCTTAATCTCAGCTAAACCAGGTTGGAGACTCTCTTTTATCACTGCTGTCACTTTTGAGTCCTCTCCCGAGAGACCGAGCTCACGCGCCGCCATTACTCCAGCAGCAAAATCTTTACCGATAGCTTCCGCGATTTTCTCTATTAACTGCTTTCCTGATAGATCAGCCGAGTAGACATAGCGCAACCCATGAAGATCAAAAATCGAAAAACGGGAGGTGAGGGCCCCGATGTCAATAATACAAACTGGTGCACTAAGGGGTTTTGAAAAAATAGCTCGAAAAGTGGCTAAGTGCTCGGCATCAAATAAATCTACCTTGAGATCAATACCCTGAAACACTAACTGCCATTCCTCTACCACCTCGCGACTAGTTGCCACCAATAATATCAGCTCCCCTTCCTTGTCTTGGTTAATCGTGCGATATGAAAACAACACGTCATTCTTCGGCAAAGGTATATATGAGTGCACTTCCTTCATGACCACCTCATCTAGTCTCGAAAGATCTTCCTTTCGGACCATGAAGGCATGGGCGTAAGTCTGACTTTCGGGCAAACTGACAACTAAATGTTCTGGCTTTTTATCGTTGCCGTAAACCTCAGTAAAGAGTTTACGAACGGCAATTTCTACTTTGGGCTGGTCGATTATTCTACCGTAACGAACCAGACCGGGATCGAGATCAATCGACCCCTTACCAGTTACTGTGAGGGTATGATTCTTATCCCGCACCAATTCAACCACCCGAATCGCGTGATCAGACATGTTAAGGCCGGTGACACGATCGTACGTTCGTACGGTGTGTTTATGAAAAAACTTTTTTATGGAAGCCATGTTTTGTACATGCTACATTCCTTCACTCCAATTGGTGACGGTGATCTGTGGGTACTCTGCAGCCGATAAGACTAACTCAACTGAAACGTGACGGTGAAATTTCCCTTCAACAACAGCCTCAACCTCAACCGACCGACTTGCACCCGCGCCAGACACTTCTATTGTACACGAACCATTATTGGTAAATATCTCCCCTTCTTGGTAGTTCGTGTCTAACTTGATTCTCTGCAGCGCTTCAGCTACACATCCATCAGCTAGTGTCTGGGCTTCTTTTCCTTTTTGTGCGGTGTAGCCAAGATCAAGCTCCCCAATCCCAAGCGTGGAAGCGCTATAAGCAATCAGAAAGGCAGCAGCCGCCACAACCACAATCGCGACCAGGGCCACAAACCCTTTTTTATATTTACTTCGCCAAATTGTCATGGGTTGATTGATCATATGAATTACTTTCTCACCGAGACAGCCGTCTGCAAACTTTGCTGATACTCAAAAGGCTTACTGTTGCTTGGATTATCAAACTCGGCCATCAGACTAATCCGAACACGATCAGAAGACGAGCTGATATTTTGAAACACCAGTTCTGTAATGTTTATACTCTTGCTAGTGAGGTGTAGTGGATCACTTTCTCCCTGCTGTAGCATCAAATGACCATCGTCTTCTTCCAGGTAGATGACTGTTGGGTCGGCCTGAGGATCAGCCTTGCGCAAGACAAGTCTACCAGGATCGATGCCGAAGCTAGAACTGGCTGTTATGATTCCGTCGGCCGTACGCACCTCGCGCTCGATAATATCGAGCGCGACTCTTGTGTTGGCTTGGACTTCTTGCACCACGTAAGTCTTTGTCCGAGTGTTACTAATTGTAATACTGAAGACAACAATGCCCGTTACCACGATACTCACTATCCCAATGTAAATAAGAGATTCGACGAGAGTAAAAGCAGCGTTTGAATTACGGTTAACCATAGCAGTTTTATTTATAGTTAATCCTAACTGATTCTAAAGTTGGCGTCTCATTACCGTCACCAGTTAGCAAAAACTGGTACCTAAGCCAACGGTAACCATTTAGCTCTGTTGTCACCAAAGTACCAGTAGCGTTGGTATAGTAATCGCCAGTACCACCAGCACCATACCAAGGAGACCACTCTCCCGGCTGATCGCCAGCGTCAGGTGCTACTGCGAGTTGCGCCGAAATGGCACAGTCAGGATCACACGCTGGTACTACCCCGTCCCACTCAATGGTGTGGACCGAAGTGCTGGCACCTAAGTCATAAGCCGAGGAGGTTAATGTGCCAGACAAATTATAAACTCCTCCTGAAACCAACTTAAGAACAGTACCCCCCGCTCCAGTCGACCAGAGTTCGGTTGGTGAAACAAAGCCAAAACCATATAGCGAGCTGTTGGTTATACCACTTTGGTCGCTCCACTCTAATCCATCCCAGTGATACAGAGCACCACCATCGCCCACCGCCCAGCCGTTGTCTGACGCAATAAAGCGCACAGCGTGTAGGTCTATGTTCGCCACCGTAGTGTGCTTACTCCAGCCTGAGCCATTAAAAAAGTAAATATTACCACCAGCCCCAACAGCCCAACCCTCATTGCTAGAGAGCATGTCTAAACCATAGATATCACCGTTACTAAAGTAGATAGTATAATCCCAACCAACTAAACCATCGTGATGAGCGATTATTCCATCGGCTCCGACTACCCAAATATCGTCTTCGGCGATAACTTCTATATCATACAAATCATTGTTTACTCCCGTATTGGGCAAAAAACTCCAACTAGTCGTACCAACACTAACAAGTGAACCCCCATTACCAGCCACGATGACTGTGCTTGAAGAAACCGTTGAGAGGGCCCGCCAGGTGTGGTTACCGGTGTCAAAAACTTCGCTCCAGCTCCCGACATCATAAGCAAGTATCTTTCCTCCTCCGCCGACTGCCAAACCAGACTCTGTGGTAGTAAATCCTAAATCGTATAGTGGTCCAGTGATAGTGGTATCAACCTCCCAATATTCTCCATCAGTATGCAACAGCTCCCCACCGTTAGTTACCAGCCACATGTCCCCTCCAATTGGTGCAGCTACCGACTGAATAGAGGTATTAGTCGGAGGATCGAAGGTGATTTTCATTTCTTCAACCCTAGGAGTGGCAGAACAATCGACACATGCTAAATACACATAATACTGAACATAATGAGCTACCCTATCAAGCACCTCTCCCGACACAACGGGCGTAAGCAAGCTCCATGAAACATCAGGATTGGGGGTATTACCAAACCTAACCATAACTTCAATGGTTCCGTCAGGAATGTTGGACTCGATCCAAGAAATCTCTGACCAGGTAGTAAAGGAGTCACTACCAGATAAGACTCGTGAGTAAAACTCACCCTCCTCAAGATGGACACCTTCCACATTAGCTAAAACTAGAGTTCCTTCCTCTCCGACCCCTATATAATCTGTCTGGTCATGCTGGCCAGACGCAAAGTCTGTGTCGGTGGTATCAACCGCAACCTTCGTACCGATGTTTTCCCAACTTCCCATCGCTCCGCTAGCAAGCGTCACCACTCCAGCCGTACCCACCTCCACTCCAGTACTACTGGCAAACTCGTCTCCATTTTCCCACACCCCTTGCCCGTCACCTCCACTCCAGTCAGTCTGTACCCAGTCTTTGGCTCCCCAGTTTGTAATATAGGCACGGCGCGATATTTTACTAGACACAAAGGCTCGTGGGTTCCACTCGACTGTCACAATCACTTCTTTAGCATTTTGATCAATGTAGCTACCCGGGCAAAGGACAATTTCGTGAGTTGCGTCACGACACACATCCGCAAAGCTAATTGTTCTCTTAAAGCGACCGATGTTTTCGACTGTGTCCTCCCCGACCAATCCCCACACCCCCGAAGAAGCTGAAACGGAGCTAGTACTAAACACCATCTCGTTCCAAGCCTTATCAGCCACCGCCAAAACACCCTCAATCGCTTCGTAAGCTAATGCACTGGCCTGTGACTGATCACCCCCCTGCAAGACACCCGCAAAGCTACCCGTAGAAACCGAAATAAGACTACCAGCAATCATAGCTAAGATTGCCATCGCTAAAATTAGCTCTACGATACTCATGCCTTGTTTATAGAAGTACGAATTCATAGCTTATTCCTGACCGACTACTCCAAGAGTATTAAGGCTTACGGTGTCTTCACCTAAAAAATCGTGAGTTAGGGTAATCGTACCACTAGCATTTGGCAGACCGGTATCAAGTGCAAACACCGCCTCATTACCAAAGGTGGTACTCAGTGAAACCGTGGCAGGAATCTCTATCGTCCGATCTAAAGATTGGTCGCGGGTTGTATAATTACCGCCTTGAAATAACACAACTACATTTGGCTTGGTGACGTTGTCAAAATATATTCCGTGAGGCAGGTTGTTAACACCAGCCACAGATCGCTCACGAGCCATACGCAATAACTGTATGGTCTGAGTGGTAGCTTCTTGCAGCTGCACCGAACCTTGTAGGTTGCCATAGATCGGAGCGGCGGCAGCGGCAGACAAGGTTAGGGTAATTGCTATTACTAGTAAAAGCTCGATCAACGTAAAACCTCTCTGTTTGTTTTTAATGTTGGATGTTGCCCGTAACATTGTAAATTGGTGTAATGATCGAAAGCGCCAAGAAACCAACCACTAAGCCAATGAAGATTAACAAAGCTGGTTCAAGCGCCGTAGACAATGACTTAGTGGCAGTGTCCACCTCATCCTCATAGAGACCAGATAGATACAGAAGACTCTCTTCAAAGCGACCCGACTCCTCCCCTACGTGTACCATGCGCACAAACATTAGCGGATACAAGCTCTTATACTCTGATAGTGCCGCGGCCAATTTTACTCCGCGAGAAATACGTAAATTAACCTCATCGAGCGACCGCTGAAAGTATATGTTACTAACAGTAGTACGGGTAATATCAAGCGCCTCGTCAATGTTTACCCCGCTCTTAAGGAGCATGCCTAGGGTGCGCGAAAAGCGGGCGAGATTAGAATAGAGCACCAGCTTACCTAAAACTGGTGTATGTAACAAAATCCAGTGCGTGACTGGCTTAGAGAAACGCTGCTTAATCAACCACAAAAATAACGAAACAAATCCAATGATAGACCAAAAGAGGACAGTACCATGAGCCTCTACTATATCGGTAAAGGCAATTAACATTTTGGTTGAGGTTGGCAGATCGGCATTTAGACCATCAAACAACGGAGTGATCTTAGGTAACACCACAAAAGACAAAACCATTCCTAAGCCAAAAGTAGCAATCACAATAATCACTGGATAAAGCATGGCTCCCTTAACTTTCTCAATCAGTATTTTGTCTTTCTCTAATTCTTCCGCGAGGTTTTCTAGATTTTCCACCAGCGTACCGGACTGTTCCCCGGCATTGACCACGTTTACAAACAAGGGTGGAAAGACTTTGGGATGCTGAGCAAAGGCACGAGATAAAGGATGTCCGGCAGCAACCGCCGACTGCACCTCTTTAATAATTTTCTTTAGCTTACCCTGAGCTGAAGTGCGAGAAATTTCTAGCGCTTCGATAATCGGAATCCCTGACCGAAGCATGACTGAAAGGTGCTTAGAAAACAATGCCTTTTCCTCAAGACTCACTCCCTTCAAGGAGATGTCGATCTCCAGAAGACTCTTTTTATTTTTTGCTTGAGTGCTAATGTTAAACCTTGGTTACCCGCAAGACCTCTTCTAACGTCGTGATGCCCATGAATGCTTTACGTACTCCATCTTCAAGCATAGTTGTCATCCCCTCCTCCTCCGCCGCCTTCATGAGTTCATCACGTGAAGCTCGCTTCACTACTAAATCACGGAGTTTGTCGCTAAGTAACATAACTTCGAAAATACCAACTCGCCCAGCATAGCCCGTGTTACCGCACGCGTTACATCCGTTTCCTTTGTACATTCTAACATGCGTCAATTTTTTGAAGCCGCGGTCTGTGAAGAGTTTGTAGAGTCCGGGCTCTGCTTCTACCATCTTGGCTTCCTTTTCGGAAATTATATATGAAGCGCGACAACGTTCACATATCTTACGAACCAAGCGCTGAGCGATCACAACGTTAACGGTCGATGCGACCAAGAATGGCTCAATCCCCATATCTAAAAGTCGAGGTAGGGTGGCAGCTGAGTCATTAGCGTGCAGAGTAGATAGCACTAAGTGCCCCGTCATCGCTGATTCGACCGCGATACCGGATGTCTCCTCATCTCGAATCTCCCCCACCATGATAATGTCTGGGTCTTGTCGCACAATGGCTCGGAGACCCTTCGCGAAAGTCAGGTTGGTACGCTCGTTAACCTGGATCTGACTAATACCCTCAATGTCATATTCTACTGGATCTTCAATAGTTGAGATGTGCACCTCACGACGATTAAGAATTTTTAGCACCGCATAAATAGTCGTCGTCTTACCACTACCGGTTGGTCCGGTAACCAAGATCATACCGTGTGGTTTTTTGGCGGCAGCTTCTACCTTGGCGTGGTCGTTCATCCACATGCCGATGGTATGAAAATCAAAACGGCGACTCTTTGAAGAAAGGAGGCGCATAACAATATTCTCTCCGCCCGTGACCGGCACAATTGACACACGCACATCTACTACTTCTTCCTGGGTTTTAAATTGAAACTTTCCGTCTTGAGCCGCCCGGTGTTCATCGGTACGCATTTTAACCAAGACCTTGATTCGCGTCAGAATTAATTCACTAAGACTCTTAGGAATCTCTAGCACATCATGAAGCACCCCGTCGATCCTAAACCGCACCACGATCTTGTTGCGATATGGCTCAACATGAATGTCTGAGGCTTTACTGTCGTAGCCGTACTGGATCAACATGTCGACAATCTTAATGGCGGTATTGTCTCGCACATCTCTAGACAGAGACTTGTCTTGTAGCTTCAACAATAAGGCTTCAAACGCTTCTTTGATACTACCCTTATATTGAGTAAGAACATCACGCAGACTTTCTTTGGTTATAAAAAATGGCTTGACGTCTTGCTCGAAACGCTTCTCTAAAAAGTGCCTCATCTCCAGGTTGCTAGGATCTATCATCCCCACCTGTACGTGATCTTTCGTCCGAGCAAAGGCAATCGCCCCCATCGACCGAGCCACTACTTCAGGAATTAGCTGCAACACCTCAGTATCAACACTTTTCTTACGTAAATCGATGTAGTCGAAGTTAAAGTAGTTGGCGATAATTTGCCCTAGCTGTTCATCTTCTACCAAGCCGATATTAACAACGTGTTCAACCAGTGGGACCCCCAATGATTCCGCTTCCTTCGCCACATCATCAAAAGAATCGAGGTTTGGTAAATTAGCCCCGAACATCAGCATCTTTAACTGATCTTTTGAAAGTTGCATAGGTACAAAATACCTTATTCCCCAAGTAGCGTCTTTTTGATCTCCTCAATCACTTGATTTGGGGAATATAGGTCCTTCGGTAAATATTTTACCGCACCAAGCTCTGTCGCCTCATCCACATCGCTCTGTTGGGACAAAGCCGATGAGACAATAACCGGTATCTGAGCTAGTTTCTTGCTCTTCTTTAGTTCTGCCAACACTCTGAAGCCGTCTTTTACTGGCAGGATAAGATCTAGCAAGATAACGTCAGGAACTTCCTTCTTGGCTAACTGCAGGCCTGACTCACCGTCATTAGCTAACACCACCTCGATGTTTTCTTGGTGCAATTCAGACTCATAGACAGTCTGGACAAACGCATCATCATCTATCACTAAAACCTTCATAGCTACATTTTAGTGGTTACATTTACGATACCATTTTGGAGATCAAGCTCAGCTAAGCGACCGACCGAGCCACTGACTTCCTCAGCATGAATTGGTATGTTTTGTTCAGCTAAGGTAGCTCTAGCTACTTCCAAATTGCGCTCTCCAATCCCCGATTCTTTTTGGGGAATGCTCTTAAACATATGCGCCCCACCAATTAACCTAGCTTGCATATGTTCACAAGAACCCCCAGCCTTCTTTACCTCATCAACCAAACGATTAATGCCCTCATCGACATACTTCGCCACTGGCTCTTTATCGATAGGGTCAGTCGTAGTTAATACCATTCCGGTTTTTCGAGTTGGTAACATTGAGTGAGCTAGACCGCCCACCTTTGCCTCCTCATCATAAATGACAACCACTACACATGAACCAATACCACCAGTCTTAATGGTGGTTTTACCAGACCCAACTGCCATCTCCCCCATTCGTACGTCAATTTCGTTGGTTGCCATTATTAATATTAATTACTAAATTTAGAATGCATTGCACTCAAAATCTTCTTAGTTACTTCTGGATCAAAGAGTAGGTATAGATCACCCCCTATCGCCTCGTCCTTAACTGTAAAATGAACTCTAAAGACTAGAACGGTGTTAGACTCTTCTACCATCCGAGCAATGACACCATCAATTAGAGAGCCGAGCATGTCAGTAGCGATGTGCGGGACAGAAGCAATTACATTCAAGTCCAAAAATCTGGAGAGAGCAGTCATAGACGAACCAGTCAAAATATTACCAACTTCCTTCAAAGCAGACTGTCCCATTCCATCTTCCTTTATGATGTCAATTTCATTATCACCAGTTAGTAGTGCGGCCAACTTCTGAGCACTGTCTGGCGGCAACATTAGAAACATTGTACCCGAAATATCATTAGTAAGGTCAGACAAAATGGCCGTTGTTACTACGTCCGTACCGCCAAGAAAAGTCGGGATTCCTTCAATATTATCAATAAATGCATCAGGGGTGGTAATTGTTACCTGCTTACGTAGCATTTGAGAAAGCGCTGTCGATGCGTTACCAACGCCAATGTTTACTACTTCTTTAAGCTGGTCTCTTTCTAACTCGGTTAATTGTGTCATGGCCCTATTGTAAAGGATTAGGGTCCCTGAGACTAGTTAACTACTCGAATAAACTTCGCACTGTCCGCTAGTAACCCAGCGATATCTAAAATCATTATCGTCCGTCCGTCTCCCAAGATGGTGGAGCCAGAAAAACCAGGTACTCCCTTTAGTGAATCCGGAAGTGGTTTGACGATGATTTCCTGTTCATCTCTTAAACCATCAACCACAATACCCGCAAGCTCCGCTCCTTTCCTAATTAATACGACCGTGATTTTGTCTTCAACAACCTTCGCGTCTTTAATTTCAAACAGTTTATCAAGATGCACCAATGTGACATACTCATCGTTCACGACCGCTACATTTTGATCACCCATACTTTTAACGTCACCAAGTGGCACCTGGATAGCGCGCACAATATTGGAAAACGGAATAGCAAACATTTGGCTACCGACCGTCACTAAAAGTGAGTTTACAATCGCTAAAGTGAGCGGCAGCTCAAGCGTAAACCTAGTGCCCGCATGATCTGGCACGGTACCGTCTGGTCTAATCAGGTCTTTGGGCGGAGACTCAACTCTAATTTCTCCCCCAATTTCATTAGCAAATTCCTTAACAGCACTCAGTCCCACTCCCCGACCAGAAATGTCCGTTACCTTCTCAGCAGTAGAAAATTGTGGATTAAATAACAACTCAATCAACTGCCCACGACTTAGATCAGCCGCCTCCGCAGCAGAATATACTCCTCGCTTGATCGCTTCCTCCCTTACCCGTTCATACTTTATACCGTTACCATTGTCTTCTACAGAAACGAGAGCGTAGTCTCGTTCGCGAACGACCGACAGTTTAATCACCCCCTCAGTAGCAATGCCGTGGTCGATGGCGTTGCGCAACAGGTGCACTAACGGATTACCGAGCTTATCGATGATAGTACGGTCTAGCTCTATGTCCCCTCCCGAAATCTGAAGATCAATCTTCTTTTTCTCTCTAATAGACAGGTCTCTGACCATGCGAGGAAAGCGAGCGAAGATCTGATCCACTGGTACCAATCTGGCTTGCGTCACTTGGTACTGAATATCAGAAACGAGCCGCTCAAGATGATTAACCACCCCCTTGAGTTCAAGATTATCTCCAGCCAAGCTTTCTAGACGCATTTTATCAATCAGCAACTCCTCCACCAGATCAAATAAGAGATCTAGTCTTTTAACTGGTACCTTGATATGTTCGATTTCAATAATCGCATCGTCTTGCTCATTGGATGAAGACTTTTTGTCAGCTGGTTTAGTGGTCGGGGAGTTTGTCTGGTTTGTCGTACTACCCGAACTTGCTGGCGTCTTTACGTCCTCCGCACGTTCAGACTTACTAAACCCTTCTGTCTGCACATTAGTAATCCGTTTAATAACTTCTATCCGATCATTTAGATCAACCTCCTTTCCAGTGTCCTTTATAGATTCTAAGGAATTATTTATGGCATCGAAGGTAGCGAACAGCTCATTAATGATCTCTAAATCAATTTTAAGAAGATCTTTTCGCGCGTAATCAAACACGTCTTCCATAACGTGCATTAGGTACGCCATGCTGGTATAGCCCATGGTTGCCGAGGAGCTCTTAAGTGTATGAGATGAGCGCATTAGCTCATGCAGCAATTCCTTTTCGTCTGGTTTTTTCTCCAAGGACAACAAATTATCATTTAGTTTCTGTAAATGATCTTCTGCTTCACTAATGAACAAGTCTTTAAATTTTGAGACGTCGACCATACTAATCTTATTGTACTAGACGCAAAAACTTTCTGGGAATTTCAACTGGTGGCAACACCGCATCGGTTAACCTTTCTTTAATAACTGAGTCCGGCATAGAACTAACCACAGCTGTGGCTGGGGCTTGAGCAATAACGTACCCGCCCTGATCTTTAATCGCTCGTACTCCTTCCCTACCATCTTCGCCCATTCCCGTGAGAAGGACAGCGACACAGGTACTGCCGCAGGCGTGCTCAGCGACTGATTTCATCATCACGTCGACTGAGGGGCGAAAATTATTAACCGGTGGATCCTGGGTTAACTTTATAATATTTATCCTTCCTGCTGGGCCTTCTACTTTATCCAACAACATGTGATAGCCGCCCGGTGCAATAAAAACATGTCCGCTTTTTACCTCATCACCAGTTTTAGCCTCGCGCACGATTAAATCTGAAGTGCGATCAAGTCTTTCTGCAAATGATTTTGTGAACTTGGCGGGCATGTGCTGAGTTATTAGGATGGCCGCATCTAAATCTCCCGGTAAAGCCGCTAACAAATCTTCGACAATCGGCGGTCCACCGGTAGAAGCACCGATAGCGATTAGCTTTAAGGCAGTTTTTTGTCCGGTATGTTTTTTCTCTGATACTTTTTTTGGTGGAACGGTAGGCAGAACACGAGCCTGACTGGCGGTTCTGATTTTGGTCAGAATTTCTAGTTTGATTTTCTCAATATCTAAAGACAATTCCCCCGAAGGCTTTACTATGTAATCTACTGCTCCGGCTCGTAAACACTCAAAAGTCTCCTCTGCTCCCTCCCTAGTGGTGGCAGAAAGCATGAGAATGGAAGGCTTGTTAGCCGTTTCAGACAAAATACTAACCACCGCATCGACTCCATTCATGCGTGGCATGTGGTAGTCCATGGTAATCACATCGGGCTGAAGGCGAACCGCCTCACTAATTGCTTCTACTCCATCCTTGGCTTCCCCCACAACCTCAATATCATCTTGCGTCTCTAACAAATCACGCAACAACTTACGCATAAAAAAAGAGTCGTCAACAATAAGAATGCGAATTGTGGTACCGGGATCGTGAGTCATAACAAAACGGAGATTAAGATATCTCCTCTTTGCAAATTAAGAAGGCGAATTTAATATTCACTGGAGTTTCTGGTATCTCAAATTCTGCTTCAAAGACTACCAGCTCATCGTCTGCTGTACTGTTTTGTCTAGCTAGAAATCCTTCGACTAAATCAGGCAGCTCTTTAGGTGATGCTACGTTAGGTAGCTCAGCAGCCAGCAGGCCGCTTTTAAGATCGCCAAACACAGACAAGTAAGAGTTGGATAAAATATTTAGCACCTCCTCAATGGTTGAGCGTTCCATTTCACCACTAAGCGAAGTGGTGGTTCCTTGGTCATAACCATTCAATAAATCAACTAGCGTATAGGCATTCTTATCTGACAAACTAATATACGCAGCGCCGGCTACTCCGACCAATAGGCCAGTAGCGGCCACCACCCCACTATCAGCAGCGGTTTCTCTAAGGTCAGATAGTCGATCGGTTTTTTGGGTAAGTGAGGTACCCGTCTCCACCACCCTGACCTTATTACCCAAAATAGTAGTTAGAGCTCCAGCAGACTTAGCAGCCCCGTGCTTGGCTACTTCAATGTACTCACTTAGTTTCGCTTCACTAGCAGCTTCTGGGTGTACCGTCTCTCCTGCCAGCACCTCCTCGATCATATTTTTCACCTCACTCTCATCAAAAAACGGCTTGACGAAGTAGCCCTTCGCCCCAGCCGTAAAAGCGTTGTCGATAATTCCCTGCTGACCAATGGCAGAGATTACAATAATCTTTGCTCCCTTAGGAACTAATTCGGCTAGCACCTCGAGTCCAGTCTTTTCCGGCATGATGAGATCCATCAGCATTACATCTGGCTGCTCCTGCTCAAATATTGAAATTGCTTCCACGCCATTAGAGGCTTGTACAATATTAGAATAGCCCGCTGCTTCAACCGCCTTGATAACTAGTTGACGCATAAAGGATGAGTCGTCAACGACGAGTACTTTTTCAGTGCGTTCGCTCTGCATACTCTCGTTAATTATCCCAATACCTTCTTGATCTCTTCTAGTACTTTATCGTTTTCAAATGGCTTAGTGAGATAGCCTTTTGCCCCATTTTTCTTGGCATCCTCCACCATTGTTTCTTGGCCGATTGCAGAAATAACCAATGCTGTAGCTTCAGCTCCAATTTGCTGCAACACCTCGATACCACTCGCTTCTGGCATCATGATGTCTAATAAGACCAGGTCTGGTTTTTCGGCGCCAAACTTCTCAATCGCCTCCTTACCAGTACCGGCTTCAATAAAATTAGAAAACCCTGCACCTTCTAAGATGTCACGCAACACCTTTCTCATGAAAGCTGAGTCGTCGCAAATAAGTACTTTTATGTCTGTATTCATATGTTGATTATTTTAACATGTAATAATTATGATTCTTGAATCAAAGCTGCCAGACGCTCATTAAACAGTAGGCTAAACACGGCATCGATACGGTGCTCAGTAATGGTGAGAACGGTCTCAAACAAAACCGCCGTATCATTCTCCCCTGCATCTTTTTCCACCAACTCTTCAATGATGGTACTGAAGCGGGCTGGTGAAAGCATATTGGGCACATCAAGACCAATATTTAGATTAGCACTCTCAGAGAGTGAGTTCATGTAAGAGTTGGAAAGGATATTGAGAGTCTCTTTAATAGCAGACCGGTCGATATCTTTCATAACTGCCGTAGTCCCTGGTTCTTTTTGATTAAGCAAATCAACCAGCACTAGGGCATTATCGCGAGACAATAGCAAAACTGACGCTCCTGGTATCCCTTCTAGTAGTTGAGCATAAACAACTATTGAGTGTTCGTGTGGCTCACCTAATTTCTTGAGTGATTCAGCGAGCGGCACTGGAACTGCCCTGGACACGGTTACGTCAACTGGTGACCCTGACAGGCGTGAGAAAGCAGCTGCAATCTTTTTTGATCCAGCATCAGCTGCTTGTTGAATTACCTCTGGTGATAAGTTAATCATGTCTGCTCTTTTAATTACTGATTGATCTTTTTTCTTCTCCTGAGACTCTCTCAACTGACTCAGTGACCGCAAGCAGTTCTTTCTCGTGTAGGATCTTAGATAAATCGATTAAGATGAGTAAGCGTGAGTCAGATGCAGCAACTGCCCTGGACTCATTTTTACCAGTTTTATCAACAGAAGCTTGGTCGGTCGACTTACTGTCTCCCCCTATCACCAGCTTAGGAGCTTCCGAGGGTGATTTGTGATTAACTTTCTGACCACCCTTTAAAACCACCACTCCCTTTAAGTAATCAGCATGGATCTTTGAGGACACCAAGGCTGGTGTGGGCTGAACTGATTTTACCGGGATTGTCAGCACTTCGATAACTTCATCAACCACTACCCCGAAGCTAGTCTTGTTAATTTCAGTAATAATGATGTGCTTTAACTCTCGCGCTTCCTCACGCACCAACCGAAATCTTTTCTCTAAGTCAATCACCACCACGATCTTGCCTCTTAAGTTTAGTATCCCTTTAATAAAGTGCGGAGCATTTGGTATCGGAGTGATGTCTGGAACTTTAATAATTTCCTGTAAATCAGTAATAGGAACTGCGTATTCTTCTGCATCGAGAGTGAACACCACCAACTGCATTAGACCTTCTGTTTCTGACTGGTTTTGATTCTGGACTCCCCCTGTTGTGATGTTAGTGTCTGACATAAATTATATTCAGAATTAACCACTAAGTAACTTTGTGAGCGCTTGAATTGGCTTCCTCATCGTCGGCAGTTGGTTTTTGTTTGGATGTTGTAGATGAAGGTTCTTTAGTGGTCTTGGTCACGACTTTTTTCATGTGCTCTACCTGCCCCTTAGCGAGCATAACTGGTTCTTTAGCTTCTCGTAGGGCATTTGTGTGCATCTGCATACCACCAGCTAAGGCAGCTAAGTCTTCGGCCAACGCCTGGAGCTGTTGCGCAGCTGCTGCCACTTGCTGATTGGCTGAGCTCTGCTGCTGTGCTGAAGCAGATAATTGTTGCGCTCCCGAAGCATTTTGTTCTGAAATAGCGGCGATTGAATCCATCGTCTTTGCCACCTGCTGTACTGCTGTACTTTGCTGGTTCACCCCCGCTGTCACTTCTTGGATCTTAGCGGTCACCTGTTGAATTGAGGCTGCCATGCTCTGTAAATTAGAGAGTGTCTCATTAATTACTTCCGAACTCTCGTCGGCTCGCTTCACTCCCATTTCTACTGTAGCCACACTATCGTTGATCTGGTCAAGCATGTCCTTGATCCTGCCCTTAATTTCTTCGGCAGCCTTACCTGACCCTTCAGCTAACTTACGCACTTCGTCAGCCACCACCGCAAAACCTCGTCCCGCATCTCCGGCTCGAGCGGCTTCGATAGCAGCGTTGAGAGCTAGGAGGTTTGTCTGTTCAGCAATGGTGGTGATGGTCTCTACAATATCTCCAATTGACTTAGATTTGTCAGACATGCCTCGAATCATCTCCGCTGTTCCCTGCACCATCATCTTGATATCATCAAGACTTCGACGTGACTCGTTACCTTTGTCGCTGGTCGTCTGCGCGATCTGTGAGGTTTGAGTAGCAGCAGCTGACGCCTCCATAGAGGAGCTGGCCATTTGCTGAATAGCTGAGGCCATCTCTGACACCGCCTTCGATATTTCCTCAGCTTTCTCTGACTGCTCCGTCGCACCTGATGCAACCTGCTGTGCAATTGAAGAGTTCTGTTGCGAGGCGGCGGCTGACTGTTGGGTCGAGGAAGACAACTGCTGTGAAGCGGCATTCATTTGTTCTACGGCCGCTCGAATCGGTCGGCGCACGAACTCACTCAGAGAACGTGAGGCAAAAATCGAAACCCCCATTACACCAAATAGTAATATCATAGCGGTAGTGGCGGCCTCGTTACGCAAAGCAATGATTGGTCCGACTGCCTCTGACTCATGCATCTCAACCACCAACACCATGTGCTCAGAACAACTAAAAGCACCGACCACATCTTCCCCTAAGTAGTTTTTCCAAATCATGTGCTTCTCATCAGCATTTATCGTTCGGCCCTCAAAACAAACTTGGTAAGGAACAGTGAGAGCTTTCTGATTGAACGGGGCGTCGGGCACAAACCGTGACTCCGTCATCATGTATCCATGCTCACTAATGAGGTAAGACTCAACAGTTTTTCCAAGGCCGTTATCGTCATTAATTAGAAGTAACTTATTAAGGTCTGAGAAATCAGCAAAGGCTCGCAGGATTCCTATTGGAGCAGGGCTTGTTCCATTATGCGAATACACCGGCACGGTTAGTTCATTGATACCCTGGCCATCACCCTCATAATGGTGAGAGGTTTTCTGTCCCGTCTGTACCACCTCTCTTAGCTCGCCCATATCCTCAAAAGGGCGGCCGATGTTTGACTCAATCGTGTCATAAATTACTGTCCCGTCAGCCAAGACCATCACAAAGCGTGAATGGTCGCCAGTTGCTTTGTCGAATTCTACTAGCTCTTCTTTCGCAAAAACCATCATTTCCGCTTTGAGTGCAGAGCGCTCTTCAAAGGTTAATCCAGGTCTGGAAAATTCATCATACAGTTCTTGGAGCCCCTGATTCATAGCCAGAACACTTAGCTGACTTAGGCGCATGTCCTCAAGCAGCCGCATTTCTCCTTCTCGGCTAAGAACGAAGGAGTTCATGTCCATGGTGATAAGGCCCATGAAATATTTTTGGGCCGAACCAAGGCCAACTGCCCCGAGAACCGCCAGGATGATGAGCGAGATTCCGGCAAACCAAGCGATAAATCGCCCGGTGAGGCCAAGTTTACTTAAAATGGTACTAAAGTTATTCATTTTGTGAGTGAGCTAAATTACTAGTTTTGCCGAGAGGCAACAAAAGATCTGTGGTCTGTGGGACAGATTCACATATCAATATTATTGTATAGGAAAAAACCGATTATCCGAGCAAGAATGTTTATTTGTGTGGATAGGTGTTTACGGACTAGTGATTTTATCGTCTAACGAAATAAAAGTGAGCCGCGACAACAATTCCCAAAAGCATACCAAAAACCGCAAAAGGGGCCGCCACGAGTCCTCCCCCAACCGCTACCACAGCTGTCATCGGTGCCATACCCATCAAGCCCAGACCAAGGCCAAAAAAAATCCCGCCGATTAAAACGTTAAGGTCAGGCAATATGATACTCACCTCAAATTCATCGCTCAGTAGCGTTTCTTTAGTCAGACCAGGTAATAATCGTAAAAAAATAATCAAAACCAGCAGAGTAATAGCAAGAGCAATAAGAATTGGTAGATCTCTTAACTCTAAAAGGGCAAACATAACCTCTGGGGTCGTTATACCTAGTCGCACAAAACCTATACCCATTAACGTGGTGGCTAGGAATATTCCAACATTTTTCGCTAAAGGATAAATCATATAAATAACAACAGTCTAGTTATGTAGGCTACAGTCACCACCACGATAAGAAAAGATATTGAGGTAAGAAAGGTCGAGCGAGGAAACTCAGATACGGCATAGGCGGTATGGTTAATCAGTCCGCCACGAGCGATTGTCGCTCCAATGCCGACTAAAATACCACCATAAAACAGACGACTAATTGGTACATCAGTTTGAATTGATGTTTCCGGCCAAAACAAAAACACTGCCAAAAAACCACCAGTCATTAAGCCACCAACAGTAAACAAACTTTGCCATTCAGACTGTCGACGACTTTGTTCCTTGAAAAAATCACCTTGTAAAAAAATACCAAGTAACGATGCATATGAAGCAGCGGTATCATATAAGCGACCGACTAATATATAGAAAAAACCAGCTCCAGTCCCAATCAATAATCCGCTCAATATAAAACCTTCCATATTCCCTTTACTAGCGTTATGTAGCTTAGATTAATCCTACCTAAAATTTATCAATCTGGGGACTTGTCATTTTTGATCTGGCTGTTGCTTTGAAAGAAACAAAAACCCAGCTAAGCTGGGTTTCTTAAAGCTAGCAATGTTTTGAATACTACTTATTCTTGTTCCACGGCATCTTTTCAATAATGTACGCCATGGGACAGATACCTACAATTCCAGCAAAAGAAAGTCCGGCTGCTACTAATAATGGCAAGTAAAAACCAAAACCTTCGTGTACGAAGTGCCCTAGCACATACCCGATCACGATAATTAATGCTGCGACAATAAATACCTGACGCAAGATTGAATTCCCTTTGATGTTGTGATGATCATTCATAGTTTACTTATTATATTACTTTTCGTCTTCTTCGGCAGCGAAATACACGAGCAAAGTCGGATAAATCACGAGAGTCAGCACCGTCGATAACGACAAGCCAAAGATGATCGCCCACGCCAGTCCCGACCACACCGGATCGCTAGCGATCGTAAGTGAGCCAAGCACAGTCGTGAGTGAGGTTAGGAAAATCGGTCGCAGGCGCGCTCCCCCAGCCGCCACCAATGCCTCTTTATAAGCCAAACCTTTCTGACGCGCCTGCTCTACATACTCGAGAAAGATAATGGCGTTGTTTACCACCAATCCAATAAGAGCAATGAATCCAATGAGGGCGGTGGCAGTTAGATAAAGATCAAAGCCAGAGTCCAGCACCAAAAATCCCCAAAGAATACCGACTAACCCAAGCGGCACCGTGACAAGAATAAAGGCCGGGGTACTAAATTTATTGTACTGAGCAACCAATAGACCATAAACCATCAGCAAAGCGACTCCCATAGCAATCCCGAGGTCACGGAAATTTTCTAACGTCATCTCCCATTCCCCGCCCCAAGTAAGTGATAACTTAGAACCATCTTCTGCCAGCAAATCCATTCCCCAAAGATTCCAATCTTCAACCTCGTAGCCTGGTAAGCCAACATTTATCATCAGCCTGATCAGCTCGATAGTGACATAAACGATCGATCTATCCTGCACCTCAGCCGTCACGTATGAGACGACCTCAGAACCTTCAAGCTGAACCGAAGAGGGTCTAAGTTCATGCTCCACTACTAAAACAGATCGAAGCGGCACTGTTTCACCAACGTTATTTTGGATCGAAACCAAATCAATAAAGTTAGGCGATTCATGAAATGCAGCCGGTAATTCCAGTAAGATTGGCGTGTACTCAACTGACTTCTCCCTGAGCAGTTCAGTTACTTCGTAGGATCCGCCAAGCACGCCCATCACTGCTGCAACCGAAGCCGGGGAGACACCGAGTGCCGCCGCAGCAGGGTAATCAAACTGATAACGTACTCGACCAATCTTTTCATCCTCACTGACATGGGTATCAACCACCCCAGCTACACCAGTGATCACCTCTTCCAATAACGTGGCTGCCTCAGCGCGTTTTGTTTCCTCTGCCATCGCCAGTTTTGCTACCAAGGTGGCTCGCACCGGTGGACCAGGAGGCTCTTCGATGAAGCGAATGTGATCTGACCGTCCTGATAATTCATCTAACACTTCAGCTCGTAGTGCATTAGCCACCTCAGTTGAACTGCGCTTGCGATCAGCGTTAGTAGTTAAGTTAACTCGTACGGTAGCTTGGTTCGACTGATCCCGCAGCTGTGCCCCCTTGAACATTCCGTTAAAATCCAAAACTGGTGGAGTAGCGATAAACTCCTGCACGCTGATAACGTCAGCATCACCTACAAGGATATCAGTGAGATCATTGGTGATTTTTTTGGTAAGCTCCCTATCGGTTCCCACTGGCAGATCAACATAAACATAGAATTGATCGCGGTCAGCCTTCGGCAACATCTGAAAATGCACCAGGCCTGTCGCCGGTAAGATGAGAGAGATGATAAAGAGACCCAAGGCCGAATGTAGTACCAAGCGCTGCTTTTTGGCACTAAAAAGCAAGCTGCGCAACATCCTGGTGTAACGCTGAGTAACTCGATGGATAAATTTAGAAAAGATTTTTGCTAACCAGCTTGGCTTAGTCTCGACATGTAAGATGTGATTGGCCACAAAAGGCGTCACCACGATGGCTACCATAAACGAAACCATCAAGGCCGCTGGCACAAAAAAAGCAATTGGCCCCATATACGGACCCATCATGCCGGTGATGAAATTCATCGGCAGAAAAACAATCACCGAAGTGATGGTGGACAGCAGAAGGCCCATACCTATTTCATCCACCGCGCCAGCCACCACTCTCTCTCTAGTGTGCCCTGTGGGTTCTTCTCGCCAACGCTTGAGGTGAGAATAAATATTTTCTACCGCCACAATAGCAGAATCAACCAATAAACCGAGCGATAAGATTAAAGCAAACAGGGTGATGCGATTGATTGTTTGATCAAACAAAAAACCTAGACCAAACACCACCAATAATGTCACCGGGATAGCGATCAACACCACCAGAGCTGCCCGGGTAGACAAAAATAGCAATAACACTACTGTGACGATAGCAATCGAGGTAATGAGATTTTGGGTCAGGCCAAAGATTTCCTGATTGGCAGTCTCCCCATCATTACTAACTACCTCATAATCTAAATCTTTGTACTGATCTTTTAGTAATTTTTCATCAAGCGCAGACAGAACTGACTTTGCCACTACAGGTGCGCTCGAGCCTTCGACTTTAGCTACCGCCAACACCACCACTTCACCGCGACCTTCCTTAGACTGGTGAATGACATAGCTTCTCTCTCCGCTCACTCCTTCATATACCCGAGCCACGTCGCGCACCTTTGTCCCCTCGCGCACCACAATCTCACCTATTTCAGCTGGGGTAGTCGCCCGACCATCAAACACCATATCAATGGTATAAGCCCCGTCACGAATAGCTGGAGCAACCAGACGCGACTGACTCTGACTGAGAACACCAACCACCTCACTGATCGTCACTCCAGTGTCAGACAATAGAGACGGGTCGACCTCAACCACTAGTGAGGTTTGATAGCCACCGTAAACCTGCAACTCGCTAACGTCCTCTACCTGACGCAATTCTTGAGAGAGCGATACTACTTTTTGACGCAGGTCCGAGACTGTCAATTCAGACGCACCAAAAACAATATGAAGGATGGGTATGGTTTCTGGGTTTACTTCCAATACCTGCGGCAAACCAATTTGCCCCCGCGCTAGATAGCTATGCTGCTCAAGCTGAGACAAAAGATCCAGCTTTGCCTTAGTTGAATCATATCCCACTTCAAAAATTACCGTACTTCGAATCAACGCCCCGTCCGTCACCTCTGTGTATACATCATCAACCCCAGGAACAGTATCGATCTTTTCTACCAGCTCATAAACGACTCGCTCGATTGCTTCTTTAGGAGTAGCGCCATTGTACGGCACCGTCACTGCAAAAGCTGGTCTGGTGATTTCTGGATTATATTGCTTTGGCGTGAGAAAAAATGAAACCAAGCCAAATACCAATGCTACTAATAGCAGCAAAATAGACAGTGGCCGATTGACCGCAAAGAAATGACTGATCCGTCCAGCTAAATTAACGTCAGTGGCCATAGTTATAGAGAAATACTGTTAGCAGACACTAATGCAGTAGGATCGATCAGAGTCACCGATACATAAACCTCTCCTCCGGCGTCATACACAATATCAATGCGACTGGATTGGCCCGACTCGAACTGAAGATACGGACCATCAGTATCAAAATGCAAAAATGAACGAGAAACGGAATACACATCAGCCGCGCCCTCCATTAGCAATGAACCTTTAATGCTTATACCGACCTGAAACTGCTGCTCTCCTGATAAGGAAACCACCACTACCCCACTACCCCCGTCTGCCACCTTGCTAAAGCGATCGATGTGACCTACCTGCTTATCGTCGATCAAAAAAGGTTGACCCTCAGCGACAGCAGGCAGCAAATAAGACGGGATAGTTACTTCCACTTCCCGTGCCCCGTCTCCGACTAAGGTAAAAAGCGCTGTGCCCGGTAAGACATATTCTCCTACCTCCACATGTACTTCTGACACCAGTCCGTCAAAAGGAGCGGTAATAGTGCCTAGTGACTGTTGAGCCAAAGCGACTGATTCACCAGCTCGAGCCACCACATCTGTTTGTTTAGCAATCTGCGCTGAGTACCCTACCTGCACTGCCGCTAATTCTTGACCCACATCAGTCACTACCGCTTCAGACGCTATACCCACCGCTTCAGCCCTGACCTGGTCCACTATCTGCTGAAAAGTGGCAGTTTGAAATTCTAATACTTGGACCGCTCCTAGTACCTGTCGGCGGTATTGCTCAAACTCCGATTTTTTGTCGCTAGTGACATAAACAGATTTCCTCTCATAAATATCAGCTTCAGCCAGAGCAAGCAATTGCTCTAAAGAACCAAGCTGTTGACCAACAGACTTAATAATCGACTGTAGCTCATCGACCTCGACGCTTGTTTTGGCAGCTGAAAACTCAGCTAAGATTCCCGCCTGGTCGGTTGCCGGCATAGCCACACCACCTTTTAGGTGATTAGGAACCTTACCGTACAAAGCCGAAATAATCTCCTGGTAAATTTCTAAGCCATCGCCGCTAAACAAGCTTCGATTATCATTCACAAAGCCAACCGTCTCGGTCATTACAATTAAGTTACTGTCTAGGGTATTAATTAGGGATTGTTTCCCCTCCAAAACTCGATTGTCATGAGCTACCGAACGCAGAGCAGCCGTTTTAGCGGCCGCCGCGGCGACTGTCTTCGCCTGCTGCTCTGCCCCAGCCGCTAACAAGACACCTTGAGACTGTTGCAAGTTCACCAGTTGCCGTTCGGCGGCCGCCAACTCAAGTTGCGCAGAAACCACGGGGGTAGACTGGCGACCGAGCAGATCTCCTCCTTTAACTATTGCTCCTTCTCTGGTTATAAGCTCAGTGATGGGACCGGCGGTTTCTGCATAAATAACCACTTGATCAGCCGCCTCCACCACTCCAGACACCTGAACGGGTATAGCACTAGTGGACAAATAAGTTTTATTTTTTGTCTCTTTAGTTAGAGTATCCCCTGCCACCAAAGTAGCCAAATTGGCACTACTAGCAATATCATCAAAAATAAAAACACTAATAAAAACAACTAAAAAACTAACACCCGTGGCTAGCATAGACTTGCTTGTGAATTTATACATGCGTGGTAATATACCCCCTAGGGTATATTATGTAAAGTCTTACCTGTTGGTTCGTTAGTGTTTGGGGCAGTAACGTACTAAAATACAAAGTATGGATCAAGAAAAAAAAGCTCTCATAAATAGACTGAGTCGAGCCGAAGGGCAAATTAGGGCTCTGCGAAAAACCATCGAGGAAGAAGATGTGGCGGACTGTCGTGCCTTCATCACTCAAATTAAAGCTGCCCGATCAGCTCTAAAAAGAGCGAGTGAGCAGTTTGTTCTTCACTTCGTCCACAAGTGTCAGTCATTACCAGAAAAGGACCGCGACGAACAGATTGCTGAGGCACTAAAGGCCCTCGGCAGTGACTAACCTACAAATAAAAAGGCCCACAAAATTGTGGGCCTTTTGATTTTAAATTTACTTAGAAACATATCGCCATTCTCCATCAAAGAGTTCTTGTCTAGCAGAACAATGAACACATTTTCGGCCACCTTCTTCCAGACCAGGAATATGCATCATATGAAACCACTCATGCTGCCCTCGCCAGCACAAAATTGTCCTACTAAGACGAGACTGCCAAGTGGCAAATGACTGCCTCAAATTTAAGATCATAAGAACACCTCCCGTGGCTAACAGTACACTACCTTAATCTGAAGTACCCGTAAACAAAAATCGCCACTTAAGTGGCGATTTTTGTTATTTGGTATTTTTAACCCGAGCGGTTATACGTGACTTTTTGCGTGCTGCAGTGTTGTCCTTGATGACACCACGCTTAGCTGCCTTGTCGATCGCTTTGTACGCAGTTGGCAAAAGTTCCTTTGCCTTCTTCGCGTCACCAGCCTGAACCGCTTTTTGAATCGCTTTTTCAGCATCCTTCATTGCGCTCTTGCGTCGTACATTAAATACGCGCTTGCGCTCTGATGCTCGATTAGCTTTTTGTGCTCCTTTTGTAATTGGCATATATATCTTCAATAAAGTGGGCCTACTGTACCTTAGGAGTGCTAAAAAGGCAAGTGTTTTCGGTTCACCGTAAGACACGGTACAATGGTAAGACCATGATCCGCAAACTAACTGGGACTATTGAAGAAATCGGCGACAATTGGCTCGTCTTGGATGTGCGTGGAGTTGGCTACCTCGTCGGCTGCCCAGTCCTACAAAACCAACTAATAGAGGGAACAACCGTCTCCCTACACACTCATTTAGCCGTCCGTGAGACCGCCCTTGATCTCTACGGCTTCCCACACCACACGGAGTTACAAATGTTTGAGCTCCTACTCGGAGTACCTAAGATAGGTCCTAAGTCTGCCCTCCAGATCCTCACTCAAGCCACCCCTGCCCTCCTCACGGAAGCGGCCCAAAAGAATGACGGGGTGTATCTTCATAAACTCTCCGGCATCGGCAAAAAAACCGCCGAAAATATTGTGCAGCACCTCAATAAAAAATTAGACAGCCTACCAGAAACCTTGACCTCAACGACCGCCTCCCTCACCACTATCCAGACTGATGCGATCGACGCTTTGGTCTCACTTGGTTACGATACTGCGACCGCCCGCGAGATTATCCTCGACATCACTGTAGAGAATGCAACCGTAAATTCTCTCGTTACTACCGCCCTAAAACAAATTTCCTAAATAGCCAAAACAAAAACACCCTTTGGGTGTTTTTGTTTTGACTTTTTGTGATTGATTATATTTCTTCAGCAATCGGTACCACTTCTACCGTTACACTGTCGGTGAAGATTGTATTGGTGGTTGGTTCCGTACAACTAAGAATGAATTCGCTAGTGCTGGTTAGTGGGCTTGTGGTTTTGGAAAAGACATACTCGTTAGGGTCATCTTCTGAGGCATCGAAACTGTCGTTTATTCCTCCTGGTCCACGCACGATACAGTCCATAGGATAGCTAGTGTGTGCTGTCCATTCAATTGTTACTACCTCTTCTGATCTAATTAGATTCGGCCCATTATTGTCTACGTAAATATCCATCGGCGGACGCGGTACAGGTAAGTTAAAGTTTGTAGTACGAATATTGTTTGTAAAATCAGCGTCTGCCTCGGGGTATCTATTATTAATATCAGCGTCTAGATTAACTAGCAATTGTATAGTATGAGAACCAAACATAACAGGCGAGCCAAAGTCTCGGTTAGTAGACCACTCATTTGCAGGAGCATCATCTAGTGCTGACAAGGTACCATTATAGTCTGTTGGACCAATAGCATCAGTTGAGCCATCAAGTGTTACCAGGTACTCAATATTGCTATTAGCTGGCAACTCCCCTTCTTCATCATTAAGAATAGATAATTGTGCTCCTAAAACATAAGTACCGTCAATGTTGTTTACCCCATCAGCACCATTATCAATATTGATATCTGTTGGATAACTAGCTGATAGACTTCCAGCGACAAGGTCGACAAGATAGACACATATGATACCGTCGGGTCCTGGGCCCATACCTTCTGGAGCCGGTCCAAATGATCCTGTAGTCGTATTGAAGCAGTCTCCCCCTTGGAATGACACCTCGTCCTCAAGTCCCTCCGCATATGGAACAATCACTGTTACTTCACTTGATTCTGTTTCTGTAACACTATTTATAGTTCTACTACACGTTACATCGAATGTGGTTGTGGTTGATATGAGTTCGTCTTCAATATGACGGACATGAAGCTGTCCATACTGGTAAGTGCTCCACGAGTACGTATCGCCATTACTTCTAGTTGCCGTTTTGCTATCACAACTAGTTATATTGTTACTTATCCAAGCCACTGGCACCGTCACATCATCTATACCAAGTGGTGGATTAATTGCTGGAGCTACCACAGCCCCACCATTTCCGGCTCCGAAATCAATCGAAGTAAATCGACACCACTCACCATTTCCAGGCGACTCACAGATAAGTTCAATTTCATCCCCGTGTTCGATCTCCACATTACTAGCCATCAAATCCCTAAAATAAGTTACAAAGTCTGGTCTGTCACTCGACACTTCTTTATTAGTAACGAGCGATCCAACCTGATTACCATTAACCCTAATTCGGTAAAAAGACACCCCGTCACTTTCATCGAAGTGACCTAAGTGAATGTTATAAATACTACTATGTCCATCCCCATAGGGGTGACTAAAATTAAAGGCGACACTGTTAGTGCTACTACCACTATTTCCGTTGTATATATAATATTCATCGCCAGTGAACCATCTCATTTCGTTAAAACCAGTTAGTGTCACTAAGCCGCCACGATTCTGCCAGAGATACCTAGCACCAATAAATGAGGCGTTGCCGTAAACATATAGCTCCATAGGCGGAGCAACCTCACTTGATTCAATCACTTCAATAATAACCTCATCTGTATCAGAACCACGCTCTTGTTCTTCCGGAGTCGACTCTGGTCTCATATCATATGTTCGATAACAATAAGCTATAACTCGTGTAGAGGTAGACAGATCGTAGGCAGTGTAGTTTCTGGCGTAATAACTTCTATTTACAAAGGAATAGTGCCTGGTACCATCATCACGGTTAGTGACTTCGTTTAGTCTGTATCGGGTACCGTCCAAATCTTCTGTGGCCAATTCACAAGTATCGGCATTTTCAGCCACAATAGTCACCTCTGAAAGAGCCCTTCCCGTGACGACATCTTTAACGGCGATGCTCGGATTAGCAGTCACCGTCACTAACACCTCAGGAACTGAGGTAGAAGAACGATCCCAATCTTGCATAGATAATACTTCTGGAGGCGGTAACACCTCAATGAACACTCTATCTGTTGCAGAAGTTGCCGGGTAATAGGTCCCGTTAATATTCACCCCATCTCGACCACACTCCACCTCAAAGTAAGTTGAGGTAGCTATTCTAATATCAATAAACTCTGCATTATCAAGCCAGTACGTTCTTCTGTCTGTGGGCCACTGGTCATCGTCGGGGCTATACTCTGTCACACCATCCTCATAGTACGATCTTCTCTCACACCACTGCGCATTATCA
>JBFHUT010000003.1:0-26541 GCA_041589935.1 Minisyncoccia bacterium
ACTAGACATGTCTGCATCCTCGTGAACAAACTGGCGCTACTATACAATAATTATCTTACATTTCAATCGAATTCAAAAAACTCCTTGGAGCAAAGTTATTTATCCATTTCTCATAAAGGGCACTGATCGCCTGCACATCACCCATGTTCTTCTCGGCTATATATCTATATCTACCCTCTTTGTACGCCTCAGCCACCTCGTCTCCACCTAATAAACTTGAATTATCTACACTATAAGCGCCACACATTAGTTGCAGCGATGGTCGGTGAGGCATACCGCCATAGAAGGAAAACTCGTCCAGTAAATCAACATGATACGGCATAGTTTGCTTAGTAACGAATCTCTGTCGAGCGATATCTACTGCTGGTTTAACTTCATTCATAACTGACCGGTGATAAATGAAAGGCATGGTAAAGGAGCGACCATTAAAGGTAACGAATATGTCGTAGCTGCTGGCCCCTTCCCAAAAATCCTCAAGGATTTCTTTTTCTGTTCTCTGCTTAAAAGTAAAATCATCCACCTTAAAGCTGTCGCTGTCTTCTTCAGACACAAAATACACCGCTCCCGTTTTACGCTCCATGTCGTACACCGCTAGTGAAATAATCGAAGCCGTGAAGGGTGATAAATCTAAGCGCGATTTAACAGTCTCAAGTTTTCTTTGCTTATCTTCTTCAGAAAAATCACCCATATCAATCCAGCGCGTAAGTGATGCCCGAGTAATCCCCGGTAGGTCTCGCCACTCGCTGGCTTTTGTTTCGATGTCTACAATTAGCGTTGCCATAAAAAAATTATAGTGAAGCTGGTAGACCAGCAAAACAGTTCAGGATCACTTCCCGGCTCGACGACAAATAATAACGATACTCCCCAGTCGCCACAGAACCTCCACAACTGTCGGTCGCATAACTTGATAAGCCATAAATAGGAAATCCGTCTAGAGCATATCCAACCAACGTCGCTTCACCAAATACTCCGTATAAGCCAGCTTCGCTATTCCTAATTAGCGACCCATCCTTTGCTACCCCGACCACATCACTTTCTACACAATTTGAATGGGCGGATTTTGTTGGGTACGCTGGCAACTGGAGGAGAATATTGCGCTCTGCAGCTGCAGATAGCGACACGGCTGTGGTGGCTAAGACTGTTGCGACGCCTCCACCAGCACCTTCTAGATAAGCAATTCTTGCTCCCTCAACAACATCTAACTTGACCCCCACTGGCCAATACCCCCTGAAATCACCGTATTCTGAACACTTCTGTAAACCTTGTGGAGAACTCACTAGCGTCTCATCTTCCACTACCACCTCTTCTGGCGGGGCAGATAAAGCCAATTCACCGCTCTCGGCTATCTTTTGCCTAAGCGCCAGTAATCTCTCTTCCCGAGACACCTGCTCACGTTTAAATACTTCTGCCGAAAACTCCTCTGGTGAGTCCTCCACCAAGATTAAAGTTGACTCAGTCACTTGTTTGGAACTTTGTCGCTGCAAGAGAGTGGTTCCAATCGCCAACAGTAAAAAAGTAATAGTGGAAAAAATTAGGACAAAATCTCGTGTCCGAAACATACGATAATAATATCAGAGGGTGGTGGGCAAAGCCCGCTGCCCTTTACACACCCTACTCTTTCTTTGCTCCGTTAGTGCGTCCTGTGACTTTTATCTGCACCGACTGTTCGACACGGCGAATATCTGCCAAAAGCCTTGAACGATCCGCATTATACAAAAACAGGTTAAAAATGGACTTCCCTCCATTTTTTGCAAAAAGAGCTTTGTCACCAATTTTTTTATTTATTGTTATATGATGAAAAGATTCTAGTTCCTCGATCTTTTTTATTCCTTTCATTTCTACAATCTTCCCTTCTCTATCTGCAAACCATTGCATAGTACTAGCAAATCCCCTGCATTTCTTAGGAATGATTGGTTTCTTCGGAATGCGAATAAGCACGTCATTAAGTGCATGGTTTATGTCACAACTCAATTCGTATAGCGTATGGCGAAATCCTCCGATTCGAGCACCAACTTCGATTATCTTCCACTCATCATCGATTTTTATGAGTTCAATATGTGTCACTGTGCTCCTTAATCCTAGAGCATGGATGGCTTTTTCCGTGGCGCGCTGGGCGTTTAAAACAGTGTCTGCTTTTAGTGATGTGGGTGTTAAGCGTAAATAATTATAAAAATCATCATGACCAATATCACGACCGGTTTTCACTCGCACCAAGGGACAATGTGACACGCCACCACGTGAGTTTACATAAGAATCTATAGAGTACATTTCCCCTTCCATGTAATTTTCCGCTATGATCTTCGGAAGTTCTACCCGATTATTATTTTCGTATGCTTTGCGTAATTTGCGAAACATTGTCCTAAGAGCCTTTTCCAACTCCTCCTCGTGAAAACAAATTGTCACAAAAAGACTTGAAGCTAGATTAGTTGGTTTTACGATCATCGGAAAGCCGATCTTTTCCATCACTCGTTTTCGCTCTTTCTTTGAATTCTCTCTAACAAGTGTAAATTGTGGAGTGATTGTTTTGTCATACAACCTAAGTCTTTTTCGCATTTCATACTTATCACTCGCCCAATCAAGAGAATCGGTACTTGGTGTACGCAGATATGGCACATGAGGTATAACCGATGTAAAACGACCGATAGACTGCTCAGACCTACAGGTGATCGCTAGTAATTCGTCCTGATACGGCAGTAACGTTTCAGCGATTTTTTCAGGTTTTGAAAAATCACAAGAGGCGTAGATATCGAGACCTGGGATATTTGCGAGATTTTTATCATCTCTTATTCGAGAGTCGCGAAGTAACATGATCCGCAGCTTATAGCCTAGGTTTTTCTCATATTCTCGAACAGCCTCAATAGTCCCAACCGGGAGTGTCATAACATATACGATGATATTCTTCTCACTTTTCATAGATTTCTCTAACAAATAAAAAAGCAGCTTTTTTGACATACTGCATTTACGAATTCCTGTATTCAGACAGTAGGAAGCATACACTGAAAAAGCACTATTTACCAACGACAACACACATGTTATTAACTGGCAAATCTTGACATTTAATAAAAATTAAATGATTATCATCCTCTTTCACTATTCACAAACACTATGGAACATACCGAGTATAAAATTGCTGTTGTTACGAATTCCGAAGGTAAACAGTCTCTAAATGACCTTAAACGCACTGCAACACGACATGGTGTGGTGTTTAAACAAATAAAGTTCCCTTTTCTGCAACTGCACGATTTTGAAAATAGTGAGTTAATAAAACGCTTGTGCGAATACGATATCGTGTACTACCGAACAGGAATGAGAGATACTGTCATAGATGAACTAGCTTTGATACTAAAAAAGAAAGGGATACCCTTAGTAAACGGTAGCCAGACTCATCCGGGTGTACATAAAAAGATTCAACAGGCACTAATAGCAGGTAGACACGGGATACCCCATCCTAAAAGTTATCTGATTGACAAGTTCAACTATAACGTCGCATCGGGTCTTCTTGGACAGACTTTTGTGGCTAAGCCCGACATCGGTGCGCACGGTACCGATGTGTCACTGATTTCTAATGCTGAAGAATTAGCAGAAGTAGAGAAAAATCGTTCTAAAGATAAGTACATTTTTCAAGAATTGATCACTGACGCGGATGAGTATCGAGTCTATACCGTTGGCAATAGAGGAATCGCATCATACAAAAAAAACCCAGCTCAACATGACTTTAGAGCAAACCTACATGCAGGCGGGAAAATCAGTAAGACCGAGCCAGAAAGAGTCAATCAGTTACTTGAATTCGGAGCTCAGGTGGCAACTTGTTTTGGGGCTGACATTTCAGGAGTAGACGTGCTATATAAGGATGGTAAGTGCCTACTACTTGAATTGAATTGGCAACCTGGATGGGAACAACTCGATGAAGTAACTGGAACAAACTTCAGTGAAGCCACAATTCAACACATCCTCAATCTCGCCCATCAATATAAACTCTCTAAAAATACTAGTAGTTAGAGTCCAAAGCGTACACCCTCGGCAGTGGAAGAAGTTGATGAACCCATCAGACTTGGATCAATCGCCGACACGATCTGAGTGATAAATGATTCGTAAGTATCGAACTGCATTTTTTGACCATTAAGGAAGAAAGTTGGCGTACCAGTAATTTCCAGCTCTCGACCCTCATTAAATTCAGCCAAAACCTTATCTCTCAGAATAGAAGATTTAAGCTGTCGCTTAAACTGATCAACATTAAGACCAAGATCGGTGGCATATTTAATAAACAGTGTGCCTGGTATCGCCGCGGCAGACCACTCTGCTTGATTTACAAAAAGTGCATCATGGTACTCATAAAACTTCCCTTGTTGTCCAGCTGCTTCTGCCGCTACCGCCGCCTCACGAGCGTTAGGATGGATATTAAAAAGTGGAAAATGCTTATACTCAAAGCGGAGCTGATCGCCGTACTCAGTAAGTAATTGTTCAACTACTGGCTGAAAAGCGGCACAGGCTGGACACTGGAAATCACTATATTCGACTAAAGTGACCGTAGCTTCTGGGTTACCCTTTACATGCTCAATAATTTCAACTCCATCATTACTCTGTTCTACAGATTGGTTGGAAAGCAAGATTGCACCACCAAACAATACTACTGTGATGATGCCGATAATTACCCATGGATTTTTCATATACGGCCGAGTATAACACACTCACCCACAGCTCCTCACTCTGGACAAATGATTGTTTGATACACTTAAAACATGTTCACTGTTCCTCATAGTCCTTGGTCTGACCAACCAGAAGAGTTGACCAAAAGTTTAAGCACCGACCTAACTCACGGTCTCTCGGAGGCCGAAGCACAAAACCGCCTGAAGAAATTCGGCGCCAATGTTTTTGAATCACAAAAAGAAAACGGTGCGGCTGCGATTTTTCTCCATCAATTCACCAGCCCTCTTATTATAATTCTTTGTTTAGCTGTGGTTATCACAGCAGCCCTCGGTGAGTGGCTTGATACAGCCATTATTGCTTTCGCCGTCATCGTTAATGCCATTCTCGGCTTCGTTCAGGAATTCAAGGCTGAGAAAGCCATTTCCGACCTACGATCATATATCACCCACCGCACCAGAGTAATCCGCGGCGGCCACGAATTTGAAATTGATCCGCAACACCTAGTACCAGGCGACATCATTCACATTTCCAACGGTGCGCGCATAACAGCTGACGCTAGAATCATTAAGGAAATAAATTTTACAGCAGACGAGGCAATCCTAACCGGTGAGTCTCTACCGGTAGAAAAAATAACTGAGACGCTGTCCGAAACCACTCCGCTACCAGAGCGGGCCAATATGTTGTTTGCCGGCACACTAGGAATTGACGGCTCAGCTTATGCTGTAGTTACCGCCACCGGCTACCAAACTGAGATCGGTAAGTTGGCGCAATTAGTCGAAGAAACCGAATCAGAACAAACCCCTCTCCAAAAGGCCCTACAGCAACTCACCTGGGTCATCATCATTTTCACTGCCGTGGCAGTAGTACTATTGTTTGCAGTTGGACTACTGCAAGATAGAGAGTTAAATGAAATGCTTTTGATCTCAATCGCGGTGTTTGTAGGCTCTGTCCCTGAAGCTCTGCCAATTGGACTTACCTCTATTTTAGCCATCGGAGTTGAAAGGATCGCCAAGAAAAAGGGTGTGATGCGAAACCTAACCGCCGCTGAGACCCTCGGTTCTACCACCTTAATCATTACCGACAAGACTGGTACTTTAACTCAAGCTGACATGAAACTAATCGATATCGACACTGTCGACCAACTCTGCGCAGCCGACTTCACTCCTTCAGACCATCATGATGATTTTAATACCATCCAAAAAGAAATCCTTACTTTGGCACGTTGTGCCTGTGACGTCTCTATAGAAAATCCTGATGATAATTTTGAAACCTGGGTAATAAACGGCTCTGACCTAGAGACAAACATCGTGCGTGCCGCCGCGCAGCATAGCATCACTCAAAGTGTGGCCGATCGAACCGAGATACAAATCCGTATACCATTTAGTTCCAAATACAAATTCTCTGCCGTTCGCATCCCAGCGCAGTACTTACCTAAACACCTAGATAAATTTGAAGATCCTCATGTAGTAATGGGGGCACCGGACATCATTATTAATCGCTCCTACCTCTCACACGAGTCCCGCGAAAAACTTCTGCAGTCAGTCGACGAACACAGTCGCTACGGTAGACGAGTCCTTGGTATCGGCCTCCTTACCCCGCACACAGACCCTTCTTCAATCACCACCGATCATGTCAAAGATGTAACCTTCCTTGGTGTACTTAGTTTCCATGATCCAATCCGGCCTGAAGTGCCAGAAGCTCTTAAGCGTATTAATTCATACGGCACTAGAGTAATCATGGCGACTGGCGACCTACCAGGCACTGCCGTCGCTGCCGCCCACGAGATTGGCTGGAATGTGACTGACGCCAATGTTCTGACCGGTCAACAGCTCCAGCAGTTGTCAGACGAAGACCTCATCGCCATTCTTGACCGCATCCACATATACGCTCGCGTTACCCCAAAAGACAAACTCCGTATCACCAAACTTCATCAAGCTCAAGGTGAAATCGTGGCTATGACTGGCGATGGCGTTAACGACTCACCTTCACTTAAGGCCGCTAACATCGGAATAGCAGTCGGTTCTGGTAGTGACGTCGCAAAGAGTGTGGCTGACCTCATTTTGCTTGATGATAACTTCAAGACCATCGTCTCAACCATAGAAGAAGGTAAGCAAATCTTAGCCAACATTAAAAAAATGTTTGTCTACCTGATGTCCAATGCTCTAGATGAACTAATCCTAATCGGCGGAGCAATCATAGCCGGTGTAGCACTTCCACTTACAGCTGTACAAATCATCTGGGTCAACCTTTTTACCGGCAGCTTACCAGCTATCGCCTTTGCCTTTGACCGCCAAAAAATGAGAGAAAGTGAGGTAGCTGGTAAAGAATTTTTTAGTGCACGAGTGCTCTTTCTCACCATTTTCATCGGTATCGTGGTCTCCTTAATGCTTTTTGGCCTATATCTCCTCCTTCTTCATTATGGAGTACCAGTAGATGTGGCACGTAGCGTACTCTTTGCTAGCTTTGGTACGTACACTCTCTTTATCTCTTTCTCGTTTAGAGACCTTAGTCGTCCCCTCTTTTCATACTCCTTAACTGATAACAAACTGCTTGTTGCTGGAGTAGGGGTTGGCCTTATGCTGATGATCGCCACCTTCACCGTACCGTTCCTACGAGATATATTCACCGTTACAAGTCTCAGCCTACCTTGGCTTGCTTTCATCGCCGGTTGGATCGTCTTAAATGTACTTATGGTAGAGGGGGCCAAGTGGTTTGCTAATCGTTTTTTAGTTGAAACAGTAGACAAGCGACCAAAAGTATCATAGCCTCTTATAGATCATGGCAATGAAACCAAATTTCACTCGAAAGAAAAAGCGCAAAGTGCACGGCGCTACTTTTTGGGACAAAGAGTACACCAACCCCGAACACCTTAAACTCTCTACTAATGAAAGTGAGGATTTGGCCAAATTTACTCGCTGGCTTGATCGACGTAAGAGAGATGATCTACTTACCCCACCAGCAAGTGTCCTTGATGCCGGTTGCGGTAACGGTCGTAATCTTATTTATCTGGCAAACCTTTTTGGTGTATCGGGAATAGGGATTGATATTTCCTCAGCTGCTATTGCACAAGCCAAGCAAGCCTCAAAGGGTCTGTCTGTCTCGTACTCAGTTGGCAGCGCTGGCGATCCTTTACCGACACAAGATGAGTCTCAGAGCTTAGTATTAGACATGATGACATCACACTTTCTCAGCGCCACAGAAAGAAAGCAGTTGCGTGATGAGCTTTACCGAGTCTTAATACCAGGGGGTTATTTATTTATGAAAACCTTTCTTCGCGACAAAGACCTTCATACCGAGCGACTGATTAAAGAAAATCCTGGACAAGAACCAGGAAGCTATATTCACCCAGTGATGGGGGTAGCAGAACATGTGTACACCGAGGAAGAATTGGTTGAATTTTTGAGTGAAAAGTTTATCGTCCGTAAAATTTATCGTTCGCACAAGCACAGCTTCAAGGGACGAGCTCATAAGAGACGCACTATCGCAGTGTATGCTGAAAAGGACTATTAATTAAATATGCATAAATACTTCAATAAGTTTCCGCACGCCCTTAGAGGCCTTTATCACGCGACCAAAAATGACTTCGGTTTCCGCAGTCAGCTTTACCTAATCGCTGTCATAGCCGCCCTTACCTTTATAATTTTTGAGCGACTGACACTAACTGAAATCCTTTTCATCATTCTTGCCTCACTACTAATATTAATTACAGAGCTGCAAAACTCAGCCCTTGAAGCAGCGCTTGATAAGCTGCACCCAGAGCTAAACGACCAAATAAAGCACAGTAAGGACATGGCGGCCGCGTCTGTCCTCGTCGCTGGACTATTGCTTGGTATTGTAATTGTCGTTTCTGGTCTAACCTCAGTATCGTGACAAAAAAAGCCACTGGATTAGTGGCTTTTCAATCAGTGGCTATTTGTCTTTTTTTCTCTTTTCATTATCTAATTCTTCTAAAACTGATTCGAGGCAGTTCGAGCCACGCACGTCAAGTGCTGCTGCCCGCGTAACAAGCTCCCGAGAGTACAAATCACCCTTGATTGCCTTATCGCTGAAGGCTAGTAAAACATACATTGCTGTCAGGCTATCTAGCTCATTAATGATAGCCAGGGCATTATCAAGCGGATGATTGCTTATGTACTCTCGTAAACTGCATGGGTCACACGAAGAACCGATTAAATTTGAAAGAACGCCTTCGGGCACTGCCCGTAACTGGACAACATTGTCTTGATCACTCACTATAATTCCCTCCTTTGAAAATTAAACTAAGCGGACACTCAGTATACGCAATCCCATTTTTTTGTCATATGGACGGACGACTTTTAATACGGCAATTCCGCTCCCTCATACACCGTCCCATATTCCATACCAGCATTCATGAGCTGGGTAAGGTCCTGGAAGATAACATTACGTGGCGGCTCAAACACTGTCCGGTCTACATTCGGCCATGGTCGACACTCATAACCAACTGGCACATCCATCGCTACTGGTTCGTTTGTTTCCAATGGAGCGTCTCCGAGCGTGCCTAATTCCACCTTAACGCCATACACCTGCTCACCGAATTCAGTCCAGACAAACATCTCAGTATCGGTCATAATCATTGAGGAAAGGACTTTTCCGGTGAGATCCGGCGAGTCTATCAAAAAGTCTCCTCTCACTTCACCATCACTTACAAAATAGGTTCCCTCCACCGGTTCACCACCTGTTTCAGGAGTGTAGTTTATTTCACATTCCAAATCTTCTTTCAACAACACAATTGACTCAAGCGTGCCGACACCTGATTTAGGCTCCATCGACTGCGCAGAGTCAGCTTGAACAACAGACAATTCCGCTTGGGTTTTAGCAGCTTCAGTCGCTGTTTGGTTGGCGGGAGTTGAAAACAAAGCATAGTAGGCAAAACCAGCCACGACAACTGCCAATACTCCGAGAATCGCAACATATTTCATGATGATGTGAAATTAACTATTTGTAGCTGTATTATACACGGACAAATACATATTACAGTACTGAAGAATTATTGTGACTTGTGTCATAATAATCAAATATGTCTGCCAAAGCATTGGTAATCAGAACTATTTACGCAGTAGCCATTTTTGGCTCTATTTTAGTTATGATGGGTATCGTCCTACTTCTACAGTCAAAATCTTACATATTTTCTTCTGCCGGAACTACTACCACCAATAACCTACCTGAACCTTTTCCCGTTAGCGTAAACATCTATACACAAGTAATTGAGGAGGACCCAACAGTTACTCAGTACTTTTACAACACTCTAGCTAATGAACCAAATTCAAAAAATAACTGGTGGAACCAAGTAGCAGCCGTTTTTGCTAAAAGAAACTGGTATCAAAACCTGGCTTCGCCGGTTAGTCGGATCATAGTAATTTGGCCAGGCGAAAGAAAAGAGGAGATAGCAAAAAATATTGGTGACGTACTCAGGTGGGACAAAGCTGAAAAGCAAGAGTTTACGGACCTAATAGATGCGAGTGATCCCAAGATGATCGAAGGCAAATATTTCCCTGGTCAGTACGTTGCCCACCGCGAAGCCACCCCGTCAGATATTAAGAATCTGATTGAAACAAACTTTCGACTACAAGTACTAAAGCGCTACACACCCTCAGTCGACGCTCAAGTACCCTTAGAAGACGCCCTAATTATTGCTTCTTTACTCGAACGAGAAGCCAGTGACTTTTATAATATGCGCGAAGTCTCAGGCGTGATATGGAACCGTCTTTTCATTGATATGCCACTGCAGCTTGACGCTACCTTGCAGTACGTGCGTGGTTCCAACCCTGCTGAACCTAAATGGTGGCCGGCAGTTAAACCACGTGACAAGTATCTTGATTCTCCCTATAACACTTATCAGAATGAAGGATTGCCACCAACTCCTATTGCCAACCCTTCAGCTGAGGCGATCTTAGCCGCACTCAACCCTATCGAAACTAGCTGCCTTTACTACTTTCACACCGAAGACAAGCAGTACCACTGCTCTGACGACTACGAAGATCACGTGCAAAAATTACGCAACATCTATGGACGTGGTCGTTAAAAAGTCGGACAAACTAAAGGATCTTGTATTTTTTTAATCAGAAACCGTACTGAAATGAAGAGCAGCAACAGTCCCAAGAAGCCAAACTCTACTCCATGAAATGGAAGTAGCATTAGTAGACCACTAGCTCCAAACATACCCAACAGAGCAGTTAGGACTACCGATCCACAGGCCGCGCAACCAATACCTAAGATACTGCTCACCAGACCGCCAACACTAGCAACTTGCGCAGTTACTCCTCCTTTAGCCGTCTGACGCCGACGAATGTAGTACACAAGTAGTGTTATATTTACCCCAAACAAAACTGCCACGGACAGTAAGTTAGCTGCTGAAAATAGAGTATAGTTTGTCGTAATTGTGCCGTACAAACTAAGTACAAAAACCATCTTTGACCACACAGAAACTACTTCGCTAGCAAGAATCTGAACCAAGATAGTATAATTTGGCAACAGCAAAGCCGCAGTCAACACAATAAACACAATGGCCGTAAATAGGCTGAAATACCTCGGTTGATAAAATACTTGACGCAGCACCTGCCACATAGACCCTTACTACTCCTTGAGCGCAGTGTCAATTAATTGCTCTATTACCTGTTGCTGTACTGCACCATTAATCGGGTAAGTTTTTCCTGAAGGTCCAATAATAATACTCCATGGGGTTCCTCGACCACCGGTTTCGATCGCATCATTCAGATCAGCTTGTACGTTCGCATTAAACTCTCCGCTCTCAAAACAAGCTGTAAATGCTCCCTGTTCTACTCCTGCAGTTGTTACTAACTGCGGTATGAGTGTGCTATGAGCAGTATTATTACCGGAACCACGTGCTTCAAAATAACCGTCAGTAAATATCCAAAAAGCATCATTGCCACCGAGTTTTGCTACACATTCAGATGCTACCGCTACAGCCGATGCCTGTGGATGAATAGATTCCAATGGAAAGTGGCGATATACCCAGGCTACCTGATCACCATAGGAATTAACTATGTTATCCATTGTGTCATGAAAACGGCTACAAAAAGGGCAATCAAAGTCAGAAAATTCTACAATTTTAACCGGCGCAGCAGGATTACCTTTAATGTGATCATCGGGCGTGACTGGATCTACATTATCTAGACTCGGAGCCGCTTGAACTGCATCACCTTCAAGCACCACAGAATCATTTTCTAAAGTCCCATTACTAGGCGCTTGATCCCCACCAAAATATAAACCAGCACCAATAAACATACCCGCCAATACAATAGCGAGTGGCGTCATCACTTCTTTTAGTGGCGAAGTTGAAGTCGTTTTTGTTATCGAATTCGTACTAGTGGTTTCTTTGGTATTTTCCTCCATATTTATGTTGCATTCAGATAATTGTAATCTGCTAAGTATACACGCTCACAGCATCTGACTCTAGTCACTTATTTTGAACAATTCCAACAAAAAACCGATACATAATAACTAGCAAGAAATACAACACCGCCCAACCCTTGGCAGGCGGAAAATACTTTGAATACGATCCTGTTGTCTTAAGCCACACTTTTGCCCAAACCAAGCCATCACAATTGTTCCTAAGCTATCAATTAAAAATAGTCCGAAAATTATCGCTTCCCATGCCTGATCCATGAACTACATTATCGATCTTCATCATTACAAACTACAAAAAAAAGGACTCCTTAAGGAGTCCTGAGAAAGTGCCTCAACGAAGCACTGTTGCCACCACTTTTGCCACACCAACCTCGATGATACCTAGTTTCTTTGCCGCCCCATAAGAGAGATCGAACTCCCTACCGTACTTTGTGAAGTTACCACGATCAGTCACTTCAGTTTCAATACATTTTCCCTGGCGACACAGTTTAACCCGCGTACCACACGGCAGTTTCTCATGAGCTACCGAAACAGCATGTTTGTTAAACACCTGGCCACAAGCTGTGCGTGAACCATGACAAGGACGATTAGGTCCACACTCATTTTCATCACCCGTGCCATAGAATGAGACTACTACCGCTTTGCTCCTATTTAAACCAGACGCATGTACATCGTTAGCACTCATGGCCATAAAAAGCATGACCGCGATTACCAATGATGCAAAGTTGATGTGCTGGGTAAAGAACTTTTCCATTACTATTTCCTCAATAATACTAGATCCGACTTCTATGACGGATGACTTACAACTTTCTTACAACGACCGCACTTAATTCAACCTTCTTCTTAATCTGTCCCGCATAACAGCCACTTGATGCTGGCGTTGTCGTTTCTGGTTTTGTTCGTAATGACGTGCCGCCGTAGTTGAGCCCTTACTCTCTAGGTAGCTACGCTCCCGTAATAGTTTTTGATAGTTATGCAGTTCTCTTTCGGTTAATTCACCGGCTTCAATTGCCGCGAGCACAGCGCAACCCACGGTCTTATCGTGGTCACAGTTACGAAACTTGCACTGCGCAGCATACTCTTCTATCCTTTGAAACACCGCCTCTTGATCCTCACTATCAGCCTCTAGAACACCCAATTCTCGCATTCCAGGTGTATCAATTAAATATCCACCTCCAGGCAATACAAACAACTGACGTGACGTGGTCGTGTGCCGGCCACGACTATCGTCCTCTCTGATCTCACGCACCTTCTGTCTATCTTCCTGTAAAAGCCAATTAGTTATAGTTGATTTACCAGCGCCCGACGAACCAAGCAAAACCGCTGTGGTCTCTTGCTTGATGTGATCTTGTAACTGCTTTAATCCTTCGCCCGTGATAGCAGATACTAAATACACCGGAACATCACCCACAACCCCTCCAACCTCAGTCTCAACAACCAAGGGGTCTGTCAGCAAATCAGCTTTATTCAGGATAACCACCGGCTCAACGCCACTCTGCTTAGCCAGCAGCAAATATCTTTCTAAACGACTAAGGTTGTAATCACCATCCAATCCCATAACGATAAAAATCACATCTACATTAGCGGCAATCACTTGTTCATCATCAGTATCGGAAGATTTGCGCTTAATTACACTCCGTCTCTCGAACACCTTAGTAATTACAGCCTTCTCATCAACTAGCGTTTCCAGCTCCACATAGTCACCCACCTTCGGAAAGTCTTTTTCTTCATGAAAGCTGCCGCGTACGGTAGCGAGATATTCCTTATCCTCTGCGGCCACCGTATAGTTTGTACGATGCACTTCTGTAACTCGGCCAGTTTTCATATTTAGAGCATAACAAAACTACCATCTACATCTCATCCACGGTTTCTATGCCGAGTAGTGCGAGTCCATTTTGAATTGTTACACCAACCGCCTCAACCAAAGATAATTTGTAAGCTTCATGTCCCGTTCCATCTAGAATTGTTTCTTTAGCATACCAACTGTTGAATTCGCTACAGAGTTCTAATAGGTACTGAGCTACATGATGGACTGACAAATCGCCAACGGATTTTTCAATTATATCTTCAAAATAAAGCAGTGTCCGAACCAACTTCGCCTCGGAACCTAGTTCACCTGGCGCTACAAACTCACCCTTAGCCTCTCCTGCTTTACGCAGAATTGACTGGGTGCGCACGTAGGTATACATCACATACATTCCAGAATCTCCCTGTACATCGACCGACTGTTCAACATCAAATGTGATACCCTGCATACGGTCAGACTTCAAAAAAGCAAATTTCACTGCCGCTAGAGCCAGCTGTTCAGCTATAACTTCCCTATTTTCTGTCGTGTGACGATCCTCCTTTTCATACCGGTCTAGGACCATCCCCTTCACCTCATCGATCAGATCATCAATGAAAAGAGCTGTACCTTCTCGTGATGACATTTTTTTAAATCCACCCGCCTCATCCTTAAGACCAACATATCCATAAGGAACATGAGCGAAATCCTCTACCCGTCCGATTCCTAACTGCTCACTCACGGCGAACAGTTGCTTCATGGCCAGCGATTGGTCTGGTCCGATTACCCAAATCAACTTATCAGCATTGTAGGTTTTCCTCTTCAAATCTGTCAGAGCAATATCTTGTGTAATATAAAGAGACGTACCATCATTTTTAAGCAAAACCGTGTCGGTAATACCGTAATTTTCTTCCAGATCAGTTAGCACTGCACCATCCTCTAGTCGTTTGAATATGCCTTTATCCAAACCCTTCTCGACGTACTGCTTACCTTTTTGATAGTGCTCATGTTCGTACCACACTTTATCCCAGTGACTACCAAGCCGCTCCAGAGTACGATTTATACCCGAGTACGCTATTTGCAAAACACAATCCCACAACTCCCAGACAGCTTCGTTTTGGGACTCCCAATCGATGACCATCTGTCTAATGAGCTTATCAATCTCTGCATTTTCTTTTGCGTCCTTTTCGGCCAAGACGTAACACTCGGTCACAAAAACATCGGGCTTCAGACCTTTTTCTTTCGGTAGATACCATTCGTCCTTGTGTTTGGTCCAATAAAAAATATCAGTCGGCTGAGTTCCCTTTTTCATATGTGCTAAAAAGCCGTACATAACTTTCGCAATGGCGATTCCTCGATTGTTGTACACAGCATCAGCTACCACTTCTGCCCCTGAAGCCTTCAGTAATCTCACAATACCCATTCCCAATAGATTATTACGAAGGTGACCTAGATGCATGGCTTTATTTGGATTCGGTGAAGTATGCTCTATCACCCAACGTTCACCTTGATGACTATGATTATGTCCAAAAGCAGAGCCGTACTCTAAGACGCCCCGCATATGGGCTATCTTGGCTTTTGAAGTCAGGTATAAGTTTAAAAATCCTGGTTTTACAGCTTCCGCTTTCTCCAATCCTTCAATATCTTGCTCCACCAGAAATTGCCCCAATTCATTAGCTATCACGAGAGGATTCCGTGATAAATCCTTGGCATAGCGCATTGCCACGTTAGTAGCAAATTCACCAAACTCTGACACTACTGACTTATCAAGCTGAACTACTGGATCAGCCACCCCCAGTGCCTGCAACCAGCCACTAATTTTTTTAGTTAGTTCCTTTTTAATATCCTGCACCATAAGGCTTATTATAATGGATATACCATAGCACACAGTGGCTAAATGTCAGCCTTATTTTAATACTAAATAAAAGACCCGGTCTCAGACAGGGTCTTTTGTAAAAATTAAGATTTTCGTATTGGGTACAGACGATACTGTTTATCCTTGTTGAGGAGTTGCGAACTCTTTTCTCTAGGCTGGAAGCCAACATGATAAATAGCGACCATTATATCAGCCCTTCCTAATTGTACATTTAAAGACTGGATCAGCTGAGGTAAATAAGGCGTTTTTCTTCTGTAGTCAAGCAAATTAGCAACTACATTAGCCAAGTCAGCAAATGAAGCTGTGTGCTCAGGGCTATCCAATAAAGCCTGCAACACCGCATCGTGAGCATACCGCCGCACACCAGAACGAAAGCATTTAAGCTGTGTTAAAAGCCTCTCATCAATCAACTCGTCGATCACTTCATAAGTTAACATCGTACGGTCAACCGACTGCCAATCCTTTCGCTTAATTTCAAAAAGTACTTTCGCCTTATCTTCTTCTATTCCCGACTGACAAAATCTAATATCCTTAGTGATATCCAACACGACACTTCCTCCTTAGTACAAACCTACGTGCTAACATACAACAATTACGGATTCAGTCAATGGATCAACGAAATCAGACTAACGGCACTCCTCAATAAAAAGCTGCCTGATGATTTCTGCGCTTTGTTGGTAATTATCTAGTGTGTGCACACTTCCAGGTATTTCATACCATTTCTTTTCGGACGTTATCACGTCATAGTAGTAGCGACCTAATTCGTCTGAGTGTGACACGTCTGACTCTGACTGTACAAAATTAACCTTGGTATTTGGGTAATACCAGTCTTTTGGCTTTGTTGGTGATGCTAAACTGTCGTCTTTAAGAATTTCCAACGCCCAGTCAGGACCAGATCCAGAAGAACAATACCTCTCCGTTTCCCACCCCAACAGAGCATCAACCACTCCACCATTAGACCCTACAAAGACGGTGTCTTTTAAGGACGGGTCTGTTTCGTCTCCGAAACAGGCTATATCAAGCCTGCCTGGTGGTGGACCACCGCTTAGTATAACCATGTCAAAAAGATCCTCCATACCATATTCAGCTAGCATGTAGGCTATTTGGGCTGATCCTCCACTATTACCCTGAGCACACATTGTCTCTGTGTTTTTAGCTACATTACCAGCAATCCACTTTGTTACTTCTGCTGTACCACAAGTACCGCCAGAAAAACCAGAATTTACACCAGTAGTCCAACCCTTATCGTCTGTCCAATATATCTCAAACGTTTCAAAACCTTCTTCATTAAGGATTTTTATAGTTTCGCCAGCCACAGGACGATCTGAATAGACTCCACTTCCTGTACTTCCTGTCGTAAACACAATAGTCCCAGAATCTTTATTTCCTTCTTGTGATTGACGCACGGTCACGTTTCTATCTGGCACTTTACTACAGGCTACCACCAAGTCATGACAAACAGCAGAGTTAACACTTGAAGAACAGTCTCTAGCCGCAAGGACATTAACAGTGTCAGAAGTATCATAATCATCGTTATTTATAATCGGACGTGGCGGCATTAGACCGACCTCGCTCTCTGGTTCATTTACTACAGTCTCACTTTCTTTGTCTTGATACCCACTCTTTAAGACTATAAGTCGTTCATAGGCAGACTCGTAATCCTGCTTCTGAATGTCTTGCTTTACCAATGACAAAATATCAGGAACTTGATCTGAAAAACTACTGTCAATTTTCTCCAGTGACACCACTTCAGCGAACAAATTTTGGACCATCTCTCTTGTAACAATCTCACTTGTTTCAGGATCCTCTACACTTGACTCACTTGTAATTGACTGATTACTTTCGTCAATAATTGGATCTGATCTGTTAAAAAGCATTAAGACCACTAACAGAAACATGAGTATCACTACCAACAGACTGATTGTAATTAACTCAAATGAGCGCTTTTTTACAGGCACTGAGTCGGCGTCACTTACCTGTTCAACTATTTCTTCCTGATAGTTATTTTCGTTCATAATCATAATAATGTATCTATTAGCAAATTATCTTTGGGGTATAATCGACGGCTGATCATTCCAACTTATATTCTTGTGAATATGGAAATAAGTTTCGGCACTAGTTGGCGAACAACCAAAGAATGGAGCACCAGTTATAAGATAACCCAGACTGTTATTCATTAAATTAATTGTACCAGCTGTGTGACCTGGATTAGCCAGCACATTCCAGGTCCCAACAGCCGTAGAAAAGCTCCAAACCTGCTCACCACACGAATCGTTTTTACCACCAATACTTTCAAATGAATCGTATGCTTTGGTGTCCCACTCTGGCATTGAAGCGGGCCAAGCATACCCAAGCAAAGAACTGTGGTCCGCTTCGTGAATATATGATTTCAGATAATTAATGTCATACCCGTAACCACCATAAAAGATTTCATCAAAAAATTCTGGATTTACATGATCATAGTGGTAGTGAGTAGCAATAAAACGCAAAGCTACATTCTGAGGCGACAAGCCTAAGCAACCCTGAATCACTTCATTAACATAACCGACAAATTCGCTGGTTGGTGTCATAGATTCGCTTAGACCTCGTCTTATGTCGTATACTGGTCCACCAGCGTCTCCATAGCCACCTCCAGTTACCCACACTTCCGTCTTTCCGTTAACATTATTTCCTTTAATGATATAAGTATTAACTGTTTCATTTGGCTGACTGTCCCAAGTTTGTGATGAAGACTGACGTTGATTGAGCCAAGCATATACCACATATAACAAACCAGGCTTAATCTCAGAAATATGTTCAGAAGAAACACCTCTTACGGTACTGTTCGGGATCGGCACTGCCCTGCAGGTAGATACTGACGGCTTCGTAACAGGCGGCGCAACTCCGACAACAGAGCCATCGTCGACTGTATCATTATCTGAACCACTTAAATCGGGCTTGGGTTTCTGGCTTTGATAGTTTTTATCTTCTGCGCTATTAGTATCAGTCACACTTGCCGCAGTGAGAGCTTCTTCAATAGTACTTAGCAAAGAAAAAGCAGAAGTTAGTTCATTTGCTCTGATTAACGTACGAGCTGTATCAAAATCCTCCTCTAAATAACCAATTATCAAACCCTCATCTGTTTTTTGTCGATACAGACCAGTCAATTCATTATAGTATGTCAATAATTCTTTCTGATTCAACGATCCTGTCTCGGCAATTGACACACCCAAGCCACTATCAGTTGATTCAAAGTATACTTGATCGACCAATTCATCATTCACCGCTAACTCGGTAATATTAGTCCTTTCAGACGACGTTATTAATAAATATAAAACTAGAACAATAACCCCTAGTATCACACCCGCGATAGCTCCTAATAAAATTGACTTTGTTGGAAATGATTTCATGTTTTTTAATATGATCGACACTCATTTAAGAATAAGTCTCTAATAACAGCAGCCCCCTCTTCTGTAGCATCAACAGTGTGTACCGAACCGGCTATTTCATGCCATGCTTTTTCAGTTGTAATAGCCTCGTAATAAATCCGACCTTGTTCATCTGATCCGGTTGAGTCTCGCTCTGAATTAAGGAAATTAGTTTTCGTTTTAGGGTAAGAAAAATCTCTGACAGCAAGACTAGAAACTATACTCTCAGCATCAAGTAATTTTGCCACTTGTTCATCATACTCACCCTTAAGACAATAATTCTCATCTCCATCCCATCCCATCGCCGCATCAACAACCCCTCTTGTACCAGGGCCACGATACTCGGCTTCTTCTCGCGCCGGATCATCACTACCAAAACATGCTACTTCGAAGTCGCTGGAAGTTACCCCTGCAGAAAAGATCACCATATCAAGCACGTCTTCTAGTCCATACACCGACAATCCATATCCAATCTGCGACGAACCGCCACTATTACCCTGGGCACATAACACTTCTGGCTCTTGCGCCAATTCTGCCTCAATCCATCTCACCACTGCAGCATAGGCACAGACCGGACCCACTCTACCCTCTCCAGCTAACGACCAGCCATCTTTATCAATCCACCCTAAGGCAAATACTTCAAATCCCGCCTCGCGCAATACCGATACAGTTTCTGCTCTAACATCGTTTGCATCACCGTACAAACCCTTACCAGGTCCACCAGTAGTCAGAATGACTCCTCCTCTTACTAAACCATTTACAGGCATCGGTGAATATCTTTTCACCAGTGCTGTACGCGCGGGCAATGACTCACATAATACAGATACCGTGAAGCAGGTCTCACCATCACAAGGAGCTTCTGTTATTAAATGTACATTGAAGTTGTCTTGTGTGACTTTATCAAAAGTCTCAATATCTACACCTACAAGATTACCCTCTTTATCACCATCAGATTCACTGGCATTTAAATCTGACAAATTATGCGTTTGCTGTACAAGTGGAATTGAAACAGACACTACAAGCGTCGCAGTAATCAGCATTGTCGCTAAAAAATACATGATCTCTCTTACTCGACCATTATTTTGCGTGTCAAACATATACTCCTCTACAGTATTGCACACTGAAAACGACTAGACTCAAAGATAATCACATTGTACTACTTTGTTTGAACCTGGAGATATTAATTTAACTTTTTGTACAAAGTACCAGTAAAAGCTAGAGTGACCAAACCTATCACCAAAATCATAGTTGGATGTTCAGATAGCCAATCAATTTGATCAATCACTTTTTCAAAGCCATAAAGGGTCGCCACTACACCAAAGGTTGAGAGTAGAACGAAAATTACCGGAAAGCGTGTGAAAGCCGAATCACGAAATTTTTTTGCTTGGCCAGTCATCACACCACCCATCTCCTCCAACTTTCTGATTTCAGCTTCTACCTTTTGTGTTTGTTCACTGATCCTGTTCATATTAAAAAATGTTATATAGGAAAATGTTGTCTACTTATTATATATAATTGTCATACGATTCCTACTATAATCACCTAAATTTCGTGCACCTACCCTCTCAGCTGCTTATTGTGTGTAACTTAGAATTACCTACGTGTCTTGACATAATCAATTTTTTATAAATTAATAACACCAGATCACTACCGGGAGAACACCATGAATTTGACCTTGTACACTGGCAATATGCAAGCTACGTTTGATCGATCAAACAGACTCTGCTTCCCCGCACTCATCAGTAACTTGCTAACCAAGGGCGGAAACAGTGAAGTCTTCATTTTCTACAATCTAGAAAACAAGAAGGTCGCTTTCAAGCGTGCTGATGATTTGGATATTGAAGACCGACAAATTTGCTCGAAGATTTCACGCGAACAAAACAAACCGGCTCGTATCATCATTCCCAAACCACTCAGAGACTTACTAGGAATTGATGGAAAAAAAATGGTCGGGTCTAAGATTCCACTAGAATTCATCGTCGATGAAACAGGAAAAAAACTGCTGATGATTCTGGCAGATTTCTCAACCACCACAGATCAAAAATAGTTCCTTCTAAAACAAACCGCTACCCTTCAGGTAGCGGTTTTTGACTATACACCCGAGAGATTACGCCACCCGAGCCAGCTCTACCACGTAGTTTTTTCCGTAATGCTTATAACACTTAATACAAGTGGTGTAGTAGAAATAGATTTTTTTCGCCATCTCACCTTGCGAAGAGACAGATTCTTCCATTTCCCTCATCCATTTCTTAGCATTGCAATACCTACTAGTAAGAACCCTGCTTTCTACTGAAAAATTTCCTTATACCTACGGTTGATGTATGGCAAACCTAATACTATTACTGATACTCCAACAATCAACGAAATCGCCTGGAAAGTAAAACTCATCTGAGCCAAGTAAGAAAATGCAAAAGCAAACGGGGTGATACCAATCACCGTAGCCGCCATATATGGCATAAATCGCATAACACCCAGCAACCCAAGTGCGTAACTAAGAAGATCAACTGGTAAAGCCATGCGCAAAAAGACTACCGCCACAAAAAGATATTTTTCCGGAATCATTCGAGACGCTAAACTCATTTTTCGCTCCCCCACAAAATGCAGCACTAATGGCCTACCATAGCGTCTAGCTAGTAAAAAGGCTATCGCAGCTCCGAGAGACCAGGCCACAATTGAGAGCAAGGCTGCTACGAAACTTCCCCACAAAGTAACCGCTACTGGCAAAATTGGTAAAAAAGATAACGGTGCAATAATAGTTGCAATTGTCGCACCAAAAACATACACAAGTGCTCCAGAGACAGTCCGGCCCGACATTAGCCCAACCAATTGATCTTGATAAACTTGAGCTAAGTATCCAGACAAAACGAATAGAATTAACAGTGCAAACACCACTAACAATTCTTTTTTGTAGTCACTAAATGACATATACCTTACCTAAAGAGTACTCCCACCTAGACTGGTGTCAAATTAAGTATGATATTTATTAATCGTAGTTTTAGTTACTACGAGTCATTGGCTTTTAAGGCCACTTGCTTACCTGCTACATATCCAGTACTCCAACACAATTGCAGACTGTATCCACCCGATGGGCGGTTGATATTTAGTAGATCTCCTACGATAAATAAACCAGGTACCACTTTAGATGACATAGTCTTAAAATTAATTTCATCCAACACGACACCTCCAGAAGATACAATTGCCTTATCATGTCCAAGCAATCCCGAGACGGGTAAGGAAACAGCTTTTAGATACTGTAATAATAAAGCGCGATCTTCTTTGCATACACTATGACAAGGCGTATCGCCATCAATCGAGAGCTCCGACAAAACCCCTCTCACCAGCTGTAGCGGTAATTCTTCTGCCAGTACATTTTGTAGCTTCTTGTTTGACTGTAACAACATTTTTAAGTGTTTCTTAAGTTCACCAGAATCAAACTGCGGAAATAAATCTAGACGCAGCTCCACTACTCCTTCATGCAACAAATCACCGATTGTTTTGCTCATATTTAAAATCAGTGGCCCAGTCACACCAAAATGAGTGAACAAAACACGACCAGTTTTTACTAGACACTTCTTTCCCTCAGCCCATACACTAACTTTCGCATTCGGTAAGGTGATGCCACTGAGTTTTTTTGTCCATGTAGTTTTCAGTGCCACCGGTACTAGCGCGTTATCATTAGGTTTTATCGTATGACCAAGTTGCTTCAACCACTGAAAGCCATCACCAGTTGAACCAGTATCTGGACGAGCATAGCCACCAGTTGCCACCACGCAGGTTTTAGCACGGTACACTTCTGATTTAGTTTTGATTGTAAAAAGTGTTTCCTGATCGCCATACGCAATACCAACAACTGCTTGCTTAGAGTTCACAGTTACATTTTGTCTCTTGAGCTCTTCCACAAGCACCGCCCGCACTGTTTCAGCTGATTCAGTCTTGGGAAACAACCGTCCTTCATTTTCTTCCTTCAGCGCAACTCCCTTCTCATTAAACCAAGCGATGGACTCAGCTACTCCATGCTGAGTAAAAGTAGAAAAAAGATATTTTCCTTCTTCTTTGTATGAAGCCAACATTTCTCGCACCACCGGCTTATTGTTTGTGATATTACACCGACCACCACCAGTAATCGACAGCTTTTTACCTAGCTCAGAATTTTTTTCAAGTAAGAGCACTTCAACCCCCTCGGCCGCTGCTGTCGCGGCAGCCATCATCCCCGCTGGGCCACCGCCAATAACAATCACGTCCCAGGTTTTAGTTTGATCGCTCGCAGCCTTATTCATCACGCTAGCGTACGTTCTGCCACCAAAACAGTCAACGGCAAACAGTAGGTTTTGGCGCAACTAAAACAAAAACCGCTGTTCGTTTCCTACTAAGCGGTTATTATAGAGGGGATTAGTCCTTTAACTCGGATAGACTAGCTACCAAAGCAACGAAGGCAACTCTGATTTCTTTCTTAAGACCAGAAGGCATCGTTACATAAGCCTGAGATGGATATGGCAACTCCATCCCAGTACCATTCCAACGATGCTCCACCCTCAGGCCACCACTGGGATATAGTAAGTTGAACATACGTTCCATTTCACTAGGACTTGCCCAGACGACACCGGTTGGACCAATAATCTCCCACAGAGTTCTACCTTTTACTTGGTTGGCACCATATCGAATACTTAGTTTTTTCGCATCCACGAACACACTCCTCCTCTTATTATATCGACAACAAGTAACAAAAAACCTCTACTAAGTTACAACAAGAAATTATTTTGTCTAGCCAAAGGGTCGCAAAAGTTAGTACTTTTGCGACCTTTCTTACCACCTCTCTCAGTCACGCCACCTCCTACTCAAACACCAGCGGTATCTCTAGCGCATCATCATACTCAGGCAAATCAGATGGGTTATCTTTTTTAAAAATAATCGCTCCGCGTTTATATGGAGTACCTATTGGCAGATCGAACGATACCTCGCCTGTAAAGGGAACAAACTCTTCTGTCATCCAATCATCAGTCGCGCTCACATACCCCTCACCAATAATTCGCCCGTCCCAATCAACAATAATAATCGGGAACGTTGCTTCAAAAAACCACGTACCACGCGCCATGCCACTTACCACAACCGGAGAAGCTACTGCCGCTCCCGGCCTTGGAGCAGACACACGAATTGAGTCCTCCTTTTCAATAACCTCCTCTGGGACTACGACTCCACCACGTATGTGAACCGTATTAGGAGTACGCTCCTCTCCCCGTTCAAACATAATGTCATAGGCACCAGGTTCTTCGTACGCATTAAATGACACCACTGTAAGTGCATAGCTCCGACCTACCGCCAGCACAGCCAACCGCGCCGCCTCTTCTATATCAGGCGTCATCTCAAATTGACGCAGACAAGCACCAACCTTTTCAGTAAAAATGTAGCCGGCAGCAATAAGACACCCCTGTTCATCTCGATCACCACCGATGGTAGGCTCGATTACAGCGTGATCTTTAAGATACCAACCAAGCATCACAAAACTGAAGACGAGCACAAAAATACATATGTACTTCATATCACTTAGCATACTCTTCTTGAGGAGAAATACTATCTGGTGTTAATTTGATTTATTACTTCTTCTGACCTTCCCAATCCCTCACCACGAGCTGATTACGCTTGGAATCATGGACGATTTCTAGCTTCTGGCGCTCGCGCCACTTAAATTCCTTAACCAGTTCCTTGGGGATGTTAATCGTGTAGCTGTGGCTACTCGCCTTGGTAAGTTTCCTAACGTATTTATTAATCATTACCTTAGCTTAGCATGACGTACGTACGTCCGTACTTACGTGATGATGACATCTTTCTACTTTCGCGATATATATGCGAGCATCAAATTGAGCAATAAATTACCAATGTGAGGTATAGCGGTGGCCGGTTTGGAAAACAAATCCCAGGCTATAACATCATCTGAATGATAATTATTTCCAATTTCTTTATGCAATCCCTTTACTGCACCCCTAATCGCATTATCCAATGCGCTGTTTGGTTCATTCGCTTTAGCTACTGCATATAGCTCAGAGCCATCAAACCAAAACCCCCTACAAGTTGGACACTGGTTGATACCGACCTTGTGGGCAACACCTGTGTAGTGTCGCTCAAGCGTAGTACCATCCCGAGGACAAAAGCGATCTGTCTCTTGCCAAAAATCCTTCGGGGCCGTAGTTCCGTCTGTATTAGCGATTAGCCACGTTTGATAAGTCCTTTGGTAATCGCTGCTAAAATGAGAAACAAGCCGCTCTAACTCACCAGCATCAACCCATATGCCCTGACACTTCCTACAAACATCAAGATGCAGATTTGCTAGAAATTTCCTTTCTACCGGCAAATGGGACAAACTAATTTGATCAATTGGGCATTTCATTTGCTTCAGTATATCAAACTACGCATTACAGCATGAATAGTGACAAGCTAATTTAAAACACCTCTTCCCAACCTGCCTGAGCAAGATAGATAGATAAAGCAACAGTATCAGATTCTGCTAGGAACGTGCCGAAGTTTGAAATATAGAAATTAGCCTGGTCGATAGCAAATGAATGCAGACGTACATGAATGTCAGCCACCACCGCTCGCTGAGTGAAGGCTTTGCCGGTGGCGGTCAAGCCTGAGAAGTTACCGAGCGTATCTTGAATAAATGAGATTGGCGCATCTTGTTCGCTGGTAAACAAGTTACTATTGGTGTAAACAGCGGGAATAGCCGCCTCTACCGGAGCACTCAACCCAAACAGAAGACTGAGTGACAGAGTCGTACCGAATATCCAGCGTTTCATACTAATACTATACTTCACTAATTCCGGAGAACGGTATACACAATGTAATAACTGGGGAAATTTGTAGGTGGTGCTATTTCGTTACTCGTATTAGAAAAAGCACCAAAAAACGCTTAGACCCACGAGTTGGCTGCCCGACAGGGATTTATCCTGACGGTCACCAACGTACTTTACTCCAGGTATTCGTAAAGATACGTGGTGCCGCGGGACACGCCTCACTCGTTTACCACAAGGGCACTTCTAATTTTCTAATTCGTGAACTCATAAGAAAATTAAGTCGCTTGGCTCACATCGCTCCGGCGGTTCGAATCCCACGCAAAGTGCGCAGGCACTTTGCTTGTCGGGCAGCACGAGAAAAAGCGCCGAAGCGCTTTTTCTCACGTGCTGGCCACTACGGTTTAGAACCTTTAGGGTCAAGCACCGTAAGGATATACTCCACACCCTTCTACTCTTTAGTAGAGTCACCTCGGTCATAGTACTGTTTTTGTAAGTGAGACAAATGAGACATAAATCACCCACCTCGGTCACTGTCTCAGTTACAATCGTGATAATGTTTAATTCTCTATCACTATTCAGAATCAATATTTCCTCGAGATGTTCCCTTTAAAAATTGCGTAAGCTACTTATTATAGTTTACTTGAACTTATTAAA
>JBFHUT010000004.1:0-24906 GCA_041589935.1 Minisyncoccia bacterium
GCTCTAAGGCTAAGTCCATCTCTCGCCTCCCAGAGTGTCCATCATGATAGAGCTCTAGTAACGACTGGCTCAGCCGTTCTACTTCTCCATCACTAAACTTAGTTAATGATCGCTTGGCTTTATTGTAGGGAAAATCTTTCATGCCAGCCTCAGCTGCTGAACTGGTTAGTTTCGCCAGACGCAGCGCTTTTAACTGCCACCATAGCATCCCAATGATTTCTTCTTCGCGTAGACCCTGCAGTTTAGCTTCTTGCAGCAACACCCACAGTTTTCGTTTATCCTTACCGGCTAGCGCTTCAGCTAAAGCAAAGGAATTAAATCGTTCAGTTGCCTCGGCCTTGCACTCAGTCATTTCAGCCGCGTGTTTGCTGTAGGTTTTCTTTGGAGCTGCCAACAGAGCACCTTCTAAAATCACAAACGTATTTGGTGATTCCGCGCATTCCTCTAAAGCAGCTTTAAGCTCCTCATCAAAATCAGCCGAGGCTGATGGCGTATCAAATACGAACCATTCACTTCCACCAAAGAGTGAGGTGGCCCCAAGCGCATCAGCTAGCTGACCAGGTTGATACTCCGCTGCATCAATGGTAGTCAGCGTCGCATCCGCAGGCATATTCTTTTCGATGTAGGCAGTAGCTGCATCGCGCACCCCACCCCGATCATTTCCGTAAAACACTACGTACATAAGTGGTTGTAGTATACCGAAAAACCTTAGGAAGTAATATCTTGCCAATATTTACTTAACACGTCACCTTTAATGCTTGGGTTGTTTCCTATAACTACCGCCTCATCATATTTAAGTAGATCCACTCCTTCAGGCATCATCTCCCTAACCATAGTTTCATAAGCCTGCATTCGTCCTTCAATTTCTGGCGCTGCCAAAAAGTTTTCCCAAGCTTCGTGCAAAGCGGGACATTTTTCTGCAATAACCTTAACCGCTTGTTTCTCCCCTCTCCATGGCAAGCCCCTTACAGTAAAGTATGTAGTGAATATTTCTAGAACACTCTGACAGAGCCTAATCTCTAGCGCCGCAAGATATTCTTGCTTACCAGAACGATAGTATCTCTGATTATGAAACCAGCTGTAACTTACTGCCTGAAGACCTCTAAACTTCTCATCTTCTGTAACAAAAAGCTTAATCCTGTCAATTCTTTCTTTGAGTTTAGTGAGCATCTGCGACTTATCAAAAACAATCTTACTTTTCTGTACCCAAGTCACCAACATACCCCTCATTTCATTTGCGCTTACTTCTTCTGAAGAAAGAAGAAATTCAACGTCTGACTTTGTAAAGAAAAATATATCAGCAAATTTTCCATCAACTAGCTCATAGACACTTCTTATTTCATGACTGTTTTCATTTAGCACTATCACCATATCTACATCGCTGTCACTAGTTTCTGTACCTATTGCTGTTGAGCCCGTAACAAAAACAGCATCAACATGCTCATGTGCCTCAAGTGTTGAATACAGCTCCTCTAAATTTTTCATACCCAAAAATACAAACTCATTCTCTTACCCCATCTCATTCCAATTCTTTCCCTGCTTCACATCAGCGATTAGTGGCACACCTTTATCATCTTTGTCTGATAGAACTGATTCCATAATCTTCACCAACTCTGGTGTGACTTCCTCTAATCGCTCTTCTTTTATTTCAAATACCAACTCATCGTGCACCTGGACCAACATGCGCACCTCGTCACTCTTCTTCAAACTCTCAATATACTCATGCACCCTCAACATCGCTACGCGCATACAGTCAGCGGCTGTGCCTTGAATCGGCGCATTAATCGCCATCCTCTCGGCTTGCGCTCTGATAAAAGGTACTGAAGAAGTAATCCCCGGGAAGCGGCGGCGGCGACCGAAGAGAGTCTCAGTGTAGCCATGCTGGCGGGCAAAGGTCTTTGTTTCTTCCAAATATTCCGCCAGTCTAGTGAAGGTGTTAAAATAAGCATTCAAAAACTCTTGGGCTTCTTGCCTGGACGTCTCATCGCCTAAATTCTGACGCAAAGCGTTTACCCCCATGCCATAGAGAATACCGAAGTTGATCACCTTGGCCTTACGGCGCATTTTGGCGGTCACCTCGTCTGGCTTTACCTTAAACACACGCACCGCGGCTCCAGTGTGCACGTCTTCACCTTTTTTAAATATTTCCAAGAGACCCGGATCTTCAGAGAGAATGGCGGCGATACGAAGCTCGATTTGCGAGTAATCAATTGCCACTAGCTGATACCCCTTTTCCGCCACAAAGGCACCACGTACCATTCGTCCTTCTTCGGTACGGACGGGTATGTTTTGCAGATTAGGATCTTTACTAGCCATACGTCCGGTCGCGGCACCAGTCTGTAGCAATGTGGAGTGAATTCGCCCATCCTCTCCTACCATCTTCGGTAGGTTGTCGACGTAAGTTGAGACTAATTTTTGTAGTTCGCGGTACCGCAATATCTCATTAATGATCGGGTGGTCGTCGCGTAATTTTTCTAACTCAGATTCTTTAGTCGAACGTTGCCCGCCTGCTGTTTTCTTGGCATTTTTAGGCTTAAGTCCAAGTGTGTCAAACAACACCTCTCCTAATTGCTTTGGTGAATTGATATTGAATTCTGTCCCGGCCTGCTGGTAAATATTTTTCTCTAACTTGGTTAGTTCAGTGTGGAATGTTTTGGAGATTTTTTTCAAATACTCGGTATCAAGTTTGATACCTTTTGCTTTCATATAAGCTAAAACCTTAATGAGCGGCTGCTCAATGTCGATAAATATGTGGTCCAACCCTTCCGCTTTCACTTTTTCACGCAGCGCCTTCACCGTCTCCTCCCAGGTAGTAGCTTGAAGAAACGATCGCCCGTACTCCAACACATCATCAAAACTAGCATTGGTGCGCTCGCTCTCAAGGAGCCAGAGTAAGATACTGGCTTCTTGGAGTTCTTCCTCACTTACCTCAGCAGCAATTGCTGCGGCATCAACTAAATCAATAGCAAAAAGTTTTTTCACCCGGTCGGTAACAGTCCGGAAGCCTAGTTCACTGAATAGTTTAATAATTCCCTCCGTGTCTGCGTTAGACTGCCACTTAGTATCTTCCACTTCGAACTTATCCAAGGCATCAATGCGGATAGTAGCCAACATCTTTGAGAACTCAGCGTCCTCCTTTCCATCTTTCAGAAGATTGATAATCCGGGGCTTGATACCCACTTCAAGAAATGCCTCTTCACTCTTCTCGAGTTTTTTGTACATCTTCTCCAGTGAACCAAAATTTGTGATGAGGGTGGTGGCAGTCTTCTCACCAATACCGGCAATGCCGGGGATGTTGTCTGACGCGTCGCCCCTCAAACCCTTATAGTCAGGCACTAGGTTTGGACCAAACCCAAACCGGTCTTTCACCGCTTGCTCATCGTATAAAATAGTGTCCTTGATACCTTTTTTTAAGGTAAATACTTGCACGCGTTTTTTATCAACACACTGCAGAGTATCCATATCACCGGAAGCAATCACTACCCGCAACTTTTTGTTGTTAGCAGTGAGGTGAGCGATAGTGCCCAACATATCATCCGCTTCAAAGCCTGGTCGTTCAAAGATTGGAATACCAAAAACAGTGAAGATGTCGCGTGAACGATCGATTTGCTGCACGAGCGCATCGTCAGTCTTTACCCGCCCGGCTTTGTAGCCATCAAAAGCTTCGTGGCGGTAGGTTGGCTCAGGGAGGTCGTAACAAGCTGCGATATACTCTGGTTTAAACTCCTCAATAATGCGCAGCAGCATCGTGGTTACTCCGTAAAGGGCACCGGTTGGCTCGCCAGTTGGTGAAGAAAAATCGGGCAAGGCATGATAGGCCCGATGTAGAATCGCATGAGCATCGAGGAGCACGAGTGTTGGTTCAGTCTGTTTCGGCATGTGTGTAAGTATACAGTTTTTACCACATCGGACTACTAGACTCTTAATTGGCTGGCTCGTATGAAGCTTCTACCTGACGAGTCTCATTATCATCAACTGAAATGAGGATTCTAACCAAACCTTGTGGTAAGGCGTCAGAGGCTTCTTTTGGCCAATCCTTATCCATAATGGAAGTAATTCTTTCTGGCCACTCTACTACCACTATCGTCTTTGGTTCAAGAAATACCTCTGGTAACCGTAAAGGTTCTGCCTCGGCTTCAGTCTCAAACCGATAAGCATCGATGTGAACCAAATTAAAAAACTGACTGTGGTGTGTCTGGTACCGCTTCATAATGGTAAAAGTAGGGCTAGTGACTATATCGTTGACTTTCAAATGCTTGGCTAGTTCTTGGGTAAAGGTGGTTTTACCAGCCCCCAAATCTCCAGATAGAGCAATCACTAGCGTTTGGTATTTATTTTCCTTCGCCCACTGCAGCACATCTTTAACTACCATTTTAAAGTCTCTTGGCTCGCTAATTTGGTAGTTCCTTTTCATTACCGAAGACTATACCAACCCCTACAAAACAAGCAAATTATTGCCACTGCTCCATGCTATTATTGGCTTATATGGTCCAGTTCGATGATAGCTATACCAACACCACCATGGCTGATCTGCACGCTCGGGAAGAAGAGCGGTTTGTTCAGACCACCGCTCCTCAACTCGGCTTTGAATATATCAATCTTCATGGCTACACCATCAATCCAGAAGCAATTGGAGTAATCCCTGAGAAGAAAGCTCGTGAAGCCGGATTGGTTGGTTTTGAGCTTTCGCAGCGTGTTCTTTCCGTTGCTACCAAAACACCGAACCACCCCAAAACCCAAGCATTGCTTCAAGAAATGCAAGCGAAGCGCTACCAAATACGGGTCTATATGTGTTCGACCTCGAGTTTGGAACATGCCTGGAAGCGCTACGCTGATATTACCGATTCAAAAATTGAAAAGAAGGGGGTATTTGAAATAGACCCGGCGGATATCGCCCGGTTGATGGGTGAAATTAAGCAAAAAGAAGATGTTGGTAATACCCTTCGAACCATTCGATCGACTAATAGCTCTAGACGCATCTCGGAGACACTGGAATTAATTTTTGCTGGTGGACTAGCTTTAGGTGCCTCCGACATTCACATCGAACCTGAAGAAAATGGTATTCGCTTACGATACCGCTTTGATGGCGTACTACACGACATCGTTGATCTAGAACCATTTATATACGAAAGACTGATGTCTCGTTTCAAATTACTTTCAGGCATGATTTTAAATTCCAAGACCATGGCTCAGGACGGCCGCTTCACCTTCGCTGCTGGTGACCGTGATGTGGAAGTGCGATCTTCAGTAATTCCAGGTGCTTTAGGGGAATCAATCGTGATGCGACTATTAGACCCTTCGCTCGCTACTTTTAACCTCGACCGAGTTGACCTTAACCCCTACGTTAAGGAAGTAATGCTGCGCGAACTAAAAAAACCTAACGGTCTTATTATCACCACCGGACCAACTGGTTCTGGTAAAACCACGGCTTTATATGCTTTTCTCCAAGAAACCCACAGTGAAGGAGTGAAGATTATTACCATTGAGAATCCAGTGGAATACAAACTAGAAGGAATTGTTCAAACCCAAACTGGAGACAGCTACACTTTCGCCTCTGGCCTACGCGCTATCCTCCGCCAAGACCCGGATGTGATCATGGTAGGTGAGATTCGGGACCATGAGGTAGCAGAAACAGCGATTCACGCTGCCCAAACTGGTCACTTAGTATTCAGTACCCTCCACACTAATAATGCAGTAGCGGGCTTCCCGCGTTTAATTGACCTCGGTATAGACCCGCGAGTAATGGGTACAGCCATCAATGTAATTTTAGGACAACGATTAATCCGCCTTCTTTGTAACGAGTGTAAGGTGTCTTACCAAGCTAGTGACGAGGAGAAACGGCTGATTGATTATGTGATAAGTAATCACCCTCACCCAATTCCAATACCAAATCCACTCACTCTTTATCGACCAGGTGGCTGTAATGTTTGTGGCGGTACCGGCTTTAAGGGTCGACGTGGTATTCATGAAGCAGTGGTTATGGACGACGCGGTTGAAGAAGCGGTGATTAGAGACCCGAGGGAAAGCACTATTAGCGCCGCCGCCAAACCACAAGGTATTCCGACTATGGTGGAAGATGGGATTGAAAAAGTAGTCTTAGGCATTACATCAATCAAGGAACTAGAGCGAGTGATCGAATTGCCTTACCAAGCTATAACACAAAACTCGACTCCACAAACAAAATCACCTACCCCGAATCCGGAAGTAAGTGATGATGATTTCTTGTCCCATGTTGTGTAACACAAAATGAGAAGATTGGAGGAGTGAAATGCTTTAAGGTCAAGACTGCATTTTTCACAAAGTGTGATAATGTCAGCTTATCGACCGGTTCATTCCAGAGTATAACTCTCTAAGCAAGGCTTCCGCATTGAAAGTGAATGCCGCGCTAAGGCAGTTTGTCGCACTCTCACTCTAGGGTGAACGCCACAAAAACCTCGCAACGCATCCAAGTTGCTTAGAGAGTTATCTTCTGGAATAGCTTAAAAATGAACGCACACCAACTACTTGGTGCACCGGAGAACTTCACTTAGGCAACATACTAGCATACTTTAAAATTTTGTCAACACCTTACCCAGTTTTAGGTGTTTTTTGTTATACTGGAAGTAAATATCTACATAATATGGAGCAAGAAAAGAAAGCACCAATTACTCGTGACGATGCTGGTGGCCTCGATCGGACCCTGCGCCCCCAAACTTGGGAGGAGTACATTGGCCAAATAAAAATTAAAGAAAACCTCCGTATTCTACTCACTGCTGCCCGCGAACGTGGTCATGCTGCTGAACACATCCTACTTTATGGCCCGCCTGGATTAGGAAAAACCACTCTTGCCAACTTAGTTTCAAAAACTTTAGGCACAAATATGAAAGTTACTTCCGGGCCAGCGATTGAGCGCGTCGGTGACTTAGCCGCCATTCTTACCAACCTTTCTCCTGGAGATGTATTATTTATTGATGAAATTCACCGCTTATCAAAAAGTATTGAGGAGGTGCTTTACCCCGCGATGGAGTCAGGGGTTTTGGATATTATTATCGGCAAGGGCCCATCTGCTAGGACCGTCCAATTAGAACTACCACCGTTTACTATGGTAGCTGCTACCACCCGCATCTCATTATTATCTTCTCCCCTACGCTCACGCTTCTCAGGTGGTACTTTTCGTTTGGAGTTTTACTCCGATGATGAGATTGCAACAATTTTAAAACGGTCGGCAGAACTATTAAATGTTAATGCTAGTAAGGCTGTTTTAGATAATATCGCCAAACGCTGCCGTGCCACTCCCCGCACCGCCAACTACCTACTTAAGCGCTGTCGTGACCTAGCTCAACTAGAGGGAGGTGAGGTCACAGATCAAATAGTTAAAAAAACCTTTGAGTTACTTGAGATTGACGGGCTCGGCTTAGGAAAACCAGATCGAGCAGTGCTCGAAGTTATTATTTATAAATTTAATGGTGGTCCAGTAGGACTAAATACTATTGCGGCCGCTACTGGAGAAGAACCATCAACCATTGAAGATGTGATTGAACCTTACTTAATTAGACATGGTTTATTAGAAAGAACGCCACGAGGAAGAATGGCTAGCCCAGACGCTTATAAACAGATAAAGATATAACTGTATGTCCGGACATAATAAATGGTCAAAAATCAAACATAAGAAGGCTGCGACTGATGCACAGAAGAGTAAAATCTTCTCAAAACACTCGGCTTTGATCACCATCGAGGTGAAAAAGGCGGGAGGTGATGTGAACGCTTCAAATGTACTAGCAGCGATAGACCGTGCTAAAAAAGACTCAATGCCAAAAGATAATATTGAGAAGGCCTTAGCAAAAGGTAGTGGTGCTGGTGGAGCAACACTTGAGGAGGTGCTTTTCGAAGGCTATGGTCCGGGTGGAGTAGCGCTTCTGATTGAAGCTGTAACAGACAATAACAATCGCACTGCACCAGAAATTCGCCACATTTTCTCTCAAGCTGGTCTAGCACTTGGCACCCCCGGCTCAGCCGCTTGGGCTTTTACTAAGACGTCCGAAGGTTATATTCCAAATACACCAATAGTGTTGGATGACGAAACTGGAGAAAAGTTGGCTGATTTTATTGAAAAACTCGAAGATCAAGATGATGTAACAAACATCTACTCAAATGCAGATGGCCAGGAATAATCATGCGTGTTATTAGTGTAGACCCAGGATATGACCGACTAGGTGTGGCCATCATAGAGTTTATAGATGGTTCAGAAAATCTTTTATACTCAAGTTGTATAGAGACCATTAAAGAACATTCTCTTTCAGAGAGAATTTTAGAGCTGGGGGAAAAATTCTCATCATTACTTGATAAGTTTAAACCAGACACCTTGGCGATCGAGACTCTATTTTTTAATAAAAATCAAAAAACTGCTATTGGGGTGGCTCAGGCCCGAGGAGCCCTTATCTACATTGCCCAAATCCATAACTGTCAAGTTTATGAATTTGGACCACAAGAGATAAAGATAGCAGTTACTGGATACGGCAAGAGTGATAAGGTGGCTGTTATTGAGATGGTCAAGCGGCTTGTACCGACAGCACCAGAGGATGCTCTTGACGATGAGTACGATGCGATTGCTGTTGGTATAACCTGTCTTGCACATTACGGTAGAAGCAAGTAAAATCTTCGACTAATGCACTATGTCTTAGTTGTCATTGGTGCGCGACTTTGATACAAAAAACATACCTAACCGCATTAATTATGATTTACTTTCGAACCGATGATGAAGAGGATGAATTGGAAACTACTGATGATGAAGAGGCGTCTCTGGACGACGACCTGTTAGATGAAGTAAGTGGTGGTGATGACTCAGATGATGAGGTAGAGGGTTTTGGACATATTAATGAGTCTGAGGAAGAGGAGGAAGAGGAGGAAGAGGAGGAAGAGGATGATGACGAAGAACTTGAGGATGATGCTGAGGATGTGGACTTCGACTCATTTGATGATATTGACGAGATGTAAAAATAGCCGGCATAGCCGGCTATTTTTACATCTCGTGAACCTTATTAAGCTTCAAGCGACAACACAAAAAGACTTTTCTTTCCTCGTTTTACAAAAGCTAGTCCTTCAACAAAATACTTGGGCTCAATTACAGTATTTACATCCACCACCTTCTCTCCCCCAAGCACCACCGCACCACTTTCAATAAACGTCCTTGCTTCTCTTTTGCTGGTGGCTAATTTAGACTCAACCAATACATCAATTAGTGGGGTTCCGGATGTTGTTTTTAATGTCGGTGCATTTCTCAAAAACATTTCTTTTTGCGAATCAGTTAGCGTTTCCAACGCTCTACCATCAAACAGAACTTGGGTTATGGTTTGAGCTGCTTGAGCCAATTCTGAACCATGAACTATCTCTGTCACAGCCAAAGCTAGTGTTTTTTGCGCCTCTCTAGAACCTGGATTCTGCTCATGAGACCTGATGATTTCTGCTACCCGATCCAAGGACAAGAAAGTAAATCTCTTTAAGTGTTCCTCGACACTATCATCACTCACATTCAACCAAAATTGATAAAATTGATATGGTGAGGTTTTATCGGCGTCAAGCCACACCGCATTTCCTTCGCTTTTACCAAATTTCTTTCCAGTTGCTTTATCCACCACCAAAGGCACTGTTATAGCATAAACCTCTGCTTGGGCCTTACGACGCACCAACTCTACTCCAGACACAATATTTCCCCACTGGTCAGAGCCTCCTGTTTGTACCGTACAGCCTTTTGTTTCAAAAAGTTGTAAATAGTCATACCCTTGGAGCAATGGGTAAGCAAACTCTGTATACGAGAGACCGGTGTCACTCTGGAGACGAGTCGCAATAGCATCTTTTTTAATTAATTCATTTACTGTGTAGTGTTTTCCAATATCTCTAAGGAAATCAATGAGTTTAAGCTCTCCCAACCACTCAAGATTATTTACAAACTCAATCTCATATCCAGTAAAGAATTTTTCGGCTTGGTTTTTAATCTTAGCCACATTCTCAGATACTAGAGAACTGTCTTTTAATTCTCGTTCTGCGTCTGGTTTAGGGTCGCCGATCATACCAGTGCCGCCACCTACCAAAAAAACGATTTTGTGACCAGCTTTAGCTAAATGCAGCAACAACATCCACAACACCATATTTCCAGCATGCGCCGAATCAGCACTTGGGTCTATACCGTGATATATGTTACGCTTGTCTCCGTCAACAATTAACTCCAGTGATGGGCCAGAAATTTGATGGATAAAACCTCTGTCTTGTAGCTCTTTTGCCAAACTCATATTGAAACAACTCTATCACACATTCGTAGTAAATTGTCTAGACAACTCATGCTAGTATTGGCTATATAACGTTATGTATGTATATCCGTTCGTGGTTTAAAAAGAACTGGAAGGAGATTTTGATCGATCTCTTAATCTTTGGTTTTGCAGCTTTTATTATTGTGGTAGCTGGTGTTTTGGTATGGATTTCAACTTTAGAAATTCCAGATCTGTCTGCGTTTGAAGAAAGACGTGTGCTACAGTCGACCAAGATCTATGATCGAACTGGTGAAATCGTACTATACGATCTAAACCAGGATGTTCGTCGCACAGTAATTGAGTTTGAAGAAATGTCTCGCCATATCAAAAACGCTACCGTAGCGATAGAAGATGATCAGTTTTATAACCATATTGGGATTGATTTTAAAGCTATCATTAGAGCAGCTGTGTCTAACTTTCAAAGCGGGGACTTACTTGGTGGACAAGGTGGATCCACTATTACACAACAAGTAATAAAAAATTCAGTTTTGGATCGAGATAAAAAACTAAGCCGAAAAGTTAAGGAGGCAATTTTGTCTATTAAATTAGAGCAAGTAATGGAGAAAGAAGAAATTCTTGAGATTTATCTAAATGAGTCTCCTTATGGAGGAACTATTTATGGTATTGAGGAAGCCGCACTAGCTTTTTTTGGCAAACACGCTAGTGAGCTTACCTTACCTGAAGCAGCCTATCTAGCTGCTATTCCCCAGGCTCCGACTTATTTTTCTCCTTATGGTAACAATCGGGAAGCATTAAACACTAGGCAACAATTAGTTTTAGACCGAATGAGACTTAATGGGTTTATTACTGTTGAAGAATATGAGGAAGCTAAAGTAGCTGAGGTAGAATTCCAACCCCAGGCTGTTACTGGAATTCGTGCCCCTCATTTTGTGATGTATGTGGTTGAAAAGCTCGCAGAAAGGTTTGGTGAAGAAGCAATGTCTGAACAGGGCTTCAGAGTAATTACCACCCTTGATTGGGATTTACAAAAAGAAGCAGAGCGAATTGTAGCTCAAAAAGCAGCTTCAAACACTGTACGTTTTAACGCTTCAAATGCTGGTTTAGTTGCCACTGACCCTAAGTCAGGCGATTTGTTAGTTATGGTTGGTTCTCGAGATTATTTCAGTGAGGAAATAGACGGTAATTTCAACGTCACTCTATCTGCTCGTCAACCAGGATCTTCTATTAAGCCGTTTGTTTATGCTAATGCGTTTCGTAAAGGTTATCTTCCAGCCACTATTCTTTTTGATGTACAAACACAATTTTCTCCTCAGTGTGAACCTGATAGTTTAAGTTCTGAATCACCTTGTTACGCCCCACAAAACTACAACCATAAGTTTATTGGCCCGATTAGTATGCGAAATGCACTTGCTCAATCTCTAAATATTCCAGCTGTCAAAACTTTATATTTGGCTGGCTTACAAGATACCCTTAAGTTTGCTGCCGACATGGGTCTAACCACACTAAATGACCCGGATAGATATGGACTAACTCTAGTACTTGGTGGTGGTGAAGTGCGCCTCTTAGATATGACCTATGCTTATGGTGTATTTGCTAATGGTGGAGTTAGGGCTGAACCTAGAACTATATTAAAAATAGAAGATAGCCGCGGTAATGTGATTGAGGAGTCAGAAATTAAAATCAATCGAGTTCTTGAGGAAAATGTTGCTTATATGATCAGTGATGTTTTATCTGATAATGTTGCTCGGACTCCGCTTTGGGGATCAAACTCATTAATAAACTTCAATAATCGTGATGTGGCTGCTAAATCTGGTAGCACCAACAACTTAAGAGATGCTTGGATTATGGGCTACACTCCTAATTTAGCGGTAGGTGCTTGGGTTGGTAACAACAACAACGAACCAATGGGTGGCGGGCTTTCTGGTTTAATCACAACTCCAATGTGGAGAGAATTTATGGATGTAGCACTCGCTAAAATTCCCGAGGAGACTTTCCCTCAACCTCAAATTAATACTCAAGGAGTAAAACCGATTATTCGCGGTGATTATATCGACGCTGCTTTAGTATTAGAAGCTCTACAAAATTCATCAGGTGGTGATAAGATGGTGATTGATATTGCTACTTTATATAACAACACACACTCAATTCTTCATTTTGTAGATAAAAACAACCCACTTGGTGGGTACCCAGCTAACCCAGCTCTTGATCCACAATACTATAATTGGGAATATGGGGTGAAAAAATGGACCCAGGAAAAATACGGACCATTGTTAGAAATTCAATCAAACAATATTGTATCTGATGGGGAAGAACAAAATCAGGAAGAAGAAACATCTTCTCGTAGCAACAGAAATAGACGCAACTAAAGTATTACTTTTGGTACCTCATACTCACTTAGTTGAATTTTTAATTCATCAATGATTTGTTGTTGATATAATTTTAACTCTGTTTTTAAAACACTAGAGACTTTAAGTGATACAGTTTTGGTACTAACAGTATAATTAACTTGATCAACTGCCACTTCAAAACCAGTTATCTTTTTTATCGCCACCGCCACCGCCTTCTCTACGGTTGCTTGTGGGGCTTTTATTTTAGTTTGATATTTAAGAAACAAATCCCCAACCCGCTTCATTTTATGTGGTGTGGAGTAATCATCCATAAAATTATTTATTCATCGGCATCACTAAATATCGCATACTAGTATCGCTTGCTCCGGTCATAATCATTGCTCTACCTATTCCAGCAAAACTCATTTTAACTGAGTCGTCATTAATATGACTTAGTGGATCCATTATATATTGCTGATTAAAATTCAGAGACAACTCATCACCCTCAACCTTAGCCTTCACTGTGTCTGTAGTGTGACCCACTTCGTTATTTTGAGATGAGATAGTTAAACTATCATCAGTTATCATTAATGACACTTGTCTGAATTTATTAAGGAAGATATTAGTTTTTTTAAAAGAACGCAATAGATCATCTTTCAAAACTGTGACATGAGTAACGAATTCTTTGGGAATAATCTGTATATAATCTGGAAAACTACCTGTTACTAAACGGGAAGAAACATACACTCCACCAGGAAATCTTAAAGCACATTGGTTTTCACTTACTACTAAAACAGGGTCTTCACCCACCACATCACAAATTCGCGCCAACTCCACGGCATTTTTTTGCGGGATCATAATCGACTGGTCAAAAACTAGACCTTTTTGTGATACAGTCTTTTCCATTAAACGAAATGAATCTGTGGCCACAAAAGTAAGTGAGTGTTCTTTTTTTTGTTGAACAAAAACACTACCAAGTTCTGGTTTAATTGATGTTACCGAAGCAGCAAAAGCAGCGCTTTTAATACCGTAAGAAAAAGTTGATCTTTGTATCTTTAATTCCTCACCTTGTAATTGATGGAGAGTGGGAAATTCATCAGTTGGAAAAATCTTGATAGAGGTGTTGGTATTTTTTGTTTCCAACTGCAAGACTTGATCCTCTGTACGTAGAGTAATTTCTTTTTGGGAAATAAACTGGATACTCTGGAGAAAGATCTGAGCTGGTACAGCCACCACCCCCTCTTCTTCTACAGATCCAGAAATTGGTATCTCAAGACTTATTTCAAGATTAGTAGCTTGTAGTATTACTTTATTTTTTTTAGCTTCTAATCGAACACACTGCAAGACTGGCAAAGTGATGTGTTTTGAGCTAATTCTTCCGACTAACTCCAAAGCTCTTGTTAATTCATTGTGGGGAATAGTTATCTCCATATCTTTATTGTAATCTATTTTACTCTTTATTATTAGGGCTGTGGAAGTGTGCAAAAGTCGAAACTATGGTGTGTTGTATAGGTTTGTTTATGTAGTTTATTTTAGTAAACCTGTGGGTTTAGTTAGGGAAAGTGTGGATGTAAATGGGGGTAATGTTAATATTAATAATTATAGAAAATAATTTGGGGATAAAAGTTGTTAAAAAAGGAACTATTCCCCACCTTTTTAAAATCTTATTAACAACCAATTTGTACTTATTTACAACCCTATCAACAACTGCTCATAGACTACTAACAACTTAAAATAAAACCACCAATTGGTGGTTTTATTTTAGTAGTAAACGAACTTGGGTAATCTCCTCCTCTAACTCACTATTTCCTTTTAATTCCTCTTTAATTTTCTCACAAGAGTGGATTACAGTGGTGTGGTCTCTACCACCTAATTTCTTACCAATCGCTGGATATGAGACCTGAAAATCTTCTCTTAGGATATACATAATAATTTGTCTTGGTTTCACAACCTCCTTACGTCTAGTCTTCTCATAGATACTAGACTGATCAATATCGTAGTAGCGAGCTACTTTTTCTACCACATCAGTGATAGCGAGAGTTTTACGTGGACGAGAGCTGTTTTTAATAATAGTCCTTACTTCGTCAATCGAAAGGGGTCGGCCAAGGAGTTGTGTTTGGCACATAATAGTATTAAGAGCACCTTCTAGTTCTCGCACATTCCCTTCAATACTTTGAGCTAAGTGGTCAACCACATCATCTTGTAAGGTGATACTATTTTGGGCCGCTTTAGCTCTTAAAATTGCTGCTCTTGACTCCAAATCAGGTGCTGGTAGGTCAACAATCATTCCTTGTGCAAAACGTGATTGTAGGCGTTCTTCCATGCCGTTTAAAAGAGCTGGGTGTTGATCACTAGAAAAAACAATCTGCTTGTTGTTGTCGTGCAAGGCATTAAATAAGTGAAATAACTCCTCCTGAGTTTTTTCTTTAGTGGCCAAAAATTGGACATCATCCATTATGAGTACATCGTATTGGCGGTAGCGATCTTTAAAACTATTAGCACTACCACTTTGGAGAGAATTAAAATAATCAACCGCAAACCGTTCACTAGTCACATAAAACACTTTTTTACCAGTCTTTTTAATTTGGTTTCCTACCGCTTGGATAAGGTGAGTTTTACCATGACCAGTCTTACCGTAAATAAATAGTGGGTTGTAAGTAATACCAGGTTTCTCACTGACGGTTTTTGCAGCAGCGTGAGCTAAGGCGTTATATGGCCCAACCACAAAAGTATCAAAAGAGTATTTCGGGTTCAGATTATCACTCTTGTTAATGTAATAATCCTCCAATGGTAAAGCTGCGTTTACAGTTTGGTTCTTGTTAGACTCTTGTTTACGCTCATTGCGCTGAGCAACAATAAACTCAATACTACGAACGTGTGGAGTAAGGTCACGAAGAGTCTTCATGATCATAGTCTGGAATTTGTCCTGAAGCCAGTCCTTCACAAAAACACTTGGTACTCCAATAGTGGCAGTACCATCTTCTAATGTGACAATATAAGTATCACGAAACCAAGTTTTAAAATTAGCTGTGGTGATAGAGAGTTCGATTTTCACTAAGGCATCGTCCCATAACTGTTTCACATCAACTTGTTCAGTCTGCATGATGCTGTTAGTAGATGCTGAATGTGAAGTAGGGTTCATAACTCGAAAATCGTACGGTAACTTGCATTATACTCGGGTGAAAAAAACTGTAAACTATTTTACAAAAAAAATTGTTTCATAAGGAATTTTTTCATTTTATAAAATGCAACTGTGTATAAGCTGTGAACAGCGCTGCATAACCTCTCCCTATTGAAATATTTATATATTCCTGTATAGTTCCCTGGTACTAATTCTACGAATATGTCAAAAAGAACTTACCAGCCAAGTAAAAGAAAGCGTGCTACTACCCACGGGTTCCTTGTTCGTTCAGCAACCCCAACAGGGAAAAAGATAATTCAAGCCCGACGACGTAAGGGGCGCGCACAACTCACAGTAAAAAAAGCTCGTTAGAGCTTTTTTTCTTTTGTTTTCCTGGGTATAGTTAAGTATGTTTAAAAAGTCTGAGCGATTGTCCAAGGTAGAATTTTCACACTACTTCAAAACCGGAAAACGTTATCATTCCAAGTACGTTACTGTCATAATCGACCAACATCCAACCAGGAAAATGGCAGTAATAGCTAGTAAAAAAGTGGCTAAAAGTGCCGTCAGGAGGAACTTACTACGACGTCGAGTTTATGCTTTTTTACGGGAAGAATTAGTCAGTGAAGGTTTTGTGGGGGTGTGTATTGTGATACTAAAACCAAACTTCAATTCTCTCTCACGCAAGGCTACTTATGAAGAACTTAAAAAACAATTGATCAAGTGATAAAAACTGCGTAAAATACACAAATTATGTTTAGTACTATTTGGCACACTTTCTTTTTTGATCCGGTCTATAACTCACTGATCTTTTTTATTGATATTATCCCTGGTGGTGATGTGGGGTTAGCAATCATTGCTACTGTTCTTTTAGTAAAGACTATTCTCCTTCCTCTTTCTATCAAGGCAGTGAAAACTCAGAAGATAATGCGTGAAATAGAACCAAAACTGAAAGAGATTAAGGATAAGTATAAAGACGATCGCCAGAAGCAAGCCGAGGCTATGATGGCTGTCTACCGCGAAGCTGGGATGAATCCATTGGCGAGTATTTTTTTAATCTTCCTTCAAATTCCGATTGTGATTGCGCTTTACTTCTCAGTATACAGTGGGGGCGGCATCGCTTTGCCAGATATTAATATTGATCTCCTTTACTCTTTTGTGGCAGCACCAGTTGATATCACCATGAACTTTTTAGGAATGATTGATATTACTGAGCGAAGTTTATTACTAGCGCTAGGAGCTGGAATCACGCAATATATTCATGTAAATATCACTATGCCTAAACTACCCCCTAAAGATCCTAGCGCAGAGCCAAATCTACGTGAGGATTTTATGCGTAATATGCAGACCCAGATGAAGTATGTGATGCCAATCATGATCACTGGAGTGGCTTACTTTATTTCGGCGGCGATCGCTCTCTACTTCTTAGTCAGTAATCTCACCACTATCGCGCAAGAAACTTACATCAGGAAACATCGCTAATACATCTTAAAAAACCACCAGACAATGTCTGGTGGTTTTAATATTATTTATATAAAATCTTACCTTTGTTAAGGATTTGCTGTATAACATCGAGCCTGTTCATCTTCTCGAACAAAAAGATTTGGAGACAGACAACTACTTTGTAGTGCAGAAATAGCATCTCTTTCTGCTGCTGTCAGACTTCCTGATGGATAAGGTACAGCAGTATAAGTGTCGTAAGTGACCGGTGTTGTGGGAGTGCTTGCTACAGGGGTGGACCCAGTTGCTGGAGTTATAGAGGTAGTGACACCAGTTAGGTTAGGATTGATTACAGTGAGGATAAGTACAGCCGCTAGAATTATAAGTAAACCAAGTAAGGCATTTTGAATATCTTTCTTCGCTTCACCTTTATTTGGTACCACGTCAGTCACCATCCACTTTACTCCAGCAATCACAATCTTAATTACTGCCAAAAGAGCAGCCACACTGATTGAGAGGACATATAGTGCGTTAACGAAAGAGTTGAAGGTCAAAGTTCCTGACAGGTCAGGAATATCAACTAGCGTAGTGTATTGTGCCAAAGTGATACTAGGAAGAGCGAGCATCAGCGTCAGGATCAGTTGTTTGAGATAAACTTTCATATTAATTAATTTACTCATTTAAAGTGGTGTCACTGATAAACAACCAAAGGGTTTGATCAAGTTTGTTTTGAAAATACACATGATCAACGTTGTTTGTTTTTAGATTAACTACATCAACCAAGCGACCACTCTCATTATTGATCGCTGATAGTAGTCTGGCGCTGTTGGTGTCTAGGTTTACCAACCATAAATCATCAGCAAAAGAATCTAATCCCTGGTACCAACGATCGGGCAAACTGTACCCGTAGTTAGCAATTGCTGCTCCACAGACCAAATAAGTTGAATTATTGGAAATGCCAGTACACTTTTCTGGGAGGGTAGTAATAGAAGCCTCATTGCTAGTATTATTATTGATTTGGTGAATGTTTGAAGTGTAGAAATCTCCATCTCTTGAACTAAACAAGACATAATCTCCTGTCCCGATCGCCGATAAGCCATAACCATCAACTGGCAGTCTGGTTAATGTGCCTTTAGAACTTATTTCATACACAAACCCCTCCAAACGATAGCTAGCTTTCGGGTAGGAGTAGTGAGTAGCTTGCTTATTATTACCCCAAGCAATAGTTGCCTCCCTAAAAGGCAGGGTGAACAAAGTTTCGATTTTGTCAGTCGCAGGGATGTAGTGTTTACCAACTAGCGAACCATCAACTATGGCTGAGTACAAAAAAGTATTGTCGGTGGTAGGGGTAAAATCAACTATTCTATCTGTTATCAAACCAGTGCTGATGGTGTCGCTAGAGGTACTAAAGATGCCAATGCTAAATTCCTTACCCAAACCATTTCCAGACTGGAACATAATATACTTACCATTTGGTGTGATGGCCGCTTTGCTGGCAGCTGGGATGGTGGTACGAGATATTTTTTTAGTCTCTCCTGATTTTAGGTTGATTGAGTAGACATGACCTGAACCAGGTTCAACATAATATACTTCAGCAGTACTACTGGCGTCTTTTTGTACCTCTTGATAACCAATAACTGGCAAGGTGGTCAATTGGAATAGACCAACCATGTCTTCAGAAACGTCAGTAATTGTTTTTGAACCAGTATTTACTGTAGTTGGGGGCGGTACGTAGTTTGGGTCTGAGGTGTCACCGAGATCAAGGTTGGCAAAAGTCTCAGTTTGGTTGGTTTCTTCTGAGGAAGTTGAGCTAAAAAACAAAACATATACCCACACCGCCATCAGGATTAAAATTGCGACTGCACCAATGATTATAAATACTGGACGTTTCATACAAATTACAAACTAAAAGTCTACCTTTATACTTTTTTTAGCGCCTTGTAATACTTCCTTGGTGTTTCTAACGTGAAACTCCAGATCAAATCCACCAGACACTTGGGTTTTTTCTAGGGTGATTTCGTAAGGGTTGCCACTGAGGGTGGTTGCTCCAGTATTACCCACCTTCCACTCACTGATATCCGGAGAATTGTAGGTTCTGGAGTCTAGATTATAAGGCTCGGCTTTAATGGTGGCACTGTTCCCTACCATAAGCAGACTCTTAACAATCGGCAGTCGACTAATTCCTAAGAGTGGATCGACCTCATAAAACAGGATACTTGGTGCAACCGATGGTAGGCGGAGGTTCTTCTTTGCAATCATTGTTCCATCCAGCTGAGACACTTCAACTGAGATTATAGAGTCATTACCTATCGGCATTGGAAAGGAGACTTTATTATGACCCCGGGTTGCTCCTCCATCTAAGACGGTCTGGTTTACCCGCCAGCGATAGATTAGATTGTTTGGGTTAACTCCATTATCAATTAGTGCTGTGGCGTTAATTGAGCTACCGATGCTTGGTAAAGAGCGGCCAAGATAGAATTCTGGTACGCGGGTCTGGGGTTCGATAACTAGATCAAGGTAATAAGGTCGTACTTCGACATTAACGACGGTGTCTCCTAGAGCGGCATTGGCGATGTAAGCATTAACTTGCAAAACTTCACCGCTACCTGGGGCATCTAACTTGAAACTAAGGAGGTTTTTCATCTCAGGTAACTCCTTGCCATTGGTTGACCAGGTGATAGCAGAACCTTGACTGCCACTACGGTAGTCTTTTAATGATACGGTAATCTCTTGTCCTGGTTTAGGAAAAGGTGGATCAATTTCGATGCTTGGTACTGCCGATCCAGCGGCGAGAGAGTTTAGGGTGTTGTCAAACTGAGCCAGTGCTGGCATACCAACCATGGCTCCAATAACCGCTAAAGATAGTATTAATTTCCTCATATTTACAATCATACCAGACAGAAATGCTTATTAATTAGAGAGGTGTGTTTTATGGGGAAAGTCCGTACACAACCATATAGAAAACTAGTGTAAAAACACTTGATAAAGTGTGGATATATTCACTCAGTGTTCTTGTAGATCGCCCTTAGCCAAAATAAAACCCAAGGGACTATGTTAATAAGCGGGATAGTGTAACCAATAAAACACATCAAGAAAGCGCCGGTTTTGGCGGCTCCGCCTTTACCCGCGAGTAGGGGTTCGAGGTCAAGAAAAGTGTATACCAAGTATATAATCAATAGGAGAACAATAGCGTAAGCCAACATGATGGCATTGAAAATCAAAAATAGATTCATCGGGTCGAAGACTGTTAGGTCTATCCCGAAGGTTTCATCAACCAGTTTCACGATTCCCTTGGCCACCGAGACAGCCGCATCTTTGATCTTACCTACTCCATAAACCACATAGTCCCAGATAGACTTTTCCTCAGGCAGAGGATCTGTTTTGGCAACAAACGCATGAACTGCGACAGCCAAACCAAAAGAAATATTAGTCATAATCGCCAGCGGCATTTGTACAAGCAGCCAAATCGAAGTGCAAACTGATCCAGCTGTCCAGGTAACCCTGAGAGCTTTGGCTTTTTTGGATGTTTTTACAGCCCCTCGCCTTAGATTTATTTGTCTCCTCCTCTCTGCTGCCGCTTGAGCCCCTCGCCTAGTTTGGATGGTGGGGGTTATTTCATTTGGTTGGCTGAGAGTGTCTTGTTTATTTTGGGTGGGGCTACTCCCACTTTGATCGAGTCCTTGTGGTCGTATCCCTTGCTCGGCGTAGGAGTCGGAGAACTGCTCATCGATTGTTTGGTGACTGCGATCAGTACTGTTTTTAGGAGCGCCGGGCATGCTAGAGGTACGGACATTCCTAGCCGCTGAACGGTTACGCAGATCTGAGCGATCGCTCGATAAACGTTGCCGGGAGGTGTTCCGACTCCGGTAAGTACGTTGTGGTTCACTTGCAGGCTGAGGCAGTGCCATATACTAATAAGTATACTATAGGCAGCTATCCCCGAGCCGCTTGTAATTCAGCACGGGCTTGTTGGATCTGTAGTAATTGTGATGGGTCAGAAGTGATGATTTGGTCCTCGGTGTAGGAAGCTACTACCTTAATTGCTACGTGCTTTAAGCCGGCAAAGAAGATCCCCTCTCCCACGTTTGATTCTAAAAGTAAGAACTTTTCTTCATCAGTTAAATTAAATGTTTTCTGGAGGTTGTCGATGGCGGTTGGTGATTGTTTCATCAAAAATTGGATAGAGGAGTTGGTGATCATTGGCACGCCGTATGGTGAGCGTAGGAAGTCGTCTACGTCCTGAGTGATAGTAGCTATCCCCAGATAATACTTACGACCACGCTTGGCGAGACTAAACAGGAAGGAAGCCGTGTCTTCTGATTTCATCATCCACCAAGCCTCATCGATCACCATCAATCTCTTAGCGAGGCGCCGCCGGATTGAACCCCAAATGAAGTTGGTGATGATGTACATGGCGATGGTCTTGAGTTCGTCCTCCATGTCGCGTAGTGAGAAAACCACAAACTTTTGATTAATATCAACGTTGGTTGGTTCATTCATGAAGCCGGACCAGGTGCCAGAGGTGTATTTTTGGAGGCGGGTAATGAGAGAGGAACTACCGTCCATCCCGGCCAATACCATCTCGAAGTCAGCTAGAAGCGGTGGTTCCATATCGGAGAAGTCTGTGTCACCGGTAATGTCTTTAAGAGCGTAGGTTTCTTGAATCGCAACATCGATCAAGGTTTCTTCCTCGGCGGTTAAGCCGCCCAACATCAGACGAAATAGTCCGACTAATTCAATTACGTGGGTGCGTAGTACATCTCGCGGATCCTCATCCTTGGCTGGTGGCGGCAGGTCGAAGGGATTAACATGGTGATCTGAAGAAAGCGAGATATTAAAGAAGCGTCCGCCAGTGGCCTCAGCTAAGTATTCATATTCCCTTTCTGGATCGAGTACGATTACCTCGGTGCCAAACATTAGTGAGCGTAGAATCTCAAGTTTAAGACCATATGATTTACCAGCTCCAGACGTAGCAAATGTCACCGAGTTGTAGTTGGTGAGAGTGTAACGGTCAAACAACACTAAAGAAGAGTTGTGACGGTTGATACCGTAGAGGATACCAGTGTCTGAGGTGAGGTCAAACGAAGTGAAGGGGAAGAAGCTAGAGAGCGGCTCAGAGTTGAATTTACTGTGAACTAAAAGCTCATCAGTCGCTAAGGGGAAGATGCTCTTGATGCCCTGTTCTTGTTGGAAAAGAGCTGGTTTCATTACCACCAAACGAGCATCTAAAATTCCTCTAATCTCGTTTTCTATTTCATTTATCTCATTATCACTATCACCATAAATAGAAAGGTAAAAACCAACATTAAAGAGCTTTTCCTCAGCTTGTTGTAGTTTATCGCGCAGTTCTTCTAGATTACGATAAGCTGCTTCTAGTTGTGGGTCGCGTACCTCCCCTTTTTCTTCCTTTATGTTAATTTGGCTTTGTACCTCAGCGACTTTCTTTTGAAATTTTTTCAGAGTCTCGGCGGTGTCGATAGGGTGAACAAAGATTGAAACATCTAGTTCCTTGGCGTGGTTCAGTATCGGTTCGAGCCAACCATCGTTTAAGTAGCGTGGGTATGACACGGCGTAGTAGACACGAGCTGAGACACCACTTATGTTGATTTCGCGTGGTGTGATATTAACCGCTGACGGAGCGATTACGTCGGTGAGGGTCATTAACTGATCACCAACATCTACTTGATTTGGTGACTGTGGTTTTGGTTGTAGTGAATCAAGGAATCCCATAGATATTTTTTTAAGTGCTTAAATTATCGACCTTAGGAGCTGATCCAGCTGGGTCTCCTGGGTTGTACAAATGATAGAAAAGTTCGACCAGGTCATCTTTTTGAAGTGCGATTGACCGTACGCCAATTCGAGCCAATCCTTCTGTTACCATCCCGACGCGCTGTTCGAGTTGGATGCGGTGTTCCTCAAACTGAGTTTGGTTAGGTAAGCCAGAACGGTTTGATCCCGAAGGTGTAAAAAGGTTAGTAATACCCTTAGTGATGTTTAGCTTAGCTGGTGTATAAGGCACTACCACGAAGAAGCTCTTACTCATCACATCTACATCGCGAGTGAAAGTATGAATAAACTCAATGTATTCACGTAATTGCATCCGCATTAGCTCATTATCTTGTTTTTCCTCCATGCCAGAGAGGAGTGTGAGATAAGGTTTTATGTTTAGTCGACGGGACTGAACATAAATCTGTAGGGTGAAGTCGATCGTGTTAAGGAATTGTTGGAACTGCATCAAAATCGCCCTTTGCTCGTCTAGTGATTTAAGGGCAAAGTTTACCGAAGAGGCCAACAAAACCATGCACATTTGTCCATTTTTTTGAATCACGACATTATCTCTAATGTCCCTGATGGGGATGAAATCCTGGGTGGCAGCTTTTGTGTTTGACATAATTATTCGGTTTTTTGAAGAGCTTCTAATTCTAGTCTTTTGGCTAAGGAGGAAATGTTTTTTTCTCCGGCCGTGATGGGTGTATTTCGTGGGGTGGCGTATGGTGTTGTCTCCGGTGGCGGAGCAGAGTGTTTATAAACCACATCAGATTTCTTCTTCCAGTGGTAGCGCCGTTGGCTACCGAGGTAGTTGAAGATGGCTTCAAGAAAGAAAGAAAACGGACGATTGTTTATTGGGTAGAAGGACAAGGCTCCGCCAAGTAGAGCCAGAGGTAACCCAATCAAGATAAAGACGATGAAGTTGGTGGTAATAAAAATCACTACTGCCATTCCTACCCCGCCACCCAGGTATAGAAACTGTCTCCAGGTAAGAGGGCCAAAGATCTTATCTTCAACTTCAATAAACTGCGGCACTTCAAAGCGCATACATCACCATTATACATGGTGATGTATGCGCTTTGTGTGATTTTAGTCCCTGTCTATCCCCAGCTACTTATCGCTCTCCCACTTCGGCACATCAGTGGTTGGTTTTGGCACGGCTTCTTTCAAGATAGCCTCTTGCGTGGAGGTGTAAACCGACTCGGTTGCTTGTTTGGTTTGAGCTGCGTTCATATCATTGGCCATAGTACGAACGCTGGTGGGGGTTGGAGCCGGAGGAACGGTTGATTGAGGTTTGACACCAGAAATACAGATGGTCATGGTAGTAAGGGTTGGCTCAGGGTCGGTTACGCCGAGGTTTTTTAGCTCAACCAAAGCGTCTTGAGTAGTTAATGACTGCAGTGTCAAAAGTCCGAGGATACGCATCAGTTTGTTGTGTAAATCAGGATTTAGCTGATTTCTAATGATGGTGTTTTGTACACAAGCAACCAGTTTAGCTTCATCAAGGGCTGCTAGCTGCTCAGGTGTAGCTTGCTGTAAAGCTTTTTGTAGGGTTTCCCAATCGTACATAGAGGTAAGTTAATCGGCTAGTTTTATCATCGGTTATTTTTGTGAGTCACGGTATTTGAGGGCGGCATTGACGTCAGTGTCTACGACTATTTTTGGGGGCTCGGGTACAGTTGTTTGGGTGTTATTAGTGGTGGTTGCTTGTGTCTTAGTGCTTGGAACATTGTTAATATTAATGCTGCCTCCAGATAAACTATTGCTGCTCCACTTCTTCATTCGGCTGGCGTAACGTTCCCGGTCTGCTACCGAGTAACGATCGTCAGCTATGTATTCATTGGCATGCTGCTCAATTTTGGTTATATCTTCATTTGTCACTTCACCGTTGCGCATGCGTTGTTCTAGAGCCTGAGGAGTGATAAACGGAGCCATTTCTTTCGTGGTGAAGACCTTGACCGGTAATTGACCAGCGACGGCCGTGTTTTGGCTCATCAACGCGGCC
>JBFHUT010000005.1:0-24503 GCA_041589935.1 Minisyncoccia bacterium
AAAAGCGCTTTTGGGAATTGCACCAGCGGTTGCGATTATCGGGTTGTTGCTATCAAAAGGTGACATTGGTCCGCTCATTCTGTGTATTGTTGGGATTGGCATTGGGGTACTCATCGGCAAAGGATTTTTCGAGAGTCGGGAATAGAGTGTGGTGTTTCATAAAATATCTACATAAATTATCTTTGTTCGAAATGAACTGATTTGATTATTTTGAGTGCTATACTTCACTGAAGGAGTAACTTTTTTATACTATGGACAATAATGAAGAGGCTAATGTTGCCACAGTTCCTGAGGCGAAGGAGGAGAGTATACCAACAGAGCCAGTAGAGCCGAAAAAAGGATTTAATTTTAGTAAGAAGTATTTGGCAGTTGGTCTTTTTTCTATCTTTGTACTAATTCTTGCTATCTTTTCTTTGCCTGATAATCAGGATCGTCATGTTGCTATTAAGCAATTTACTAACGTTTATTCTTTTGTCCCAGAAAAAATCTCTAAGAGCGCTCCGATTCAAATACATTTACCGGAAGGTGTTGATGAAAACACTGCCAGAAACAGCATCTCTTTCAGTCCTGAGGTAGAGGGGACGTGGCAAGTTGAGGAGATTCAAAACGTAGTTGTTTTTACGCCAAAGACACCACTAAGGAGCGGTGTCTACTATGCCGTCAATATGGACACCGGTTCGGTACAAATGTCCGGAGATTTCTATGTTGATGAAGATCCTAAGATAGAGGCGATATTCCCAGGTGAAGGCACCGAATCCCATGAAGACAGTGAGATAACTATTGTATTTAATCGACCGATGGTTCCACTTACAACCTTGACTGAACAGGAAAAGGTTGAGTTGCCAATCACAATTAACCCACCTACGCCAGGTAAATTTAAGTGGATCAGTACTCGTAACCTTCAATTTATTCCTGAAACGACGCTTGTACCGTCTTCAGATTATACGGTTGAGATAGGTGAGGGACTGCAGTCACTTGATGGCTTGTCGATTGCGCCTGTTACTCATACCTTTATCACTAGGCCTCTTAGATATGAGCATGTTTCTAGTCGGCAAATTGGATACCGCTCTCCAATAGTTATTCAGTTCAATCAGCCGGTAGATATCGATAAGACGAAAAAGCTAATTGAAGTAAAAAAGCAAGCTGCTGGTGGTGTATCGATTGAGGTGGAGTATGGTGATACTACTTACTACGATCGGGAATCTAGAAAGTATGTCACTGAAAAAGATCCAAGTAAGTTGTTTATTTACCAGAAAGAAGATACACATGGGCGCGACAGACTTTGGGACTTTGATACCACCTACGAAGTATCAATAACTGGAGCGGTGCCACTGATGGGAACCCGTAATCTGGCTGAGGGTAGAAACTCAATTATTAGTGTTCCGAGTATTGTCAGTAATATTGACGCTCAATCTGACCGGTCTAGTTTAGTTCGATCTGATCTGTTTGATCCAGAAGGGAAACTGGTAGTTACTTTCTTTGATGATGTAGATAAAGAACGATCAGATTTTAAAGCGAAGGGTCTGGAGCGTATTGAGTACGGGGAGAAATGTAAGACAGACGAAAATGGCTACAGTATTAGGATTGGGTCGGGATGTGAAAAAGAAGTTGATAAGAAAAATCTCAGCTTTCATTTCAAGCCAGACGTTTTTGGTACTGAAGAAGAGTTTATTTTGGAACTGAAGAAAATCGAGACCCCTGATGGTTTCAAGATGAATGCAGAGCCAATAAATATTCCACTTAAGACTTATCCTGCTCTTAAAATAATCCACACTATCCCTACTGATGGATCGCAGTCAGCTTCAGCTGGTGGAGGAGTATATATGTGTACTAATGTGCCACTTAAAGCGCCTGAAGAGGGGTATGTAGATGAGTATCTTCACGCTGAAGGTTATGTGATCTATGGGAAGATGACAAATTCACGATACATTGAGCGGAAGTATTCTCATTTTCAGTGTAATGAAGGCGAGTTTGAGACATGGTTTCAGTATGGTCTGACGCCGGAAACAAATTATTCATTTGATGTTTCAATTAAAGATGTTTTTGGTCAGACAGCCTCCGGAAAGCTCGGTATTAGAACGGCTCCAGCTGAATCAAAGTATACTCGTTTCCATAACTTGCAGAAACAATACAACGTAACTCCACCAGAACGTACCAAACTAACGTACGCGGTAGAAAACTTAGAGTATGTTGATATGCATATTTGCCGCATGGAGCCGGAAATATTCCTAGAGAGAATCAATGATCGTGCAGATCAGTACTCTGCCCCGAGAAGTGATGGATGTACAAATATTGTTAGCAAACAAATTCAGTTACCGGCTCGATATTGGGTTAATAATTATTTCCAAATTAATCTAGCTGATTACTTCACTGATACACGGGGTCACTATATTATTACTTTTAGTAATTCTCTCTATAGAGATTCTTATAGTGGCAAGCAGCTCTACGACCGTACTTATGTAAGTGTTACTAATTTGGCGGTTGGTAAGAAGGAAGTGGAATATTCAGATAGATCATATTCAGTCTCAGAAAATCCAAAAAAAGATGGCCTAATGGACGAGACTATTGCTAAGTCAACTAATCTGTATTGGGTAAATTACAGCCAGTCGTTAACTCCAGTACTAGGAGCCTCTGTGACTCAGTACGAAGGTGAGTATAAGGGTGGAGGTATTATCAGAAAGACCTCAGGTTTCACCGACGTTGAAGGTGTCGCTCGCGCTCCGATTCACACGAACTTGATAGGTGCCGTAGTGCGCTCAGGTCTCGATACAGCCGTGATAACCGACTGGGCAGATACCTTGCGAGACGCCGGTTACACTAGAAACGCATCACGAACGTACGTCTACACTGATCGGCCAATTTACCGTCCAGGGCATACGGTCCATATTCGTGGAATTGATCGTATTGGATTTGATGGATCATATGAAATCTGGAACCAGGGCGATGTAAAATTGGAGGTATTTGATTCACGTGGTAGTCGGGTATATGAGGTGAGTCTGCCGCAAAATGAATACGGGACATTTAACACTGAGTTTGAAATTCCTAGTGATGCACCGCTTGGTACGTATCAGATTGAGGTGTTTGGACAGCGGTCCAGGTTTGATGTTGAAGAGTACGTTCCGGCTGCTTTCAAGCTCGAGGCAGAAACAAACAAAGACGAGTATACAAACGGAGACACTATGAAAGTGGAGGTTCAGGCCGACTACTACTTTGGCGTACCGCTAAGCGAAGGAACCGTGTCATACTCTGTGACCGCGCAAGATTACTATTTTGATCGCTACACTGACGAGTACTTTAACTTTGGTAGTTCATGGTATTACTGTTACGAATGTGGTTACGGGGACGATTTTCTTTTCCGTGGTGAAGTTAACATTAACGAGAATGGTCGAGCAGTCATTGAACGAGAATTGAATTTCAAAGACTTCTTTGATGATGTCGACAATGAAAAGAGTAAACTGATCACTGTTTCGATAACGGCGAGGGATATCAATGGTCGTTCCGTATCAACGCAGAAGTCATTTATTGTTCATAAGGGAGAATTCTATATTGGATCAAAAATTGACAGGTACTACACTGGAGTGAATTCTCCGGTTACTCTGCGAGTTAAAACCGTTGACGTAAAAGGTGATCAGATCTCTCTTTCCGGTATTAAACGCACTGTCTATAAAGTGAGTTGGGAAACCTTCAAGCGACAAGAAGTAGACGGAGGTTTCTACTATTGGTCGGAAAAGAGACTAGAGGAAGTATCAAGCGAGAAGATCAAAACTGATAGTCAGGGTAATTGGAGCGGGGAAATTAATTTCTCTGAGGAAGGACAATATGAAGTGCAGGTTGAGAAAGAAGACGATCGCGGAAACAAGATTAAAACTATCTCAAACATCTACATCTATGGTTCTCGAGCTATCTCGGTCCCGCCAAACAACAACTATGAGCTCGATCTGGAAGTTGAAAAAACCGATCTGGAGGTTGGTGACATGGCAACTCTTCTCATTAAGTCACAGTACGATAAAGCCAAGGCTCTGATTTCTGTCGAACGCGGTACGGTGTATGACTACTGGATTGTGGATGTGACTGGAGGTTTGTACTTACACGAGTTCCCGATTAAAAGTGAATACGCACCAAACATATATGTGTCTGCCTTACTGCTTTCGGATGATCCAGAAATTAAATACGGAAGCGTACGATACGAAGTCGGGATTGAAGAACATCAGTTAGATATTGAGGTCACTTCAAATAAGACGCACTATTTACCAGGAGAAGAGGTGATACTCACAGTTGAAACCAGAGATAACACAGGTCGACTAATACCAGCAGAGGTGTCGTTGGCCGTAGCCGATCTTTCGGTATTGGCGCTAAAGGGTAATCCAAAAAAGAATCCGGCTCTATTTTTCTATGATGGGTTCCCACTTTCAGTGACAACTGCAAGTAACATTAGAAACATTTTGCATGAAGTCGATATTCCACTTGGAACTAAGGGCGGTGGTGGCGCTGATCCTGACGATCTGGCTAAGAAGAAAAGAGGAGTATTCAAAGACACTGCTTTTTGGTCAGCTTCTGTGGTGACCGATCAGGGCGGTAAAGCGACAGTCTCATTTACGCTACCGGACAATCTTACTACCTGGCAAATTGAAGGATTAGGTGTAACCAAGGACACGAAGCTGGGCGTCGATTACTCTGAATTCACCACCAAGAAAGATCTGATGGCAGTGCCGTTAAAACCGCGTTTCGTGGTGCCGGGTGATAGTTTTTCTCTAGGGGCAAAGGTGTTTAATCAGACTGATAAGGGGACAGAAATTAAAATCAAACTAGAAAGTGAAACGCTCGTCTTTACTGGAGATCAAGAAGACTCTGTGTTTATTAACCAGGGAGAATCAAAGACTATTTACTTTGATGTAACAGCGCCAGAAGAAGTTAAAGCAGGAAGTCACCGTTTCACTTTCACTGCGTCTGACGAGTCTTTTGTAGATAGTGTTGAGCAAGAAATACCAATTACTCCCAACACTACGTATGAGACAGTTGCCACCGCTAACTTCACCAGAGATGATCGGGTAACAGAGTATGTTTATGTACCAAACGAAGTTGTTTCCGGTGAGGGTGGTTTGACTATAAACGCTAACGCAACCATGGCGGTCTTTATGACAGATGCTTTGTCTTACATGGTGACCTATCCTTATGGTTGTAGTGAGCAGTTAGCAAGTTCATTAAGTACTATTGGTACTTTGTCAGAGGCTTTAACACTACCAAATGTCGAAGGTGAATTTGAAACAATTGAGTACGATGGAGTTACTTACACGGTAGAGGTTGTTGTAAATAGTGGACTGACACGTATCTACGAAACACAGACATTCGGTGGAGGCTTTGCTTACTACAAAGGTCTACAGCCGAATCTCTATCTGACCATGCACGTAGTTGATGCTCTGGTGAAACTTAAGGATGCTGGGTATGAAGTAAGGGAAGAGGTGTTGCGACGAGCGGCGGCGTATATCGAATCTGAAGCCAAACGCGTGTATTCACAGTATCCTGAAAATAACAAAGAAACTATCATTCTTGCTGAGTACATACTGCGTCAGGAAAACAACGGAGAAGAAACCTCCCTCACGAACATAGTTGAATCATTAATCAATGACAAGGCCTTTCTAAACGAAAAAATTAGTAGTATGTCGTTGGCTTATCTTGCTATCCTGACGGCAGATAACTTCAATCGAAGCAGTCGAGATCAAGTTTACAATGCGTTAAAAAACAGGATTGATATTGATGGTCGCGGAGCTTACTTATCAACGATTGAAACAGCAAATAGAAATTACTACGAAACACCGGTTAAGGACACCGCCCTACTCTTAAAGGTATTTGCCGCTCATGATGATGAGCACCCGGCTATGGCAAATGCCCTAAGATGGCTACTTGCTAGTCGTGACCATCGAGGTGTTTGGGGAGGAACTCACAATACCTTTAGTGTGGTAGACGCAATGATTGATTACTTGAAATGGCAGCACGAGACCGAGTCGCACTTCTCCTTGCGTGGACTATTAGATGGGGTGGAGGTGTTTGGGTTTGAGTTCAATCCATCTAATGTATTTGAGACCTTCACTAGCTTTATACCGATCGATAAATTTACTAAAGAAAAACTACTACCTCTCACTTTAGAAAAAGAAGATCTGAGTGGTACAAACAATAATTTGTACTATGATATGGCGCTTAAGTACTTCCTCCCGGTTGAGTCATTGCCGCCACGAGACGAGGGTATTACTATCACTCGTGAACTCTATGCTCTAGATGATAGCGGAGAAGAAAACCCAATTTATTCCGCAGAAGTCGGTGAGGTTGTTAAGGGTAAGATAACTATTACCATTCCTGATCATTATAATCATGTCTCAGTAGAAGATATTATTCCGGCTGGTTTTGAAATTGTTAACTTCAATCTCGATACTGAAGATCAGTCATTATTGGAGAATACTGGAAAGGGATTCTTACCCGATACCAAGAAAAAGAGTTTGTTTGCTCGGATTGGAAGTCTATTTGGTAATTCACAGACTGCCCAAGTATATAGACCACAAAGTTGGGGTGGAAGTTATGGAAATGACAGCAGAAGATTGTATCCGTCACATACAGAATCGCATGACGACCGAGTCTTCTTATATATGGAAGAGTTGCGAGAGGGGGTATACGAATATCGTTACTACTTGAGAGCTCTGGTTCCTGGTGAATTCCAGCACCTACCAGCACGAGCAGAGGAGCTGTTCTTCCCAGAGGTATTTGGTAGAACAGAAGGAAGGATTATCGAAGTTGTTCCGGCTGAGTAATCTCGATTTGTAAGATTTCTCTTTTTCCCGTACCAATATCATGTGCTGAAATTTCATATACTCCTGCGTCTTTAGGAGTAAAACTAATTTCTTGAGCTGGTGGGTAACTTTCACCATTTATGTTCCAGTCCGCTATGTTTCTGGCGCGTAGAGGGATGGTGAGATTTTCAGTAAGTTCGAAAACGTCTCCGTTGTGAATGCTTAGGATTAGATTGTCCTCAATAAGTAAGTTTTGATGATCGGAAATATTATCGCTTACAAGTCCCCACTCACTGTTGTCACCGACGAGCAGCATTTTTGCGCTGTTAATTTCTAATCCGGTTTTGTGATTGTAGTCAGTACTTAGTAGGTATTCCATCACATCGTGCCAGACTGCTCCCGCGCCACTTGAGCCAGATACTTGGTCGAGGGGTTCATTTTCACTGTTGCCTAGCCAGACTCCAACGACGAAATCTCCGGTGTACCCAACAACCCAACTATCATGAAAGTCTCTTGAAGTTCCTGTCTTCACACCGTAATCATCGTGTGAGATGTTGAGGTTACCTTTTAATCCAAATTGATTTACACCTGTAAATCGATCGCTGATTATTACGTGCACCAGCTCAATATATTCCTCGGGTACAACGGTCGTTTCATTTTCTATGTGAGACTGGGGCGGAAGATTGAAGTTGTTATTTTGACTCTCAAGTATCTGGAGCGGAGCTAGAGATCCTTTTCGTGGGAAAAGGGTGAAGTAGTGAGTCAGTGTCATTAAGTCCATTTCCAATCCACCTAGAGCTATTCCGTATTGATAACTATCGTAGTCTTGGATTGGTTCAAATTTTAATTCGTCACTTAAGAATGTATAAAAATTATTCAACCCAATAAATTCCAGGGTCTTTACAGAGGGTACATTTAAACTGTTGCTCAGGGCTTCGTGCAGTGTTATGGCGCCGCGATACTGACCGTCGTAATTTTTTGGGTACAGGGAAAAGCCGGTGGCGATAGGGTATTTATATTCTCTGTCTTCGACAATTGAATATGGACGCAGTCCCATTTCAAATCCCTTAGCGTAAATAAGGGGTTTAATTGTTGATCCGATTGGTCTCGGTTCAATTGCCATATTAATCTGGTTTCCGTTTGTGTAGTCTTCTGGATTCCTACTGCCAACTAGCGCAAGTAGTTCCTCGTTTCTTGGGTCGATTACAACCACTGCACCATTTCTGATGTTTCTAGAAATTCCTTCATTGATATGCCGATCTAAGATCTCGCGTATCTTAGTCGTTAGAGTATCGTCTATTGTGGTTGTGCAGGTTTCTGAGCATCTCACACCAGAAGTTTTAAGTTCAAAACTAGAATCACTTTGAAAGGAGTATTCGTTTGTAGTTTCGGGTGTGATGTATGTTTCTGTTGGAGACAACCTGTCGTTCAGACTTTGAGCAAAGATAACGTTTTCTTTCTCCCAAGGGTTTCTAGCACTAGGGTATGAAAGTGTGGCAAGTAATGAGATTTTCTCGCTGTGGGTTGTTTCTTTAAGTGGTTTGTTGAAGTAGGCATAACTTGCGGTATCGAAGCCTTGAACTTGGTTGCCTAGGTATACTGAATTTGCGTACATGAGCAGAACCTCATCTTTAGAAGTAAATATTTCAATACTAATTGCGTAAAATGATTCAATAAGTTTGTTCCAAAGATTTCTCTCAATCTCAGTCCCAAGTAAATTTTTTGCTAGTTGTTGACTGAGGGTGCTTGATCCGCCAGCCCGTCCTTTCGTAACATAATTAGATATCGCTCTGATGGTGCTGATAGGGTTGATTCCTGGATGGTAGTAAAAAAACCGATCTTCTTTTCTCAATAAGAGTTTCTTAAAGTCATCTGGTATGTCTTTCGTTTCGTGGACGTAGTGCCCCTTACCATTTTCAGCAATACTCAGAGGGCTCATGTGTCGATCGTACATTACTGTAGACAGCAGATACTCATATCTCACTTTTGCGTCATTCCAGACTAACCAAGCCATAAAAAATACCAACGCTACTAAACAGCCGAGGGCAATAAATTTATGCTTACGAACTTTCTCTAGCAAGCACGAGCTGCTTCTTCTGATGTTCAGGTTCATAGTGCTATTTTACATCCCTCAGTAAACTTCCCTAACTCATTGACTCTTTAGGAGTAGGCAAAGTTTTTTATTAGTATATAGTTTATGGGCCGCAAAAAACTATGGACATAAAAAATTACCAAATCTCCAAATACATGTACGCGCTGTTTTTGTCGTTGGTTTTGGCGATTGGGATCGGTATTTTTAATGCTGAGTGGGCAACGGTTTTCATTAGTTTGTTGACTCTAGGTCTCATCGCCTACTCAATTCATCTTTACAACAAGATTCAGTTTCGTATTCCATCAATTCTACTCACGTCTTTGATTCTGTTTGTATACGCCACTTTATTTCTAGGTGAGGTGGGTGATTTCTATAATCGTATTTGGTGGTGGGATCTGATGCTTCATGCTGGATCCGCGATTGGGTTTGGTTTGGTGGGGGTAACGATTTTGATCTTGTTGTTTAATCACAACAAAGTCGAGACTAGTCCGAGAGTGATCGCTGTTTTCTCATTTACTTTTGCCCTTGCTATCGGGGCCTTGTGGGAGATTTTTGAATTTGTAATGGATGTCACCTTTGGGTTTAATATGCAAAAGTCTGGTCAAGTGGATACAATGACTGATTTAATTATCGATAGTATTGGTGCTCTGATAGCTAGCAACGCAGGATACTTTTATTTAACACAGGGCAGAGAGAACCTTCTCACCTCCATCATTAAAGATGTGATTGAAAAGAACCCAATGCTAGCTAAGGACAGATAGTGTTAATGATCAAACAAATCGCAGCGCAATATGATAGTTGGTATGCGTCGACTGACGAGTTGTTTGGTGGCGGGAAGCCGGTCCCGGCGGTGCGAAAACTAACTGAATATTTATCAGGAGGACGAGCCTTGGATATTGGGGGAGGTGATGGTCGTAATGCTATCTACTTGGCCGAGAAGGGTTTTGCTGTTTCGGTAATGGATTTGTCTGTGGTTGGGCTTGATAAACTGCAGGCTGTCGCAAAGAAAAAAGGACTACACATAAAAACACAAGTAGCAGATATTAGAAAAGAAAATTTTGCTGCAGTTTACGATGTAATGGTTGTCACTTATGTGCTGCATCATCTCGATGCAGCTGATGCGAGAGAGGTCGTAGAGAAATCTCAATCACATACAGTTGTGGGTGGTGTGCACGTGATTGTCACTTTTGCGAATGAAGGAGGATTGTATGAGCGAGCTAAAAGTTCGGGACGTTTTTACCCAGACGAGGAAACAATGAGGTTGTTATACAAAGACTGGGAGATACTGGAGATCAATACAGAAGAAGTGTTGTGTCACGCACGCGATAAGCAGGGTAGTCGTATGAAGAATAGGGTAGTGAATTTAATTGCTCGAAAGCAAATGTAGATTACTTCAGATATCCACAAGGTGGGGTTGTATCGTTGGTGGGAGATGTTAAAAAGTAAGTAATGGAGGCCGTCCTTTTGGGACGGCCTCTTTCCGTGTTTACGCACGCGTGTATATTACAAATTACAAAGTTTCCACATAATTAAAATTAATTATTTATGAAGGCTACAAAAACAAATGAAAATTATATTGCAGCACTAGTGATGGCTGCTGCAGTGTGTTTTGCATTTTTCACTGTCGGTATTACCGCTGCGCAAGCAGAAGAGAACGACGATGTTGATGATGCAGAAGAAGTAGAATCAGGTGATGCAGAAAAACGAGCTGCTATGCTTGAGCAGATCGAGTCACTCAAGAAGCTCATTAAGGAGCGACAAGAAGAGCTTAAGGAGAAAAACGAAGCAATAAAAGAACAACACAAGGAAGCAATTAAAACTCAAAAGGAAGAGTTTAAGGTGAATCGTGAAGAATTCATGGCCAGCCTAGAAGGACTACCAGAAGAGGAGAAGAAGGCTAAGATGATGGAATTTATCCAAAATCTACGAGCAATCATAGAAGCCAAGAAGGCAGAAATGAAAGCACAGATTGAAGCTCATAAAGAAGTTCAACAAGAACGCAAGGAGGCTAGGTTGCAAAGTCGAGAAGAGTTTCAGGCTAGTCTTGTAGGCCTTTCTCCAGCTGAGCGTATTGCTGCCATTATGGAGCGAGTTGAGATGATCAAGAATCAGATCAAATCTAACGATGACGACGAGGACGATGATTCAAGTGAAGATGAAGAAATGGACGATGATTCAAGTGAAGATGACGACGATGAAGATGAAGACTCTGATTCAGACGACGAGGACGAGTCTAATGAAGAAGACGATTCAGATGATACTGTCTAGTATTATCTAGAGTAAAAAACAGCCCTGCTAGGGCTGTTTTTTTGTGACGTAGGGCAAATAAGACTGCTGTTAGGTGTGTGGCAAAAGGAAGATAATGTCTCCTTTAATGACGACCCTTGACTCCTAGTGGAAGAGGTCCATAATTAATAGTGACAATCAGTATTCCTCACAAGATAGAAATGGTATCGACGAGTTCTTTGGTCGATTTTACCAACCTCTAACACATACTAAATATGTCGCACAAAAACTCGAATAAAGGGTGGGTTTTATGGTGCTGTGTTAGTAATAATTAAATGGCTTATGTCACTAATAAAAAGTTCATTCAATGACTTAGATCATGTCTTTGATGATCAGTTTTGGTCCTTATCACCAAAATTTGGTGGTGATTTAGCAACTAATATATATGAAGATAATGGCGAATTAATCGTGAAGATGAGTTTGCCTGGAGTACAAGAAAATGAGGTGGAGGTAGTTATTAAAGGGGACTTGCTTACCGTGGCAGGTAAGCGTGATGAAGAAAAAGAGACTAAAGAGAAGGATTATTACAGTAAAGAAATTCGTCACGGCTCATTTACGAGAACGCTCAAGTTGCCGCGTTTAGTTGAGGCTGATAAAGCCGAGGCAAAGTTAGCCGACGGTATGTTGAAAGTGTCTGTTCCAATGCAAAAAGGAGAGCACAATCAGCCTGTACAGGTAAAGGTTTCAAAGTAGCATTGAGGGTTTATCAGGTGTAACTAAAATATATGTATCAAAAGTTATTAAAAGTCAGATTGGGGATTGTTTAGTTGGCGGTTTTAGAACAAAAGACAGTTTATTAGTAGTTCTAACAATTAATTCGGGTATGAAAAAATCTACTATGGTGCAGGGGGTACCAAGGTCTGTTAAGCATGCTGGGGTACAAATAGAGCATTATCGAGTAGCGTCTCGAATGGAAGGGGTAGTGAAGAATCGAGGAACTAAAAAAACATACCGACAAAGGAAAGTAACATAGAGGGGTGTTTTGCAAGGTGGTCCTTAAAGTTATTGTTTGGTTAAGATGTATGTGAGCTTAGTTTGACAAAGTATATAATTTATAATATAATAAACTTTAGTTTATAGTATTTGGAGGTATGTGATGGAGATGTCAATTGCGGTAGTTGCATTGGCAATTGTTGCTGTCTTTTCATTAGCGGTTTCACTGGTCACAATTAATTTCGCTAACAGGTTGCGGCGCAGGAATCGTATCTTAAGAGATGAGAATGAGAATCTTCACTTTGATCTTATTGCTGCGCAAAAAGAAAAGGCTGACCTGGAAGATAAAGCGATGACAGATTATTTAACTGGTCTGCCAAATCGGCTATATGCGCAAGAATCATTCCCGCGCATCGCTTCAGCTTTATTCTCTCGTGGCAACCAACTTAATGTTGACAACGGTAAAGTAGCCGTTATGGTGCTCGACCTTGATCGCTTTAAGAATATAAATGACACTCATGGTCATAAAACTGGAGATGATGTGCTCAGGCAAGCATCAATTATCTTCAAGAAGATGGTTAGACAGACTGATCTGGTATGTCGATGGGGAGGTGAAGAGTTCATAATTGTCGCACCTAATGTCACCAAGGAAATGGCCAGAGATATTGCCGAGAAAGTTAGGCTCGGAATTTCTGATCATTGGTTTGGTCATGGAGAGCTTAAGGTCACCATCAGTATCGGTGTAACCTCCCTCAATCAAAACGAATCACTTGATGATGTTGTTAGCAGAGCCGATGAGGCTTTGTACCGAGCCAAAGAGAAGGGTCGGAATCAAGTTGTGTTCTATTGATTGAATCCACAAGTAAGAGGCACACTGCGGTGTGCCTCTTTTTTACTAGTTTGTCCATTCATCCTCGTCCATTAGGGTGGGGGGGTGAATGGACAAACAAATTGTTCTGCGGAGCCGAAACCTTAGCTAGCAAAAACACCTGATTCCGCCAGCGTAATGCCTCGTAGCGTAAGTCCGGGAATAGCTAGGCGGATGTTTTTACTTGCGCTTTGGGTTTAATTTATACATAATTCGCACATGTTTTTTGAAGCAATGTTGGCAGCAGTCTTGATTTCTCTCGCATCTCTGGTGGGAGTGTTTTTGTTTGGGCACGACAAACGCTTGATTGGCGCGGAGCGTTTTGTGGTGCCAGTGGCAGTGGGAGTTTTTCTTAGTTTAGTAGTGATTGAATTAATCCCAGAGACGATGGGGCAATCCGAGGTCTGGGGTGGAGTGGTGATTATGTTGGGCTTTCTGGCTTTTTACGTTTTGTCACACAAGCTACATCAACGGTATCACGATAAACTAGAAGAAGAGGATTGTGATCGGCGTGGAGCAGCAATGTTGCTTTTGATAGGTGACAGCGTTCATAATTTTGCAGACGGTGTTGTACTTGGTGGAGCGTTCTTGGTTGATCCAGCGGTAGGGATGGCTACAGCCATTGGATTGGCGCTTCACGAAGTGCCGCAAGAGATCGTTGAGTTTGGTGTTTTGGTGCGAGCGGGTTATACACGGATGCAGGCAGCTTTACGTAACTTACTTTCAGCCAGTACAATTATTGTTGGTACTGTATTGGTCATGTTGCTTTCTTCTCAACTGGCTGAGTACGTGTGGGTTCTAACTGGCCTGGCTGCGGGTAACTTATTATTTTTAGCCGCTAGTGATTTACTGCCAAGGATTCATGGCAACCTTAGTCACTATCACAATATTTGGTATTCAACTATATCGATTGCGTTGGGGTTTGTATTAATGACTGTGCTTATTTCTTGGGTCCACGAACGGTATGATTCAGATCATAACGAAGCAGAAGTTCACTTTGGAGATGGTTTAGACGATCACTAGTGAGCGATTGCTAGGGTGATCAGTCTGGCGCCAGCAGGGATGTGCGGCGCGAGCGTAGCTCGCGCCGCTTTCATCGTCGCCCCGGTCGTCACCACGTCATCAATTAAGACTACGTTTGCTTTGTTAGGTAACGTTAGAGATTTTTTATTTACTCTGAAAATGTCACCGACATTGTTTAGTCGATCAGCCCGCGATAGCTCAGACTGAGGTCTGGTATTAATATCTCTGATTAAATAATCTCCAATCACTACCGGCTGACTGCTTGTTGCTCTCAGGATAGTGGTAACTTGATTGTGTCCACGTTTGCGTTGCCGTTCAAAGCTTAACGGTATAGGAATAAAGACTAACGGGTCTGTTTGTCTATTGATCCAGAAATCAAGAATCCCTCCTAATAATTTGGCTGCCTGCTTATTATTGTGGAATTTGTTTTCGGTAATTGCTGATTGAATTATTTTTTCAGAGTATGAAGACAGGTAAATAATTCCTTGGTATCTGCCAGGGCTATAGATATTACTTACACTTGAGTCGGCGGCTGAGCGAATTACTCTCTCTGATTCAGTGGAAGGAAAAATAACGTCACAGATCGCTGTGAGTAACTGCATCATTTTTTTCGGGCTAGATTGCTGATACATGATAGAATATACCTTAAGTATAGTATGAGTTTTCTAGATAATATTATTTCTAGTGCAGGAAAGGGTTCTGCCGCTGACGGTGTGGTTGGAATTGATATCGGTTCTTCTTCAATTAAGGTAGTGGAACTTCAGGATCGAAAGGGTGTGTTAACTCTGGCTACTTACGGCGAGATTCAATTGGGTCCATATGTTGGTAAGCCAATTGGAGAGTCAGTAAATTTAGAACCGAAGCAAGAGCAAGAAGCCTTGGTAGATGTTATTCGGGAGTCGGCTGTAAAGGCTCGTAACGCTGTATTTGCGATGCCGTTGTCTTCTAGTTTTGTTACCAATGTCAGCATAGATGCTGATGCTGACGCTGATTTGGCATCGATGGTGCGAGTTGAAGCACGAAAGGTTATCCCGGCCTCATTGAGCGAAGTGACTCTGGACTGGGCGGAAGTGGAGACAGTCAAGAGCGACAAAAAGGCAGATGATGGAAAAGAGCAGCGTAGCGTATTAATTGCGGCCATCCAAAACTCTGCGCTCGAGAGGTTTAAGATCCTTATGCAGTTTGCTGGTCTAAATAATCCACCCACCGAAATTGAGTGCTTTAGTACCATCCGTGGTATTTATCACAGTGATGAACCAGACGTGGCCGTTATCGATATTGGAGCTGTCTCATCAAAGTTATACATTGCCAAGAAGGGACTTCTGATGCGTATGTACCGCATCAGAGCTGGAGGTACCCTAGCTACTAAGCGGATTGCTGAAGTCCTGCGAGTCACTTTTGAGGAAGCTGAAGAAATGAAGTACGCAGCAGAAAAACAAGCTGATAATTTTCCTCATATTAAGAGGGCACATCATGGTAGTTATGATCGGGCGTTTCGTGAATTTGGGCAGGTGATTCGCGAGTACGAAAATAAGACCGGAATAAACATCCCGTTAGTTTATCTAACTGGTGGAGGTGCTGCTTTTCCTGGTACTGATATTCATCTCAAGGAATCATTAGGACGAGAGGTTTTGCTTGCTAACCCATTTTCAAAAGTAGCCTACCCAGCATTTATGGAAGACACTATGCGGCAGATTGGTCCGTCCTTCAGTGGTGCTCTTGGTGCGGCAATGCGTGCTTTTGAGTAGTGTTTCCACACTCGTAGGAGATTTACTTTTTTAGAGCACGTATAATAGATATATGCCAGATCTTTCGAACAGTTCGTTTATTCCTAAGCAAGGACCCACCAAAAAAAGGCGTGGCCAGGCTACCCGACAGGTATATGTTTTTACCATCATCAGCTACGTGATGATTTTCTCCACACTATTAGCTGTAGGAGGTGTGTATTTTTATAGTGAATATATTGAAAGACAGCGTGACAATGAAATCGCTGCGCTCGACGCTGCTATCAATAGTTACAGCGAAAGTGACATGCAGAAGGTGCTTGAGTTTGATCATAGGCTTAACCAAGCCTCTAGCCGACTAAGCAACAGTGCGTCAATTGTCTCTGTCTTAGAGTCATTAGAAGACGCTGTGATCGAAACAGTGCAGATTGAGTCTTTGGAAATGACTCGACAAGGTGATGAACTATTCGACTTATCAGCCAAGATCAAGACTGACTCATTTGATTCGACTATGTTTCAGAGAGGTGTACTTCAGCGCGGTAAACCAACGATCGAGACAGTCGTTTTATCGGACCTCCATCGTCAGACAGTCAATAATGAAGAGTCTGCCACCAAGGAAACGACGGTCAGCTTCTTGGCTAAAATAACTGTTCCCTTGTCGGTAGTGCCAAACTTAGCTGGTGCTTCAGTCGCAGAAGAAACGCCCCAACCAATTACAATTACAGTGGATGACTCAGAAACTCCTACACTAAATGCGGTCGAGGAAATAAAAGATCCTGGAGACGAAACGGTCATATATGAAGCAACCGCATCTATTAATTCTGACGATATATGATTCCAAAAGGTTTATTTACACAAATTGCTATGGTGATCGTGTCAGTCGCGATTATCATTACTTACGTGAAGCCGACCTTTACCCAAATCGGTGAAGTGCAAGATGAAATTGGAGTCTATCGTTCTGAACGTGAGGATAAGGTGGGGGTGGTGATTGATAAGCTAGAGGTCCTGATATCTAAGCTCAACAGCGTTTCGGTGGAGGACGAGCGCCGTCTCCGAGCTTATTTACCAGAAAAAATTGATGATATAGCTGTTTTGCGCGATTTAATATTGATTACCGAAGCAGCGGGAGTCGAGTACATTGACTCCTCTTACGTTGGTAACGTAACTCAGGATCGCGGCCGGCAGAGTCGAGGGGCTAGCAATGTAACTGTTTCAGAATCCCTAAATCAACCTAAACCACATCAACTCTCTCTCTCGGTTGAGGGAACTTATAATCAGCTCAAAAATTTGTTTTTGCTCTTAGAAAAGAATAAGTACCCGTTAGAGGTACATGCTCTGAGTATTTCGGCTAAGGAGGGAGGATTTTTATCAGCGACAATGTCCTTGGTTACTTATGAGTACCAAGCACCGATAACAGATAACACTTTATCGTATGAATAAAATTGCTACCAATTTTTCTATTGTTCTTGGTTTAGCTGCTATTGCTTTTGCGGGCTATTATATGTACACCAGTCAGGGTTCATTGTCGTTGAGCTTTAACGAAAATGAACAGCATATGCAGAATATGCTTAATCGTACTCGAGTGTTCATTGAAAGAAGTGATACCCTAAATAAAGTACTGTTAGACATAAGTCTTTTCGAAGATCCTCTCCTTTTGTCACTCCAGGACTTTAGTACTCCGATTGAGACCCATCCAATAGGTCGACCTAATCCATTTGCTGAAGTAGGAAATTAATAATTATGGATCCACTACAGGCACTAAAAAAACGCGGCGGGGTGGAGGATAGCTTCATTAACCAAGCTGAACAGATTAAGGTAGAAACTGGTAAGTCTTACGATGCTATTTTCCTTGAACTTGGAATGGAAGAGAGTGAGGCTCGTAATTTTATGTCTGATTTTTTCCAGGTACCTGCCTTTAATATCCCTGAAGGTTTTTCAGTTGGTCAAGATATTCTTAGTTACATCTCTGAGGATTCAGCCAAGCACTACCGGATGATGCCACTCATGATTGAAGATGAGGTTTTGGTAGTGGGGGTTAATGATCCAGATAACCTGCAGATGCGTGAGGCGCTAAACTTCATTAGCACCAAAAACAACTTGCCTTACCGCCTGGTTTTTATGTTAGATAAAGACTTGGTTAAGGTACTGAGTTTTTACTCCAACTTAGAAGGTGATGTTGGTGATGCACTTGAAACACTTGAGACTGAACTAGACGCAGAAATCGCAGCGAGCTCCGAAGAGGCCGATACAGGCGGATCTGAAAGCTATGAGCATATCGAAGAAGATGCTCCGGTTACTAAAATTGTCGCCACTATTTTGCGGTACGCCGTCGATGGTAACGCCTCTGATATTCATATTGAGCCAACTCCAGAAAAGGTAGGGGTTCGTTTCCGGGTCGATGGAGAGTTGGCTACTAGTCTAGAGCTTCCTAAAAACGTTCATATGGCCGTGGTGGCTCGGGTAAAAATCCTCTCTGCCATGCGACTTGACGAACGTCGTAAACCACAAGATGGTCGTTTCTCTGCTACCTTTGATGATCGTAAGATTGACTTCCGCGTCTCAGTCTTGCCGACTAATCACGGTGAGAAGGTAGTAATGCGTATCTTGGATACCAGCAAGGGAGTGCGTAGTCTTGAAGAAAGTGGTATCTCAATTCATAATATTGAATTGCTACGAAAGGTGGTGCAAGAACCCTACGGTATCATTCTCATCTCCGGACCAACTGGATCTGGTAAGTCCACTACCTTGCGCGCCATGATCCAGGAAGTTGATCGCTTAACTAAGAATGTTATGTCGCTTGAGGATCCGGTCGAGTACAACATGGTTGGCGTCAGTCAGTCTCAGGTCCGACCGGAGATAGGCTACACCTTTGCTCGTGGACTGAGAGCCGCTCTTCGACAAGACCCAGACATCATCATGGTGGGTGAGATTCGAGATAAAGAAACGGCCCAGCTAGCAATTCAAGCGGCACTTACCGGACACTTGGTACTGTCGACCATCCACACCAACAATGCAATCGGTGTAATTCCTCGCCTTATTGATATGGGAGTCGATCCGTACCTTATTGCCCCAACGCTTAAAATGGCAATTGCTCAACGACTCGCCCGAACTCTATGCCAAGGGACAGGTAAGGAAGAGGAAATTGATCCTGCTACAAAGATGAGGATAGAACGGTCATTCCGAACCTTGCCTAAAAAATATCATGAGCGTATCCCTAAGAGTTCGACCATGCTTCATCCTAACCCAACCGCCGGCTGCTCCACTGGTTACGCCGGTCGAACAGCTATTACCGAAGCAATGGTGGTTGATGAAGACATTCAGGAATTGATACTTAAGAACGCCTCAGAAGAAGAGTTTTTCCAGGCAGCGCGCAAGAACGGTTTTATTACTCTACAAGAAGACGCCATGATCAAAGCGCTAAATCACCAGATTCCTTATCAAGAAATGAATGTTTTCAGCACCAAAGTGGGGACTGAAATCAGTACCGATGAGGAAATTGCTAAGGTTGTGGAAACCGATGACGCTGTCGATAACCTCACTGACATAGAAATAGCTGAGGCTATAATGAAAGATGATGAAACTACTGTTAATTGATGATGACGCTTTTTTGCGCGATATGTACGCCATTAAGTTTGGTGAGGCTGGTTATGAGGTTGAGGTGGCTGATGGTGCAATGAAGGCGCTTTCTATAATTCAGCGTAGCCCCAACTTTGATGTGATCTTATTAGACATGGTAATGCCAGGTATGTCAGGTATCGAATTATTGAACGAGATCAAAAAAAAGTTTTCTGACATGCATGCGCAGTGCATCGTGCTTTCAAACCAGGGTCAAGAAGAGGATGTTAAAGAAGCTAAAGAGGCAGGTGCTGCTGGTTATATTATTAAGGCAGAGTCTGTGCCTAGTGATGTGGTAAAGAAGGTAGAGGTAATTGTTAAGAAAAAGAAAAAATAAACATGGCAGTAGACTACAAACGAGAGTTGAACGTCCTAATTGAACTTATCCTTCAGGAGAAAGCTTCCGACTTACATCTTTCAGTTGGGTCTCATCCCTTGATTCGTGTGTCGGGCACTCTGATTCCGTTGGTGCGTAAACCAATCCTTACCGATGGTGACATGAATTCCTTTCTTAAGATCCTTATGCGAGAGGATCAGTTTAAGCGCTTTAAGGAATTTGAGGAAGTAGATTTTTCGTTTGAAAACTCAGAAGGTGTGCGCTTTCGAGGTAATGCCTTTTTCCAGCGTGGCAAGATGGCAGTGGCACTACGTCTGATCCCTAATGTGATTAGAGACATGGCAGAATTGAACCTGCCTCCAATTTTAGAAAGCTTCACGCAGCGTTCCCAAGGTTTTTTTCTTTGTGTCGGTCCGGTTGGGCAGGGTAAATCCACTACTTTGGCAGCATTGGTAAATTCAATCAATAAAACCCGAGCGGAGCACATTGTTACTATCGAAGATCCGATCGAGTATGTATACGAAGAAGAAAAGTGTTTAATCGATCAACGTGAGATTGGCCTTGATTCAAAGAACTTTGAATCAGCTCTTAATGCTGCGTTCCGTCAGGATGTAGACGTAATCTTAGTGGGTGAGATGCGTAATGCTGAGACGATTGAGGCAGCAGTAACTGCAGCAGAAACGGGTCACTTGGTGTACTCAACCTTACACACCAACGATGCAGCGCAGACTATCAACCGTATTGTCGACTCTTTTCCAGCTGGTCAACAAGACCAGATCAGGATCCAGCTGGCGAGCTCGCTCTTGGCTATCTTCTCGCAACGACTTATCCCACACATCGCAGGCGGTTTAGTTCCTGCTTATGAGCTACTAATTAACAATACTGCGGTGAGTAATCTCATTCGCGAGAATCGCATCCACGAAATTCCATCAGTGATTGAGACTGGTTTGGAGCAAGGTATGATAGATATGAATCGTTCGCTAGCCAAGCTGGTGCAGAACGGCGATATCACTGTAGAGAATGCCTTTACTTACTCGGTCAATCCTAAAGGTCTCGAACGACTAATCTAATCTTTATATGCTCTTTAACTACAAAGCTGTCGACAGTGCAAGTGTCCAACGCGAAGGTACAGTAGAAGCGTCAACCATCGATGCTGCTATTTCGGCAGTGCAAAAGCGTGGCTACACTTTGGTTTCGATCGACGAAGCTGGTAAGGGCGGTGGTTTGGCTGGTCTTTTGAACATCGAGTTTGCGATGTTTCAATCGGTCTCTAACAAAGAGGTAGTAATCCTATCGCGCCAGATTGCCACTTTGTTCCAGGCGCAGGTGTCGCCGCTCCGTATCTTCAGATTACTTGGAGCCGAGGCAGAGAATCCGCAGTTGCGGACAATCTTAAATCAAGTGGTAGAAGATTTGCAGGGCGGTAGTTCGATCTCTCGCGCTTTAGCTTCTCACCCAGCAGTTTTCTCCTCTTTTTATGTCAATTTAGTACGGGCGGGTGAAGAGTCTGGTTCTTTAGAAAAGTCTTTTGATTATTTGGCTGATTACCTAGATCGCCAGTACGAAATTATCTCTAAGGCTCGCAATGCCCTAGTCTATCCATCCTTTGTGGTTGGAATCTTTATCCTAGTGATGGGTTTGATGCTTACTTTGGTGATTCCAAACATCACTAAGATCTTGACTGATTCCGGACAAGATTTGCCTATCTACACTAAGATCGTGATCGGTATCTCTAATTTCTTTGTTGATTACATCAGTATTATTTTGATCGGAATTGCAGCCGGTGGAGTTGGGCTTTGGAAGTTTTCCAAGACTGACGTGGGTAGGCGTGCTATCGATGAATTTATTATCTCCGTACCGTACCTAGGCGACCTGCAAAGAAAGCTCCTCCTGACAAGAATATGCGACAACATGTCGACGATGCTTAGTAGCGGTATATCAATTGTGCAATCACTCGAGGTAACCGCAGATGTGGTAGACAACTTAGTTTATAAAGAGATTATTCACGAAGCTCTAACTGAGGTGAAGGGCGGCCGCTCCTTCGCTGATGCTCTTACGGAGTATCCGGAAATTCCGGGAGTATTATCGCAGATGGCAAAGGTGGGAGAAGAGACTGGTAGCCTAGGGGCGATTCTTACCACCCTGGCAAACTTCTATCGCCGTGAGGTAAATAACGCTGTCGATACATTAATCGGCCTGATTGAGCCAGCCATGATAGTAATGCTCGGTCTTGGAGTGGGTGTGCTCTTGGCTTCGGTCTTGATGCCGATTTACAACATGACCAGTGCTTTTTAGAGCTAAAAAAGCGGCCAGATTCTTTTAGAATCTGGCCGCTTTTTTTGATTGGTCAGTAACCGCACGGCTGGTTTTTCACACATTCTGATGTTTAATAAACTCAGTGCAGCTTTTTTACCACGAATGCTCAAAACCAGCCGTGCGGTTTTCCCCACATCATACATTTATTAACTGCATAGGTATTATAATAAAAGGAAGCCACTTACAACGTGAGCTAACTTTCTTTCAGATACGCAGCTGATATCTGAAAGGAGTAATTAAAATTAAAACTAAGTAATATATGAAAAAGATGTTACAGCGCGGTTTCACCCTCATCGAGCTTCTCGTGGTGATCGCAATTATTGGTATTTTGGCAGCGGTAGTGTTGGCTTCTTTAAACGACGCCCGTGATGGTGGTCGTGACGCGTCAGCTAAAGGTAGTATGAACGCAGTACGTAGCCAGATGGAGTTAGGATTTAATAATGGTGGTTTTAGCTATGATGGTCTTTGTGCCAGTGCTGACGTACAAACCCTTCTTCTTGCAGTGGCATCAAGTACAGGTATAGCCGTAGGTAGTGTGCTTGAGGACCCAGGAGCAAACCAGGCAGCAGGTTCGGTCGTATGTTCTGATACTGCATCTGCTTGGGCTGCCTCAGTACAGCTAAATAACGACAATTACTTCTGTGTTGACAGTACCGGGGCCGCTAGAGAGACAGGTAATGCTCTTCCTAACGGTACAGTTTGCCCGTAGTTTAACTTCGTAACAACAAAAAACCACCTAAATCTGGGTGGTTTTTTGTTTGTCTGAGTTTGTGTGTATAAATCGGAGTATGCGAAAAATAACTTGACCAAGCTGTGTGACCGGACCTAAGCTATGCCTAAGACTGGTCGGATATATATGTCTGGCTGCTGGTACGGCAGGGTATAATACAGGCACATGTTTTCTTTAGAGACGCTTTTGGTACCGCTGTTGGCACTGCAGATCATTGCATTTGGGTTTGGGATCATTGTCGGCAGTTTTCTCAATGTTTATATATACCGCTTTCATACCGGGAAGTCTCTAGCTGGGCGCTCACATTGTCTATCTTGTGGCACGCCTCTGCGTTGGTACGAGCTAGTACCGCTATTCTCTTACCTCTTTCTGCGTGGCCGCTGTCGCACCTGCGGCTGCAAGGTTCCAGCCCGTTACTTCTTGGTCGAGTTGATTACTGGACTTCTCTTTGTTTGTAGTCTTACCCTCACGCTCGATGTTATTTCGCTTTTGTTACTATGGTTCATTATGTCGCTCTTGGTGGTGATCACAGTTTACGATCTCTACCACTTTATTATTCCAGATAAGCTCACGTTTGTTCTCACTATATTGGTCACGATTCTGATCGGATACGAATATTGGGCAGGTTCAGGTAATTACGCGCGTTTGGGATGGGATGTGGTGGTGGCACTTGGCGGATCACTCTTTTTCTTATTCTTATGGGTTGTCTCCAAGGGCAAGTGGCTTGGGTTTGGTGATGTAAAGCTGGCCTTTCCACTTGGCTTTTTGGTGGGGGCAGAGAGTGTTTTTTCCTTCGTGGTACTCTCGTTCTGGATTGGAGCGGCGATTAGTCTTTTGCTGCTCGCTTGGCAACGCTTCGGGCGGGGACAATCTGCCTTACATTTATCTAGCCGAAGTCTTACAATGAAAAGTGCTGTACCGTTCGCTCCGTTTTTGACCTTAAGTGCGGTCATCGTTTTATTCACGCATTTCAATGTCTTATCGCTCTTTAGTTTCTAATAAAAAATGCCGCAGACCTGACTTCAGGTCGGGCTTTGGCTTGGTAGAGCTCATGGTGAGTGTGAGTATTATGGTGCTGGTTTCTGCCATTATTTTGGTTGGGCAAGATTCATTTAATGCGGCAGTATTAATACGTAATCAAGCGTATGAGATAGCCTTTGACTTGCGAGAGACGCAGCTTAGCGCAGTGAGCGTGAGTGGAGACGGAGGCTGGAATCGCCAGGCACGTGGTATACACTTCAACACAGTCGATGGCTCAGACGATACATATATCATTTTCGAAGACCAAAATGGTAACTATTTCTACGATGGAACCCCGACCGATCGCTTTATTACTCAGGCTCGACTCGATCCACGCTTTGAAATTAGCTCTCTCAATGTTGGGGTTAGCACCCCAACACAGTTATCAGTTGTGTTTGAGCGACCAAATTTTGACGCGCGGTTTTTTAGCGCTGGCAACAATGAACTTACTTCAGACTCTGTGGCCACAATCGAGGTAACTAAGCGTGGTACGAGCGAATCTCGTGCGGTGGATGTGACTACTACGGGGCAGATATCGGTGCAAAAATATTAATTATGATTAATCGTCAAACACAAACAGGTTTTACTTTGGTTGAGATGATTGTTGCCTTGGCGGTGTTTTCGGTGGTGGCGACGGTGTCGGTCGGGGCGCTTTTGATGCTCATTGGTACTAACGACCAGCTCCAATCTGAGCAGAGTGTGATGACTAACCTTTCTTTCGCGCTCGATAGCATGACTCGAGAGATTCGTACCGGTACCTGGTATTACTGTGAGTATGCG
>JBFHUT010000006.1:0-23076 GCA_041589935.1 Minisyncoccia bacterium
ATCTTCCTTTATATCTCTGTTTTTGTTGATCCAATCAAAAAGACAGTGGTACTACCAAAATAAAAAACAGCCTCTTGGTACGCAAGTTACCAAGAGGCTGTTTCCTTACCACACACGATACTGTAGCTAATTATGTCTATTCATCGCTGCGCTCGTACTTTCACTTAGGATTAACTCCAAAGCCTGCTGCACTTTTTTAAATACCTCTGGCAGTTGTCTTCTTTCACTTGAGGTAAAAGACTTGAGCACAAAGCGCTCGAGCGGCCCGCCTCCGGCGGGCCGCTTAACCTTCCCCGTCCAGAAACTCTTCGATGCAATCCCGATTCGGATTCGCACAAAATCCTTTGTCCCCAGCTTGTCAATAATTGACGCCACTCCATTATTACCTCCAGCTCCCTTACCTCTACCAATTTTAATTTCACCAAACGGTAGGTCTATATCGTCGTGGACAACGATCAGACTTTCTGATTCTGCCTTAGGTACCAGTTTAGCTACTGCTGAACCGGAATTATTCATGTAGGTACCAGGATACAAAACCGACACCTCCTGCCCAGCCACCACTCCTTCAGTAATTCGCCCCGACAATGCTCCCGACTCCAGCAAACTAGGTAATGCGAAATTCTCTAGACAATAGTCAACTGCCTGCCAACCGACATTATGACGAGTATCGGCGTATTTTTCACCCGGATTACCTAAAGCTACGATATAAAACATTGTCATATTGTACATAATTCTTGCCGATAGTCTTGCTTTGTGACAATTTTACAGGTAGTGTGCGACTCAGAACAGTTCATAACATAGGAGTGAGAAAATGTTGAGACTAGTTAATGACGCCTTCTTATCGAATCTGCCAGGTGGTACATTCAAGATTGGTAGTAAAGCTGTTTCAATTAGCATTCAGCCAAATGAGGACTGTGGTGGAAGAAAAACCGCTGAGCAGATATGCGAGAGCCTAAATTTGCTTTCAAATGACTTTTGCTCACTCTCAAAAAAGACTATTCCAACTGCCATAGCTGTTGTTCGAATTAATGACATTCTCAAAAGAGCAAAACATGTCTGCTCATTAGGTGACCAAATTGTTGCAATCGAGGTATCGGGTCAGGCGGATACCCTACATTGTTTTCTCTACCCTACAAGCAATCAGTCCATAGAACGTTTAATGCAAAGGTTGTTAATTGCATGTTACGAAGACGGATTTGTACCTCTGGCGTATCTTTTCTGGACGAACACTTCGTCAAACAATAACTTTTTATATACTGGTGATCCGTACCACCACGAGTACTAACACCTAGAGAAAAGCGAGCCAATTGGCTCGCTTTTTTTATAAAAAACCACTAGTTTGTTTTCACTCAAAAAATTTCGTATACTAGTGTCAACGTTTTTACTTTATGTCAGTATTCTCACACAAAGAACCTCCTGCTGATACAGTCCATACTGAGGATATTGCCGTGGAAAAGGACGAACATCCTCTCACCGAGATCGTTCGCTTCTCCATCATCGCTATTTTGATTGTTATCCCAATCCGCATGTTTATTGCGCAGCCATTTATCGTATCTGGCGCCTCAATGGACGATACTTTCCATAATGGCGAGTATCTAATTGTCGATCAAGTCAGTTATTACTTCGAAAAACCAAACCGTGGTGATGTGGTCGTATTCCGCTATCCGCGCGACCCATCTAAATTCTTCATTAAGCGCGTTATTGGTGTACCTGGTGACACCATCACCATCGAAAACAGCATCGTGACCATCACTAACAATGAGCACCCGGATGGTTTTGAACTAAATGAACCATACGTCGAGGCAATGGATCCAGCCGCTCCTATGACTGAGGTCCTGGGAGATCGTGAGTACTTCGTAATGGGAGACAATCGCAACCAAAGCTCAGATTCTCGCAGCTGGGGAGTGTTGCAGGAGGAACGCATCGTCGGCCGAGCCTTAGTGAGACTTTTCCCGCCAAGTGAACTAGATTACTTGCCTGGAGCAGTCACTATTACCGAAGAACTGACGAGGCCAGAGACCATATTACAATAATCATTCATTCACAATTGCTTATGCCAATATCACCAACTGAGTTTCTCAAAGTCGCGAACCACACAGCCGAACACTTTGGGTTTCAAACGGTTGATCAGCTGCGTAAGTCTCCAGAATGTAAGCATTGTGATAAGGTGATGCCACACACTGTAAACAACACCAATAAAAAGACCGACAATCATCAGGGCCTGCTCAGCTCTGCTGTTGCTACCTACTGCGACGAAAATCTACACGCTCTTAATCAACCAGTTCTCCTCTACTCTTTTGAACAAGTACCACGCACCGGTGAAACAGCGGTTACTTTCCACATTTTTAATGTTGAACGCAGTATTGCTGAGGCAATTTTGATTCACGCCACAAAGGCACTAGTTAACGACCTAGGCTATAGCGATCACACCGTTCGCATCAACTCTCTTGGAGACAGCGACTCCCTCACCCGCTATAGCCGCGAACTAAACAACTTCCTTAAAAAGCGACTAGACACCATGCCACCTGCCGCCCGCGAGTTTATGAAAGAACACCCACTAGCGGCACTATCTCACCTCGTCGAACAAGACCATGAGCTGGCATACCGTAGCCCTAACCCCCTCGAGTACCTCAGCGACCCAAGCCGTAAGCACTTTCGCGAGATCATCGAGTATCTAGACATGAGTGAGACTCCTTACGAAATAGACCCTAAAATGCTTGGTCATCATGAATGCTATTCAGATGCAATCTTTTCACTTGATATTCAAACCGAAGAACCTGAACTAGGTACCCCAATCACAGTTCGCGGCGGCAGACTTGATGAATTCGTCTATCGCACTACCCGTACCAAGACTTCAGCAGTAGGAGCAGTGGTGATTCTAAAAAACAGCAAAGCACCAGCACGTGCCCCAAGACCAAAGCAAAAGAAGCCAACCGTGTTTGTGGTCCAGCTTGGCTTTGGACCAAAGATCAGAAGTCTACTTCTTATAGACTCACTTCGACAAGCGGGCGTACCTGTCTTTCATAACCTTGCTAGCGACTCTCTCTCTTCCCAGCTGCGAGAAGCCGAAAAGCGTGGTGTTAAATACACTCTTATTATCGGACAGAAAGAGTTTGTAGAAAACACTGTCATCTTTAGGGACATGAACATGCGTAATCAAGAGTATATCGACCAAGAGACCTTGATCAGAAGACTAAAGCGCCGCTCTACCATTACCACCTAATGACCTTGCGTCATCTGTCACAAAGTGATATGCTCTCGGTCACATATGGCAACCAATGTTGAAGTAGAAAAGAACAATAACGAGAGTAGCGCGAATGTGATTCGTCGTTTTACTAAGCGTGTACAAGGTGCAGGTATCGTACCTAAGGTACGTGGTGGACGATATGCAAGTCGCATCAAGAGCCGCAATATACAGCGCTCAGCTAAGCTCAAGAAGCTCGAAAAGCGTGAAGCTTACGAGAAGCTTGTGAAGCTCGGAAAGGTTCAAGAATTTCGTGGACGTCGCCGGTAGGCCTAAGTCCCATAAAAACAGCCGGTACACAGTAACCGGCTGTTTTCGTTGGTATGAGCATGTATAATGACACTTACGCATGAACACCTTCACTATAGCCAGCACTGTTAAAAAATATCCCAAAAATCATCCTTACCAGGAAGTAAAAAATAAAATTCTTGGGACCAAGTACGATCTCTCTCTCACCTTTGTCGGCACCAAGCGCGCAGCAAAGCTCAATAAGACATACAGGAATAAATCATACGTTCCTAATGTACTATCATTCCCACTAACAGACGGTGTAGGAGAAATTTTCATTTGCCCGTCAGTAGCTCAGTCAGAGGCAGCGAAGTTTGACTTATCAACTAGCGGTTACGTGGTTTATCTTTTTATCCACGGGCTATTGCATTTGAAAGGCCTTGATCATGGCGATACAATGGAAAAACTAGAGCGTAAGTACCTAAAGTTGTTTAATATTTCATAAGCATGGCAGAGCATATTATTACCGGAATTGATGTTGGTACCTTCCACGTAAAAGTGGCGGTTGCTCGTCTGCCTAAAAAAGGGTCTTCTGGATCTAAACCAGAAATAATCGGAACCGGTATTGCAGAAAGTCGTGGTCTTAAGAGTGGCTACATAATGCAAGAAGCGGAGGTAGCACGCAGCATCAAAAGCGCCCTCACTCAAGCAGAAAAAAGTGCTGGTGTTACCATCAAGAAGGCTCACGTGGCCATCGGTAGCATTGGACTGGAGGAAGTGTACTCTCACGGTGAAATCATCCCCTCCCGCGCTGACTCTGAGATCACTGCCACTGATCTAGAGAAAGTGATGGCCGACAGTGAAGAGCGTATCATGGACCATATTCCCAACCGCCGCATCCTGCATGGTGTACCACTACGCTATCTAGTGGACGGGACGGAAGTCTTAGGACGGGCCCAGGGCCTTAAAGGAACAAAACTTGAGGTCGACAGCTTGTTTATCACTTCCTACGAACAACACATAAATGACTTGATTGGAACTATCGAAAAACTTGGCGTGTACGTGGAGGACGTCATTGCTTCTCCCCTAGCGGCCAGCTTTGTCATGCTTTCTAAAGCTCAGAAACGCGCTGGTTGTGTCTTGGCTAATGTTGGAGCTGAAACAACTTCGATTGTTGTTTTTGAAGACTCTACACCTATATCCTTAAAGATATTTCCGATTGGTTCTAATGACATCACCAACGATATTGCTCTTGGGCTGCGTATTCCCCTTGAAGATGCTGAGAAGATAAAACGCGGTGCCATGACTAGTGCCACCTTCTCAAAGAAAAAACTCGACGAAATCATTCAAGAGCGCCTACAGGGTATTTTCTCACTGATTGACAGTCACCTAAAAAAGATTAAGCGCGACGGCTTACTCCCAGCTGGTATCATTCTCACTGGTGGTGGAGCTAACGTATCTAGTGCGGTTGAAATTGCCAAGTCCACGCTTGAGTTACCAGCCAGGATCGCCAGCCTTGATATCGGAAAGAACACCAAGGTTCGTGAAGTGTCGTGGGCAGTGGCTTACGGACTTTGTATGTGGGGTGCCAGTGATACCGAAGAAACTTCTACCATCGGGATAGTGAAACACACACGTAGAAACATTCTTTCCTGGCTCAGCCAGTTCTTACCGTAACGAAAGTAAACTTTTGTCAATTACACGTTTTGTAGATCTGTCAATATGGTGACAGATTTTTTATGCCCATGTATTATGTAGCCATTAACAACAACTCGTGCTCAGGGGTGGGTACGTGAACAATATTATTAACATTATGGAACAAATTAGATCAGACGTAGAATCCTTCGCACGAATTCGTGTAGTCGGTGTTGGTGGATCAGGTAAGAATGCCGTCAACCACATGGTGTCATCAAAAGTTAAGGGGGTAGAATTTATCGCTATTAACAGTGACGCTCAGGATCTACATCACTCACTAGCTAAGAGAAAAATCCACATTGGCAAGAACCTAACCCGCGGTCTTGGAGCTGGCGGTAACCCTGACATGGGACGAAGAGCAGCTGAAGAAACACGTGAGGAAATCGCAAATGCCATCAAAGGATCAGACATGATCTTCATTACTGGTGGTATGGGTGGTGGAACTGGTACCGGATCAGCTCCTGTGGTAGCGAAGATCGCTCGCGAAAGTGGCGCTCTTACTGTCGGCGTAGTGACCAAGCCTTTTCTATTCGAAGGACAGGAACGTATGCGTCTTGCTCTTCAAGGTATCGAAGAACTCAAGCAAGAAGTAGACGCCCTTATTACCATTCCAAATGATCGCCTGCTTGCCATTGTCGACAAGGAGACTACAGTTCGTAGCGCATTTGAACAATGCGACAACATCCTTAAACAAGCCGTTGAGGGTATTTCTGATCTGATCACGATGCCTGGTATCATCAATGTTGACTTTGCTGACATCCGTAGCGTTATGGAAAATGCTGGTTCAGCGCTGATGGGAGTCGGTGTCTCATCAGGTGAAAAGCGAGCTGAGGAAGCTGCTCAAGCTGCTATCAACTCTCCCCTCCTTGAAGTTTCTATTACGGGAGCCAAGGGTGTACTCTTCGCCATTGCCGGTGGAGAAGACTTGGGAATGTTAGAAATCCAAGACGCTGCACGAGTGATTACCGAGTCAATTGATCCTCAGGCGCGCGTTATCTTCGGTGCTATTCGTGACGAAAAACTAAAGAAGAATGAGTTGAAGGTCACAGTGATCGCAACCGGCTTCCCTGAAGAATCAGGTGGACACAGCTACAACATTGCTAGACGAGCTCCTGTGGCGGCCGAATCTCCAGAACCAGAGCCAGAACCTGAATCACGTGGTAAGATCTTCAATTCTCTACCAAAGCGACAAGAAACTGAAAAAGCACCTGAACAACCAGTAAAAAAGACCACCCCTCCCCCATCACTTAAACAAGAAGCTAAGCCAGTAGACCCATCAGAGGACACAGATGACGATGACGAATGGGGCGCAGTTCCAGCGTTTCTACGTCGAAGTAAGCTTAAGTAATTCAAATCTATTTTGAACGCGGAACTGCGTGGCGGAGCGATGTGAGGAGCGACCTTGACCTAATTTTTAACGACTACAAGTAGTATAAAAATGGAAATACTCTTGTGGTAGACCCGTCGCGACGAACCAGCGAGCCGTGGTCAAGAGCACTTAGTAAAATCAGAGCGTAGCGAATGATTATACTTAGTGACTCGTGACCAGTTCCAGCGTTTCTACGTCGATCTAAACTAAAATAATTAAGTCTCAGGAACCAAACAAAGAGCTCCCGTGTGGAGCTCTTTGTTTTGTCAGACTACTTCATGGTATCCTAGTACCGTATAGTTAATATTTTCAGATTTTACACCATAACCCTATGTACAATTTATTGATCATCGGTGGCGGCCCAGCTGGAGTATCAGCAGGAGTATACGCCTCACGAAAACAGCTTAAGACCCTCTTGGTGACCAAGGAATGGGGTGGTCAAAGTACCGTCTCAACTGATATTCAGAACTGGATTGGTACTCCTCACATCAGTGGTGACCAACTCGCCAAAAATATGCGCGAGCACCTAGAAACCTACGCTGGAGAAGACGTAGACATTATTGGAGACCAAATCGTTACCTCTCTTACTAAAATCGACGGTGGCTACGAAGCAACTTTAAGTGACGGCAGCACTCATCAAGCGACTGCTGTACTAATCACTTCTGGATCAGGCCGTCGCAAGCTTGGTGTACCAGGAGCTGCTGAGTTCGACCACAAAGGCCTCACTTATTGCGCTAGCTGCGACGGGCCTATGTTCAGCGGCCAGGACGTGGCTGTTATTGGTGGCGGTAACGCTGGTTTTGAAACTGCGGCTCAACTACTTGCTTACTGCAAGAGCGTGACCTTGCTTCAGTACGGACCAGAGTACAAAGCTGATCCAGTAACGGTACAGAAAGTACTTTCTCACGAAAATATGACAGGCATCCTTAATGCTGAAACAAAAGCCGTGGTAGGAGAAAGTTTCGTATCTGGCCTTACCTATATGGACCAGACTACTAACGAAGAGCATACTCTACCTGTAACCGGCGTGTTCGTAGAAATTGGTATGATTCCTAACACGGACTATGTAGCTGATCTGGTAGAGCTCGATGACTACAAGCGGATCGTAATCGACCCATGGACCCAAAAGACTTCTGCAGAAAACATCTGGGCAGCTGGTGACTGCACCAACGTCCGCTACCACCAGAACAACATCGCTTCAGGTGACGCAGTGCGAGCCCTAGAAGACATCTACCTTGCTCTTAAGGCGAAGTAGCCCACCCTGAAAAATAATCTAAACAAAAGACTGCCGGCCGGCAGTCTTTTGTTTATCTCTTCTTTATAAAAACTCATATAGCGCAAAAGCACCCCCTCCAGGGCGCTTTTGCTTTGTACAACGTAGAGCTTCGGCTTGCGTGCATTGCTCGTAGCCTCGAGCCAAAGTATAGAATACTTCACCACCACGCAAACCTAGCAATATTTTCTCACTAACCAGAAATCTGTCAATACTAAACAAATATCCTTATTTCAAGGTACTACTGTGTATAAGTTGTGCATAAGTCTGTATATAAGTAGTGCAAAAACCCGTGCAAAAGCGTGGTTATAGACACCTTGACAAAAATAGCATTGTGCCCCAGCATTAATACGCTGTTTAGATACTGGCAAGTAGCACGGAGAAGCTGTCCCTACTCTACCTCAGAGAAGTTACGCAGCCAACGTTGAGCTCATTATCAGCGTTAACTACGCAACTATATGCGACGTGCCTATGATCAGATTTTACTCTCTATTCGTCACTGATGACGATCTACTAGCGAGCCCTTATGTTCGCCGGTTTAATGTCTTTCACGACATTACTCTTCATCGTGGAGCAACCGAAACAATTAGCTTCCTCTTACAAACTCCTCTTTCTGAGGAACAATATAAAAATCTCAATGTCATATACGATCCGCTCACCATCTATATTAAAGAGGTAGAAGTTAAATCGTTTAAACACCAAAGTCTCATTACCATGACTTTGTCTCCAAAAGAAATTGGATCGGTACGACTTGGTTTTGCCTTCCCGCAAAACGAATATCTCCATCGTACGCAAATGAAGAAGATCCACTCGCCCCTCACTTCCGTACCATGCACGCAGCTTTCAACGCACGCAACAGAAAGTGAGACTAGACACGAGACCATATCAAAATAAACCAGTGCACAAAAACACCGCCACAACTTAGGCGGTGTTTTTTTATTAAGTTTAACCGGCAAAGAAAGTACCAACGAAGTATGCCAGCACAGCTGCCGTACCACCTATAATGGTAACCTCAAATAATGATGTAGTTAACTTCTCACCAATCACTCGCCACTTTAATAATCCAAGTGCTGTTAGAGCCACAAAAGTACCGATAATAGAATAAATAAACATTGTCTTTGGGTCACCATCATCTTGCAAGATAAATGGCAAAAGCGGAATGGCTCCAAACACCATGAATGAAAAGAAGGTAGCCAGACCAGTAAAGACTTCATTCTCCCCCCGCGGATCTGACAATTCTTGTTTATGATGCATCATAAAATCCAACCAGTACTCTTCGTTATGACGATAGATACCCGCTAGAGTCGCAGCATCTTCAGCTGAAAAACCTTTTTCTTTTAGAATAACAATGGTCTGGTCTCGCTCGGAATCTGGATTGGTTTGCAAATTTTGCCGCTCGTCACGACGGAGCATATTATAAATATCTTTCTCTGACCGAACCGACAAAAAATTTCCTAACGCCATTGAGGCTGCGTCTCCAAACAAGTTTGCTAGACCAAACAATAAGACAATCATGAATGACAGCTGCGTTGTCTGATCACTAGACAGAGCAGCGCCGGCAAAACCTGCCACTACTGCAAATGTGGTTACGATACCATCAATCCCACCATAAATAATCTCTTTGAAATAATCTGAGATCGCACCAGTGAGCCTGATCTTAAACCCGTGCATACGCAAACATGATAACACAAGACACCCACAACCTAACCGCTTAGGCACTAGCTTTTTTGAGATAGTCTGGTATTATGTGCCGCACCTGGTCCCATCGTCTAACGGTTAGGACGCCAGGTTTTCATTCTGGAAATCGGGGTTCGATTCCCCGTGGGATCACAAATACAAGAAGCGCCCTAGGCGCTTTTTGTATTTGTGATCCCAAGCAAGCAACTTGAGTTGCTTGCGTCGGGGAATCGAACGGCGGAATCATGTTTTCTTCGCCTCCCTAGCGAAGAAAACGGATGAGCCGCGTCCAGCGTTCTTAGGAGCGTAGCGAGTTAGAAAAAGCGGGACGATTCCCAGAATCGAAGAGAGCTTCTGGCGAAGCCGGACCAGAAAGCCTTCTGGTCCGCACAGAAGCAACGGTGGTAAAATTATCTGGGGGATGATTTTACGGTTCAGTAAATAATGAGCTTGCGAAATATTTTATTTAGAACTGGCGCCGATTCCCCTTCCTACCGCAGAAATAGACGAGCCGGGGTCGAGAGTACTCACCACAAAAAATAATCGACTCCTGACCTATTACCTGTAGCGTCACAGCAAAAAACACGCTTATTTATAAGCGTTTTTTCAATAACCCAACTTCGATTTGAAACCATGCTATAGTCTTCGCATGACAATGCTCAGGTTTATTCCCATCTTCGAGGAAGAAGAGTTCATAGTTGCTTGTTCAGAGTATGAAGATATATGGAAGTCTGAATCTGATTCAATTCTTGAAGCGATCAAAGACTTTACTGGCTTAGGGCTAGAAGAAAGTAGAATTGCTGTAGTCGTGTATGAAGGTGTTAGTTTTTCTGGAAGAGGTCCAAATGACATCATGAAACTACGCGCAAGTTATGACAAAGACGTTAAAAAAGCCACATTGATTCACGAGCTATCACACAGGCTACTGTTCAGATTTAAAACTGAGTCTAGTGAAGAAGAACATAAACTACTGTACCTATTTTTATTTGACGTGTGGGATCATCTCTACGGTATAGATTATGCAAACAGAATGGTGGACATAGAAAGTGGTAGGACCAACATATATAAAGCTGCGTGGGATTATGCCCTATCAATGAATCAAGAGAAGCGTCAAGAATTGTTACGAGACAAGCTCAACCTTAATTCTAACTGACTCTACTACCCCATATCCTTTAACTAACTGATTCCATCACCTTGGACATAGACAAAACAAAAGACCCCGTGAGGGGTCTTTTCTTTATTGTGCCTGAATACTAACGGGCTGACGCTGGCAGCTTAACTCGATATACTGTCTTTACCAGCTTCGCTCCACGATCTGGTGTTGGATAAAGAGCGATAACGATACGAATTCCATCACGCTCGCGCCACACCACGTCCAGACCGTCAGGCACATCTTTACGAATCGGTTGCAGCAAAACCTTCTCAAACAACTCCTTTGAAATGCCTTGCTCAGCAACTCTCTTAAGCGCATGGCGACTTACCGCAACATGACCTAATCCTCTTACATCTCTGTAGAAATTATCCATTGCCTCCTCCAGCTCAACATAAAAAGAACACTAATGAAGAAGATACTGTGATTCTTAGTTTTTGCAAACACGACAGACCACAAGAACAACCCTTAGGCACAACCTCGTACGCCTTATGTCACAAAACTTTATCTATTCACACCATGAGAATTAACTCAACAGAGCTTGAATTTTGCCAATCAAATTTTCTAGTGTAATGTCAGATTTTACAAAATAGAAAGTAACACCATTCTCCAACACTCTAGAGACTGGACCTTCTCCACAAAAATTAGACAAAACTGCTACCTTTACTGACTTACCCCACTCATCTTTACGCAGCTCACTCAGAACATCAACTCCGCACTTCTCAGGCATCAATAAATCCAGCAAAATAAGATCGGGCTTTTTTTCTAAAGCAACAGCCAATCCCTCCCTCCCGTTTCCAGCAGCTAAGACGTTATACCCTTCAAGACTAAGCTTATTTACAAGGGCTTTTTGATAAGCAGGCTCGTCTTCTATAACAAGAATTGTTTTTTTCTCTTCGGCCATAATAATTTAAAGATGAATTTAAACTGAGGGTTTGTAACTACAAATAAATAATATCAGACGAGAGAAGAGAAATTGTATTAATAAACACCTTATTAGTCTTCAGTAAAATGATTAACACAAGTTATTATCCTTTCATTCATCTGTTTACTTAAGTCGTAAGTTTCTTGCAGAATCTCTCTTTGTGACTCGGTAAGATCACCATAATCACCACTTAATAGCATTTCAACATTCCACAAGACTGCTCCGACTGGTGTTTTTAATTTATGTGTTAATTGAGAGATTGATTTTGAGTACACGGCGCTTGACTTACGCTGTTCTAGGGACACTTCTTCAAGAAGTGCGTTGACTGTTGTTATGTCACAACTTTCTTCCAAGAATTTCTCCTTGTTATACTCAATCGCACTGCGATCAAAAATCTGAGTCAAGTTTTTCAAAAGTGATTTACAGTCTTCATCCATAAAATAATTATATCAACAAGTACTGCGATTAACTATAAAACTCATAATACATGGATCAAATACATATTTTATTAAATCTTTACAATTTGTAACAACTGATATACTGCTGCAATGAAGGATTCAGTAAGAGAGGGTTTTTTCGCAACAGCAATGTGGTGGCGAATTGGCTATGGCGTACTTCGCATCATACTCGGTTTAGCTGTCTTAAAGGTGGTTGGAACACCCGTGACGGACATCGTAACCTCTCTCATGGGGCACGAACTTATCGAAGATCCAAACGATCTCCTGTACACTCTTGTACACGATTTCCTGGTCAATCACTCGCCCTACATCACCTACTTCATGTCCTTCTATTTATTATTCTGGGGAGCGATAGACATAGGACTTTCATATAACCTACTCAAACATAGACTGTGGGCTTTCCCAATCAGCTTTCTATTGATTGGATTATTTGTTATGTACGAAGCAGTCAGATTCAGTCACACTCATTCACTAGTCTTGCTTTGGATAATAATAGTTGATATTGGAATTTTATGGATCATGTGGCGTGAGTACCAGAAACTAAAACCTGCTTCTTCATCTTAGAAGCCACCCTAATCTCCTACACCCGCTCGATCATTACCTCCCCTGTCTCAGTATGGATATACTCAATTACCGCTTCTTTCTTTTGCAGATCTACTCTCGCTTCGCAATAAGACTTTCCACTTTTCCATCGCAGCACCAGCTTCTCTTCCGAGCTAGGCAATAAATTAAACTCGCCACTAAAAGCAGGATGATTTGACCGTAAACGCATCAGACGCAATAGTCGCTGTACTACTTCCTGGTCCATCGCTAGTAAAATTTCTGGCCAACTGTAGTTATGTCGATTAATGTCTCGCCCATGTTTGGTTTTTTCTAACTGCTCATAATCATTACAGCCCGCCAACAGACCAACATAATAAACTTGCGGGATACCGGGAATAAAAAATTGAATGGTACGTGCAGCAATATACGCATCATCATCCTCACCGAGAGCTGAATAGTATGTACTATTCAGCTGATAAACGTCTAAATTGTCTACATCTGTACCACTCGCTCGCAAAGATTGATTGGCGCCGTTTTGTTCTACCCAAGCAGAGGTCACGGCTATCTCTCCTGGTGTCATTAAGCCTTCTACATCAATTACTCCAATGCCATCATGGGTATCAAGGGTGGTAATCATTTTTGGCGACCTGATCCCGATCCAATTCTTCAGATTCTCAGCAGAGCCTGAGTAGAGGGCATGGAGAGTAAGTAGTGGCAGAGAAAAATCATATACCCACTCGACTGCTCCACTCTCCAGCATTTTTGTCTGAGTAGCAGGCGCATGATGAACCTCCGCTAACAAATCCACTGACTTTGGGGTTACTGACCGTAACCAGCTAATAAAATCGTAGGTTTCTGGAATCAAAAAACAGCTAGTCCACGGTCGTTTAACAGAGTACCCAACAGCATCAAGTCTGATTAAGTTCACATCTTGGCTAACCAAATGATCTACAAACTCCTTCATAACTTTTCTGGTCGCGACTGACTCAACATCAAGATCAACTTGATGGTTGGTGAACGTGGTCCACACTCGCTTGGTGGTTCCGTCCCATAAATTAAAAGTTGAATACGGCAACTGAGGCCTCGGTCGATAGATGTCCGCAAACGCCTCCAACTCTACCCGGTGACGACTTAATACCTTGTCGACCTCAAGAAACATGTCTGCGTAGGGTGATAAGTTTCCCTTCTCGAGGTAATCCTGAAAGTATTCTGATAGGTAAGAGAGGTGATTGGCAGTGAGATCTACCACCAGATCATAATCCTTTGATATAGCACGTATATCTTCCCAAATACCAAACTCTGGCGCGACTTCTAAATGAGTCAGCGGGGCAAAACCGCGATCAGCTGAAGAAGGGTAAAACGGCAAGATGTGTACTCCACCAATTGCGTCAGCCAGATAGCAATCGATAAAATTACTGACATCCTTCAGTGTTCCACCTAGACTATCTGGGTAAGTAATGAGCTGTACTTTATTTTTAAGCATGCAACAACCACAAACTATAGGTTCATACTAACACTACTCTGGATGTACTTTTTCCTACGTATGCACCCTATTCACATCCCCATAAACCTAGACCAATCGCTCTCGCAGAGTTTTCTGCGTCCTGATACATTTTCTGCTTTTGGTACGAAATGCCCTTAAAAGTGTATTCTTCTGCAAATCCTTCGTGGATCATCACCTCACCATAATCACCGCCATCCGGTAAGGTCACATAACGCAGTAGCCGGTCGTATGAATCTCGATCAGCTTGAGTGTCATCTGTAGTTAATACTACCCTCCGACCCGACAACAACCGACGAGCTTCATCGGTCGCTTCTGTTCCATAACATTCCTCTCCCCGCTCCGAATACTTGGTCTCTGGCGTATCGATACCTAGAACTCGTACCGTCTCCTTGGTGTCACCAACTAACACTACAAGCGTATCACCATCAACCACTGAGCTCACCAGGTACCCCTCCTCATCAGCAGATAACGGGACTTCCTCGTCTGCTTTGTTATTAACTAAATCGAAGTAGTCGATGTACAAAATAACTACTAGTAACAAAGCGAGAAAGAAATACTTAATGAACGAGGATCTAATTTTCATAGTTGCATTATAACGTGACATAAAATCAGCTAAGTCCACATTTCTTCCACCGACATGTACTGACACTTTACAATTAACTATTTATTGAAGTAGGATACAAAAAGACAGCTTGGTCTTATAAATACAGTATAAAAGGAGTACGCCATGGCCCTGGTATTAAAATCAACAGCCACAGAACAGTGGCAGGCACTCATCAATGAAGCAGAAACTGCCTGTAATGTTGCGCTAGGAGAAGATGTTGAATCTTATCTGGTTTTTACCTTGATGCGCTATACGAATCAACCACGAGCACTTGAACAACTGCAAGCACTCGATTATCTCGATGCTCTACTACAACAAAGACATCAACAACTGCGTGATGTCGCCGATCGAAGCATCATGATAGCTGGCCTGTTTCCTGGCCTAGCACAGAGACGCTTAGTATCTGTAAATTACTTCATAGAAATCGCCTATTCTGGTTACAATCAAGTAGCAAACCTATTACCGAACGGATCATATCAAGGTCTCTACAAAGAACTCTCTCGCCACATCATTGATATGGTGACAATATTGAGCGGGATGAGAAGTGTTGACACCAATAATTTAAAACAGGCTGAATTAAAAGCCTGGCGTGAATTACTCAGCCAAAATCCAGTTATACAATAGACAAAAACCGTCGCGCTGCCTTTGGCAGCGCGACATTTTATATAAAATTCCAATACATCAAAAATTAAGATATTGACGTTTTGCTGTCTCATGATATAAAAACGCCAGTTGATCACTATCGGTCAACCATGAGTTCAGCCACTATGAGGAGAGGTTTATGAAACTCAAAACCGTTCTTTACACCATCGCAGCTTCGCTGCTTTTAACCATCGGGTCTGCTTCGGCGGAAGCTCTGAAACCATTCACCAAAGCTGCTATGAACAGCACTTCATCTGAAGTCACCACCAAAATGCTGGCAGCTGGCTTTGAGCGAGTCGGTATGTACACTCCGTACGATGGCGCCACTATCCTGGTCTTCACCAGCGATGACCTGAAGCGGGCAGCCGCCTCATCGGAATATGGCGGCTACGGCGCTAGCCTGCGGGTGACCCTGACCGATGTCGACAACAACACGCAAGTGTCGTACACCAATCCGATCTACTATGGCAATGCCTACCGTCTCAATGACATTGCAGCCTTGGAGAAAGCCCAAGCTGCCATCGAGGAGGCTCTAGGCAATAACGGCACCTTCGGCACCGGCGACAAGCAACTGTCAGCTGAAGACCTCCGTAAATACCATTACATGTTTGGTATGGAGTACTTCGACGACCCTTCGGAACTGGCTGATTACAACTCGTATCAGGAGGCCGTCACGGCTGTTGAACAAAGCTTATCCGCCGGTCTTGGTGGCGCCAGTCAAGTCTATCGCATCGACATTCCTGGTAAGGATGAGACGGTATTTGGTGTCGCTTTGACCCAAGGCTGCTCGGGTGACGAGTACATAATGAGTCGAGTCGATAAGGATCCAACGCGCTCCACTGGTCACCTGCCATACGAGATACTAGTGTCAGGAGATGAAGTCTTTGCTCTTTACGCTCGTTTCCGTATAGCCATCAGCTGGCCGCATCTGCCGATGATCCAGAGCGATACCGGTGCCACCTTCTTCAACATCATGTGCGCACCGAACGCCATTGAAGAGGCCTTGATCCAGGCAGCCGGCGGAAAAGTGTAAAATGTTCTTTTAGTTGTCGTACTTTGACAACAACCCCGACACATCTTGTGTCGGGTTTTTGTATTTTTTCGTAACCTAGGATACCCTTATAAAAGCTACACAGTTCCTTACTCAAATTAATAAGTGCAGGAGGAAGCTGATGAAAAATTCATCAATAGTTACACTACTAGTTTTTTTGGTCTTCACGTCTGTATCACATGCTGCGTCAACCAAACAACAAGGACAAAACTGTGTTGGTAATTACACAAATTTTTCTTTTATTGCTACGTTTGATGATAGTGATATTGAATACTTTCACGTTTCAAGTAGCGATATCAATCAGGAAGTGGCTGAATTAATAGCCACCAGATTACATGCCCAAAACCAGTACGAAACATTTGACCAAAGAATCCCTCTCCCCTTCTCAATTCACCCAGCAGACTGGGAATACATAAACTTAAAGATTGATCTACAAACAGGTGAGATAACTCCTGATGTACAAATAAACCCTAACGGTTACTCAGTTTGGATCCCCAGGTGTGTAGAGGAAGAAGATAAAAAAAATGAAGCCCCTAGAAAAGTAGTTCCTGAAAAACTTCCCAAATATCTTAAGCGGGTTATTTATCGACACTAAAAAGAAATTGAACGGCGATCTCACAGATCGTCGTTTTTTTAAAAGAAACCCTCGGTGTAAATTTGCTCTGGTCTAACCCCTCCGTTCTTTAGCTCCTGCCACATTCCGCGGGTAAATTGCGACGAGCCGCAAACAAAGAAAGTGGCCGTTTCTCTCATTATTAGATCCCTTAAAACATCTTCTCCGCACATCCTTCTTCCTACACACTCATCTGAGCTTGGTTGTTCTCGAGTAATGAACTGTGAACATAATAAGCTTCCGTCTCCTCTCTGCGATAACTCCGTAATTTCTTTTTTGAAGACGACTTCTCTCTCTGTTTGGTTTGAATAAAATAAATATCGTGGTCGACTATCTTTATTGTTTTCAAGATCTTTTAAAATACTCCAGATAGGAGTAATACCAATCCCTCCAGCTAAGAAGACAAGTTCACCAAGGTCATCTTCTTCAGGATAAAAGAAACCATACGGAGTAGAGGTAGTTAGCGATTCCCCGGCCGATAAGGCGAGCAAAGCTTCTGAAAATGACCCCATCCGCTTAACAGTGAGGGTCAGCAAATCCTCATGCGGAGCACTGGAGATACTGTACGACTTACCTTCCGCTGGCTCCATACCTGGAAGTAAAACCGTCAAGTACTGACCGGCAATAAATTTGGGACGTTCGCCGACCGGCTCCAGTACCAACGTACTCACTAGCTCAGTTTCGGGACAGACCTCTTTGATCTTCCATTCATAAGTGACTGACTCAGACATACTCATGTTCTATTTTGCTCGTAATCTTCGATTGCTTCTCGCAGGGCTTGGTGCCCTAAGACTGAGCAGTGGTATTTACGATCTGGCAAGCCATCAAGACGGTCAATTATCGCCTCCGGCGTGAGTCGTTTGGCGTACCTTAGTTGCATGCCACCATTTTCAGTCGCCATCACCGACATCATCGAGGTAGAGGCAATCGCCGAAGCGCATCCAAAGGTGCGCCACTTACACTCCCTTATCCTCTTCCCTACTTCATCTACTTTGATCCAGACCACCATCATGTCACCACACGCCGGACTACCAACGATCCCTACTCCATCAGACTGATAATTCTGTTCGTCAACCAAAATATTGCGCGGATGAAAGAAGTGGTCTTTGACTGTTTCACTATAGAGCCAACCGGTATCTTGACCACAGGCTTTTACATCATTTTCGGTATTTAGATTTTTCATACTAATTGATGGAGTCTTACTGCACTAACAGCCGTGAGGGAACGTAAGCGCTTAATGCTAGCTTGCAGTTTTTCTACCACATAATCTATTTCTTCTTTGGTTGTACTACGACCTAGACTAAAACGCAGACTGCCGTGAATTAGTTCATCTGAAACTCCAATTGCTTGTAGAACATGCGACGGTGTGAGGTCCTGAGCTGAACAAGCTGACCCGGTCGCCGCACATATGCCATACTGGTCTAGTTCCAATACCAACGATTCTCCTTCTAGTTCTGGGACTGTTATGTGTAGGTTATTTGGCAGACGATCACTCAGACTGCCGTTTACGATAATTTCCGGAAGGTTTAGTTTGAGCTTTTGTAAAAAGTAGTCACGCATCTGCCGCACTTCTTTAGAAGCCTCAGACTGCATTGATACAGCTTTCTCCACTGCTAATGCCATACCTGCCGCCAAGGCTACGTTCTCGGTCCCAGCCCGCACAGAGAATTCCTGATCCCCTCCTACTACTTGCGGCTCCAGCCGAACACCACTACGCCTCCACAGAGCACCCGTCCCCTTAGGGCCATAAATCTTTGAACCGTTTATGGTCAACAAATCAACACCCAACTCGCGCGGCTTGACAGGTAGGTAACCCAAAGCTTGACAAGCATCGGTATGAAACAACGGACGTTTCTTTAAGTCCAGCGTCCTAATCGCCTGGCCAATTTCAACTATTGGCTCAATGGTGCCAATTTCGTTATTGGCATACATAACCGATACCAAACTCGTATCAGGGCGAATGGCTGCTATAACATTCTCAACTGCAACTAACCCCTCACCATCAACTGGCAAGTAAGTAACCTCCCACCCTTCAGATTCTAGTCTCTTGGCCGCAGCCAGAACTGCCTTATGCTCAATCGCACTAACCACTATATGCCTACCTTTATGCTGACGGGCTCGCGCGGCACCTATAATAGCCAAATTGTCTGACTCCGTACCTGAGCCAGTGAAAGTTATTTCTTCACTATTAACCTCTAGACTGGTCGCAATCCTTTGCCGAGCATCTTCTAACACTTGTTTAGCCTCTCGACCCAACGTGTACATAGCTGAAGGATTACCAGACACTGTCTGCATAACTTCATACACAACCTCAGCTACCATCGGATCAATCGGCGTGGTGGCTGCGTGGTCGAGATAAATTGTCTTGTTTGGTTGTTTCATAATTATCGAACGCCACAGTACTCTACATACTGACTAAGCATCTTTTGGAGTTGCTGAAACTCTACGTCGGTATACGTTGCTTTACGAAGAAAGGCTGGATTGAGGAGCTTAGTCGGAACAAATTTCTGCAGAAAGTACTGCTTTGCTCCAGCAATATCTTCACCGATTTGTTCAAGATCTATTGGTGATAAAAGTGACTTCACCACTGTAGTCCGAAACTCGTAAGTCACACCACCAGACTTAAGTAGACTGATTGATTCTTTGATTGCCTCGATATCCACCGGTCGAGCAGTAACACTCTCATACCTAAACAACGGTGCTTTAATATCCATCGCCAAATAATCAACTAATCTCTGTTCTTGGGCCTGCTTAATCACTTCTGGTCGCGTACCATTACTGTCAAGTTTCACCTTAAATCCCAGTTGCTTAATCTGAGATAAGAACTCTAGGAGATCAGAATGCTCGGTTGGCTCACCACCGGTCACTGTCACAGCGTCTAATTTCCCCTGTCGGGTTTTGAGGAAGGTGAAGAATTCACTTTCTGGAATCTCACTCACTCCCCCTTCAACAAGTTCTGGATTGTGACAGTACGGGCAACGAAAGTTACAACCAATCGTAAAGACAATGGCAGTAACGTAGCCAGGATAATCAATCAATGAACATGGTTGTAAGCCACCTAAGCGCATAAGCGGTTAGTCTCGGCTTCTAATGCTACTCTTTCAGCTGAAATCGTCTCGCGTAATTCAAACTCAGCCTTCTTACCATTATTCCACTGCTCCACTGGTCGTAAGTAGCCCACTATTCGAGAATACACTTCGCACGACTCACCGCATTGCTGACAAGAAGGTGCTTCACCTGAAATATAACCATGGTTCTTGCATACACTAAAAGTTGGAGACAGTGTAAAGTAAGGCAACTTATAATTTTGGCAAATCTTGCGCACTAAACTCTTCACTGCCATCGCGTCTTTAATGCGCTCACCAAGGAAGAAATGGATGACCGTACCACCCGTATACTTAGTCTGCAGTTCATCCTGTAGCTCCAGAATCTCAAACGGATCATCTGATTGCATGACCGGCAAGTGGGTTGAGTTAGTGTAAAACGGATCCTTCACCCCCCTGCCTCGGCCATTGGCAAAGATTGCCGTATCATCCAATTTCTTTTGGTCTAATTTAGCCAAACGATACGATGTCCCCTCAGCTGGCGTTGCTTCCAGATTGTAGTTATTACCTGTCTCTTCTTGATAATCAGCCAACCTTGCCCGCATGTAATCAAGCACTTCCTCAGCAAACAACCTGCCTTTTTCGGTGGCAATATTAACCCCCAGCAGGTTTTCGACCGCTTCATTCATTCCTACCAGACCAATGGTAGAGAAGTGATTCTGCCAGTAACTACCATTCATCGCACGCAGCTCTGACAAATAATACTTGGTGTAGGGGTAGAGATTCTTCTCTGTCAGACCCTCCAATACTTGTCGTTTAATTTCTAAACTAGTTTTTGCTACATCCATCAACTCACTCAATCGTTTGTAAAACTGGGCTTTAGTGTTTGCCTCAAAGCCAATGCGTGGTAAGTTAATCGTAACTACTCCGATTGAACCAGTAAGTGGATTCGCCCCAAACAACCCACCACCGCGCTTGTAAAGTTCGCGATTATCAATCCGTAAGCGACAACACATCGAACGAGCATCATCCGGACTCATGTCAGAATTAATGAAGTTAGAGAAATACGGAATACCATACTTAGCCGCTGATTCCCACAACATTGCAACCCGTGGATTGTCCCAATCAAAGTCTTCGGTGATATTGTAGGTCGGAATCGGAAAGGTAAATACCCGACCAGTTTCATCACCATCACTCATTACTTCGAGAAAGGCTCGATTAAGCATGTCCATCTCCCGTTGGAACTCACCATAAGTTTCTGCTTGTGCTTCACCACCACGAATTACCTTCAGTTTCTTGTAGTGTTCCGGCACCGTTAGATCCATAGTGATATTAGTAAACGGTGTTTGAAAGCCAACTCGGGTTGGCACGTTGATGTTATAGACAAACTCCTGCAAGGCCTGTTTTACCTCATCGTAAGATAGATGATCGTACCAAATAAATGGTGCGAGCAAAGTGTCAAAGTTAGAGAAAGCCTGCGCTCCCGCCGCCTCACCCTGTAGCGTGTAGAAGAAATTCACTACCTGTCCCAAGGCTGGCCTGAAGTGTTTGGCGGGCCCACTATGAACCTTACCCGACACCCCACCGAAACCACGTTTTAGAAGATCATAAAGGTCCCACCCAACACAATAAACAGACAGTAGGTTAAGATCATGTAAGTGAAAATCCCCAGCTGTGTGAGCTTCACGTACTTCGGCTGGATAAATCTTGTCGAGCCAGTAAGTCCGACTGATTTCTGCTGCTACGTGGTTATTTAGTCCCTGTAGCGAAAAGCCCATATTACTGTTCTCCTTTACCATCCAGTCAGCTTGACTGAGATAGTTATCGACCATGTCTATAGTCTCAGTGCTAACCATACGTCTAATGTGAGCGTGCTGCTCACGATAAAGGATATATGACTTAGCAGTCTTAAGATATTCACTCTCCATTAGGACTTCCTCTACTAGATCTTGCACCCCTTCTACTGTTGGCAAATCAGTAGAATCCTTAAACTCCGCTTCCAAACGCTTCACCACCTCTTTAGTTACTCGCTCTGGTGCTCGCTTAGTAAGCTCACCAGTCGCTCGCATTGCTTTTTCAATGGCTCGACTTATCTTGGTATCAGTGAAAGCTTTTACCGTACCGTCTCTTTTAACAATGTGAGTAATATCTGGCGACGTTGTACAACTTTTTTTACTCATGACAAATAAACATCAATGATTAATAAACCACTAACTTCGATTAGTTACTGCTAAAGTTGGTAAGAAATTTGGGCGCGACTCTCCTAACGCATAGATGGATGTCTATGTTTAATCTCATAATATATAGACATCCATCTATGTACAACCACCTCCTGTGTATATCTAAATTTAAGTAATGTTTTAATAAGTTTTCGTGATAATATAGACGGAAGTCAATATATTTATGTCTAAAAATTCGCAAGTAAATGAGCTCACTTACCCACGGCCTGATTGGATTAGTGCTGATGTATCAGACGAGGAGGAGCTCTGTCCGACTTGTTTTCGGGCGGTTGGTGTAGAAAGTCGCTACAAAATCATCTGTGCCCTGGGAAAAGTTCCAGAAGGTGCAACTGTTACTCAGCTCACCGAAAGACTTGGTCTTAAACAGCCGACTGTCACCCACCACCTCCAAGTACTCCAGTCAGTCGACGCAGTAAACTGCGAACCGGTTGGGCGTGAACGAGTCTTTACCCTCAACCGCAATGCGCACTGCTTCGAGGATTGTAAGATTCCTTATTGATTTTCTCCTAACCAAAGTTTTGCTACACTTCCCTACACACTGAAGCGTGGCGAGTGGATAAAAGTGTCTGGGAGACAGTTTTATCCGAGCGGAGCGAGGTGGACGAAATCTTCAACCGCTAAGACACACTGGAGTGAATACGGAAGCGTGGCTGAGTGGTTGAAGGCACCGGTTTCGAAAACCGGCAATGGGGAAACCTATTCGAGGGTTCAAATCCCTCCGCTTCCGCAAAACAAAAAACCGCCTAGGCGGTTTTTTGTTTTGCGGAAGCGGAGGGATTTGAACCCTCGAATAGGTTTCCCCATTGCCGGTTTTCG
>JBFHUT010000007.1:0-23050 GCA_041589935.1 Minisyncoccia bacterium
ACCATCAAGTATGATTGCCAAAGGAATTAAGTACACAGCTGACACTCTCAAGCTAAAAATAACTACCAGTAAGGCAGCAACCATATACCAACCCTGCAAGAAGGATAAAGCACTAAGTAAGAAGAGTGTTAAGGTGACCATAACAAATCAACTCTCGACCTCATTACTACTAGAACCAAGATTACTATCAAGCTCAAGCGAGGTACTAGAAACATTAAACTCAACCTGATCATTAAGCATCGTATTATTTATTATTTCCACCACTCGCTCATCAATCACCTCGGGCGATTGTGCTATTTGTGACTGCTGTCCAACTGAAACGTAATAAATGCTGCTGATCGGTATATCAGGTGCGATGTAACCATACTGCTCAGGTTGAGTAGGCTCGTTCTCCACGTATACCACCCGACCAAAGACTCCTGGTTCGACGCTAGGTAAGTAGACCAAATTTCCAGACACTAGCGGGACTCCCTGTGGTACTTTTACCCTCGCTATTCCTCCCCCCATACCCTCAAGCGAAGCCACCACATTAGGACCAGAAATAAAAGCCGTAGCCACAAAGGATGGGGTGGTAATTAACTGTACGAATGAATAATCTTTCGCCACATGGACCACTAGACCAATCACAACGTCCTTCCCCACAAATACTGGAGAACCAACTGTCACACCATGATCGCTCCCTCGATCAATTTGCAACAAATCGTAGGGTAGCTCGCTTGGCCGAGCTACTACCGCAGCTGCCACTCTGGTCTCTTCTCCGATACCAAGTAGAGATCGCAACCGACTATTTTCTTCTATCAGGCGTTGTTGTGTAAGACTAGTTCGATTAGCGACAGCTAGCTCATTTTTTAGAGTTTCGATCTCTTGTTGCAAATTAGAGCGGTCCCTGATCAAAGAAGGAATCAAACTACTTGAATGATCGAGCCACTCATTTACCGCGTATAATGGTTTCATAGCAGCAGAAGATGCAGCCGAAAAAATCCGCGGGGTCATAATTCCGATAAAAATAACTATCAAGGAGATAAGTACCACCTGAAATAACTTTCGCTGCCTAGAGTTGTGTCGCGATCGAACCCTCATGATCAATTAAAATTTCATCATAATTATCTAGATTCTCAATCACAATTCCCGCTCCACGAATGACTGCCCGCAGCGGGTCAGGTACTACAATTACCGGCACTTGCAGCGCATGCTCCAATAGTGGGGCTAAACCAGGAATCAAGGCTCCCCCACCTGAGAGATGAATACCGCGCTGCATAATATCAGCCAAAACCTCAGGTGGAGTAGTCTCAAGCACGTTTCTTACAGTCTCAACCATAGTGTCTACTTGCCCAGACACGGCATCTCGGACATCAGCATCAGTAATAACCACCTCCCGCGGCAAGCCAGTCACCACATCTCGACCACGAGCTACGAGCTCCTTTCCAGAATCTGATTGAGTTATTGAGGCTAAAGCAATTTTGGCGTCCTCGGCTGTCTTCTCACCCACGTACACCTTAAATTGATCACGTACGTAAGACATAATCGAGGCATTGAGGTGATCACCAGCCAGTCGCAAGTTCTTAGACACCACCAAGCCATTGAGTGACAATACGGCGATGTCAGTGGTACCGCCACCAATATCAATAATCATGCTGCCGACCGCTTTTTGAATTGGCAGCTTAGCGCCAATCGCTGCCGCCACTGGTTCTTCGATCAAAAATACGTCACGTGCTCCAGCATTCTTAGCCGCATCGCGCGCTGCGCGCATCTCTACGTTCGTTATACCAGAGGGCACGCCAATTAACATCCTCGGTGCAATAAGAGATCGCATCTCACTCCGAACTTTTCCAATCAGATATGCCAACATCTCCTCTGTTACTTCAAAATCAGAAATTACACCGTCAACTAACGGGCGAATAACATCAATATGAGTAGGCGTCCTGCCTTGCATTGTCTTAGCTTCATTTCCTACTGCCACCAACTGACCCGTCTTTTTGTTAATAGCAACAATCGTCGGCTCATTGAGCACAATACCCTTTCCTTTAACGTAAACTAGGGTGTTAGCGGTTCCCAGATCAATCGCCACATCGGTCGATACAGCCGAAAGAAGCGCGTTTAATTGTCGCGTAAATACGTTCATTTCAGAGTATTGTACTACGATGCTTCGTCAGCCGCAAAATCAGCGTATAATTCTTCTTCCGTAAGGTTTCTAACTTCCCCAGTTTGACGGGTCACCACCTCAAACAACCCCTGCTCCTTGCCTTTTCGACTCACCACCACACGGTAGGGTAAACCGAGCAAATCACTATCAGCAAACTTCTCCCCCGGACGTAAGTCACGATCATCAAACAACACCTCAACGCCACGATCCAAAAAACCATTGAAGATGCCCTCAGCCCAATCCCGAATCTCAGGATCTTCTAGATTAAGTCCAACCAGGTGCACCTGAAACGGCGCAATACTTTCTGGCCAAACGATTCCTTTGTCGTCAGAAAGTAGATCCACAACCGTCCCCATTGAACGAGCTGGTCCGATACCATAAGACCCCATGATGACGGGTCTACTTTCGCCATTTTCATCCTTGAATGTAAGACCGATCGCTTCAGAGAATTTTGTTCCCAGAGAGAAAATGTTTCCTACTTCGATGCTCTTGCGCTTCTCTAATTCATTTTTCGTCACGCCAAGCTCAGAAAGGTCTGCCTCTTCGAGCACTTCTTCATTGACCGCAATTCCCTTCTCTTCGTTCACATAAACGATGTCTTCACCTGCCTCGGCTAGAGTCTGGTATTCATGACTAAACTTACTAAACGCTCCGCCTGAGGCAAATGTCTTGTAGGTCTGATTGCCAATCCCAATCCGAGAGAAGATTTTTTCGTAAGCTTGCGCAGCTGCTTCATAAATTTCATCATGTTGTTCCTGTGTAGCCGCAAAAGAATAGAGGTCCTTCATCCAGAATTCACGCGTTCGCATGATACCGCTCTTTGCCCGTACTTCATTACGGAACTTAGTCTGAATCTGATACACCGAGAAGGGTAAGTCTTTATAACTAGATACATACTGCCGCATGATGTCGGTCACCACCTCTTCGTGAGTCCAGCCAAATCCGATATCACCTCCCGCTTGTAACTCGGACTTAAACCACACATCAACCTTGTTCTCGTCCCAACGATCAGTCTTCTTCCATAATTCAGCATCCTGCAAGCTAGGCATAAATAGCTCTTGACCACCAATTGCATTCATCTCTTCACGAATGATTTGGTTGATTTTTTCTATCACGCGCAGACCCAATGGTAAAAAGGAGTAAACGCCAGCCATGTTTTTGTAGACATACCCCGCTCTAATTAAAAGCTGGGCATTCTTTGCTACTTCGTCAGCTGGTGCTTCTTTTTTGGTTTTAGTAAAAAGTTGTGATTGTCGCATAGTGATGATTGTATAAATATTATCAAAGTTGTCTACTCATCCCCTCGACTGGGGGTTTAGAAGTGTTAGATAAGAGGCGGATGAAACAAAATATGTGGAGTGTACTTACTCTTGATTTTACGGCTATAAGAATTTTCAGATGCGCGGCGCAAGCGGAAAATTTTGCGAGTCGTACTAGCTGTACGGTGAGAAAAATTTTCTGCACTGCAACAAAGCAAATGAAGTTTATAATAGCCGTAAAATGTCGTTGTAGGTAACGGCGATCATAAGTAGCATCAAAAGAGCAAAGCCAACCAGGTTTAGCCTACCAGCCCACTCAGGTGGAATCTGACGCCGTGTTACTGCCTCAACAGCCACGAACAAAAGACGACCACCATCAAGTGCTGGAAACGGCAATAAGTTAATGACGGCGAGGTTAAGAGAAATTATAGCCGTAAAGGTAAACAAGGCTGTAAGACCGAACGAGGCAGCATCACCCACCATCCCCACTATTCCAACTGGTCCAGCCACCTGAGAGAAGTCAGCTTCTCCAACAATCGCCTGACTAAGTAAGGTCCACAAACCAACACTTATACTCACCAAGCCACGCCAAGTGGCCTCGAAACCATCGGTGATAGCCTGAAAAGGTGGACGTTTTTGAATCTCCACCATCGACAGAGCTGCTCCAATAGCATACCGCTCAGGATCTGTATCATCTAAACCTGTCACTGGCGAAATAGATACTGTCGACTCTTCCCCACCAAAGACATACGAGACAGTGACCGGGTCTGGTGCAGACTCAGAAATAACAAGACTAAACTCAGTTGGTGACGGATCAATAACTGTCGTCTCTTTGTGAGTAATCGACGTTACCACTGACCCGGGTGGAAGAACCGCAGCTGGACTATCTGGTAGTACGCCAGTGATATATAGTTCGGCTGAATCAGTTGCTAACGTCTCATCGACCGGTGTATGTACCCCAATCATGTAAGTAATACTAAAAAGCAACCAAGCAAAAATTACATTCATGGTCACCCCAGCTATCAAAACTAGCGCTTGTGCCCATTTAGGACGATTACTGAAAGCACGAGCGTTATCGGAACCTTCGTCAGTTTCATTGTAATTTTCACCCCAAATCTTTACAAACCCCCCTATAGGCAACGCATTGAATGTATATTCTGTCTCTCCTTTTTTAATTCCAAATAGTTTAGGTGGAAAACCGATCCCAAACTCATCCACCCGCATACCTGTCTTTTTTGCCACTATAAAATGTCCCCACTCATGAACTAAGATAAGAACAAACAGTACTAAAAGAAAAAGCAAAATTGACATAGCGCTACTTCTTTAGTTCAGACTCCTTTTTAACAAATAATGCTTCCAGCTCTTTATTAATAGTATCAACTGCCTTCTGAACTGATTCCTTTTGAGAAAATCTATCGTCCTCGCTAATATCTCCATCCTTCAGTAGCTTATCGATCTGCTTCATTTCCTCATCACGGACCGCTCGTACAGAAATCCGACCTTCTTCTAATTTACTTTTTGCGAGCTTCAACAGCTGATCACGCCTCTCTGAAGTAAGCTCAGGAAAGATTACACGCACACCCGAAGAATCAGTAGCAACTGAAACACCGAGGTCAGCCTCTCTGATAGCTTTCTCAACTGCAGACACCTGTGAACTATCCCAGAGTGAAACTCTCAAAGTGCGAGCATCTTCAACCCCAACTGAGCCAACTTGGTTTAGTGATACAGTAGTTCCATAACTCTCTACCCGAACCCCGTCCAACAAAGCCGGACTGGATTGCCCGGTTCTAATGCCGGCATACTCTTTCTGTAGCCATTCTTTTACCTCGTTTAGTTTATTATTTAAATCAGTATTCATATGAATTTTCTTCAAAATTACGTTCTTCAGTGTAGCACTTTCTAATCCAACTAACGAGTCTTCAGTATTAATGCAGCGTGCTCAAGCAACATTTTATTAGAAGACCCTCTAGTAAGAAGAGTTCTTGCCACGAACTCCAATTCCGAGAAAGAACTGTCGGCATCTGCTGCATTTGTTAAATAACTTATCAAACCTTGCTTAATTGAGCGAATCCAGACAGTATCTTTTTTCTTAGTGGTAATTTCGATATTTTGCAAACGATCCTTAAGTGATTGCTTTAGAAAAGCTTGAAAGGGTTCCGCAACAATTTCTAAATCATCTATCAACTCCGTCTCAAATCTTGATTCTAAAGTAGCCAGAATGACTAAATCTCTTGGTACGATAAACACAAATTTAGTAGAAATCGGTGGCTCTTCGAGCACTTTAAGGAGTGCGTTTTGCGCTTCTAAGGTTATGAAGTCTGCTCTTACTATTAGACACTGCACTTCGGCGGCAATAGGCATGATATGAGCGCGAGCGATAAGCTGACGCGCATCATCAATACCTAGACGTTCGTAATAACTGTCAGTCAACTCAAAAGACAACTCATTAAAATCAATTTGATGATCTTCTACTCTGTTGGTACGACAAATTAAGGCGTGATGCTTAGTTATTGGCATCTAGGTATTATGAAGATCGATTATTTTTTTGCAAATCCAAAATGTGGCGAATTACACGGCGTAGATAATGCTCAAAAGTCTCACCTTGTTCATAAATAATACCCTGTTCATACCGCCAACCATTCATGTAATCAGTAATACTTTGCTTGATTTCCTGTGTCGCTCCTTCAAACCGACCAGCTAATAGTAGCGGGATCTGCAACCCGGCCACTTTCTTAAAGAGAGGATGTTCTCTCCCTTTTGGACCAGTCCCGAAAAGACCACTCTTCTTAAAGAATGACCACTCTAGTAAGAGCTGCTGTAATCCATCATCTACTTCCTTGGTGTACAGCGGATCTCCAGATACACCAGACGTCTCAACTTCCGCTGCTGATGGTAACTCTCCCGGCGAACGTAGCTTCTGATCAGTTTGTGCCAAGGATGACACCTTGCCGGTCGACGCCTTAACTCCGTCTGTAGACGGCCCCCACGCAGACTCAACCCCACTGATTTGTTTTCGCACACTTGGCATTGGAGCAGGCGCTCCAGCTGGTATAGCTGCTACTGGTTTCTTTGTTTTTTCCTCAGCTGGTGGTTCTGGTGCTGGTGCCGGGTCAGGTCGAGGGACGGTCTCTACGATATCTTCTTCCTCTTCTTCTGCTGGCTCAGCCTCTACTTCTTCTACCTCATTTACTACCTCTTCTGCTCCATCTTTATACTCTGACGACGGTTCTGTTGTCGGAACTAGCTCTTCCGCTTCATTGGGAGCAGGAACAGGTATCTCAGGCAGTGCATTTGGCTGCTCCTCAGCTCTGTCTATTTCAGTGACTGGTAGACGTGTTAGTTTTGGATCTGCTAGAGACTCAGGTACTTTGATTTTTGCCGCTAGCACTGGTTCTGCTACTGAGTTGACTGAAATTCCTGAATCTTCTTCCTCAACTTCCGCTTTAGCAGCATCATGATTTTTAAGCACCTCTTCAACTGCCTGATAAGCCTGTTCCAAGCGCTGCATGGCGGAAATTGTCGACGATCCACTATTGATCTTCTTCATCGCTTCCAACAAAGCAGACATATACTCCCTGCCGACCGCATTGTCGATATCTACCAAATTGACTGGATTACCTACCTGTTCATTTACCAAGGCTTTAATCTGCCTAACTCTCTGTAGAGCTTGCGCAGAATCATAAGCTACTGCAGGCTGTTCTTCCTGAGGAGGGGTGCTAGGCGCAGAGGTTGGCTGTGATGCTGTCTTAACCACTGGAACTGGTTCAGTCGAAATAGGTTCAGGAATTGGAGTCGGCTCTACTGGAGCTGGAGCGGGGGTTATGGTAGGAGCAGGAATAGGGGTAGGAGTAGTGCTTTCTTCCGCAACCTTCTCCTCAGGCTGTGTGGTCTGAACGGGTGCGGGTTCTGGTTCTGCAACAACCTCTGAAACCTCAACCACTGGAGGCTTTATATCTTCAGATTCTTTTGCGACCGGAGCAGGAGGCGGCGATGTTGGCGCAACTTCTGACTGACCAGTAGCTGGCGGCTGAGAAGACGACTTCTTTGTGACAGCAGCAGGAGAAAAAGTCGGCGCTGGTCGTGAAGAACCGAACCCAGAACGTTTTGACACTGGGTCTTCTTTTTTAGTTGGTCCTCCAGGAATCGGCACAACTCCGGCTGTGCTGACTTTTTGTTCCAGAGTAATCCTTACCGACTGGTCCTTGCCACCATTGATGTATAAAAAGGCTAAGTCCCGTAACTCGTTTTTTTGCTCAGTGGAAATATCACTTGCTCGTACCGAAGCAAGTAAGTGCATTACTCCTTTTTGTGTCTCAAGATCAAACGCAAAACGACCCGGGTCGTTCACTAAAGAACCATCTCTCGCCATATATCAACTATACTACCATCGAACCAATAAAATATTTAGACACTCAAGCTATTAACTGTGTATTAAGATCCATTCATCAGTGGCTAACAGTCTGCTTTTCCAATTCTAGTATCCAACGAGCAAATAACTCCCCCAACACTGTCTTTTCCGTCACCTCCACCAGTTCGCTCATCTCCTCAATTAAGTCGATCCAATCAATGAAAGTTTCGTACTTAATATTCATCTCTGATAGAAATTGACGGACCTCAACCTGTTGACTAAGGTCTATCAACTCACTAACCGTAGTCTCCTGGAAAATCGCAAACGGACTATCATACTTTTCTCCCAACCACCTTTCAAAAGCGTCTATGCTTTGGGCTTCAAACTTAGTCACCTGAGCATCTAAAACCTTTTCGAAACCCGCCAGTGATGAATAATTAGACAGGATAAGATCTTGGTCATTGTAAAGATACTTTTTCACTAGAGATGTCTTTTCATGTACCGGGTCGGATATACTCACATTCTCTGTGACAACATATGGAACCACTTGATTTATTGGGTCTGCCTTTTCTGTAGCAGCAACTGCCCTTCTATCCACCTCATTTGTAATTTCATTGTAAATAGCCATTGGCTTGATCGTGTGTTTTTGGACACCTGTATCACTTTTAATTTCTGCTTTTGAAGACTTATCTACAGCAGCCTGCTTCACAAGACCATCTGATTTGTTCTTATATTTAAACTTAATTTCTACCGAAACCTCTTCCTCGTCAGAAGATTCAATCTTCATATCTTTACGGGAAACTTTATGCATCACAGCTCCCACGACCTGACCACTGTCTACTGAGTCATTTTTCTTTTTGTCTGGTGAGATTTTAGTAACCTTAGGCGTGTCTTTATATGGAATGTTTATTCGTTTCATTAACCTAATCACATCGACCATGTCGGTCTCTGCTTTAAGACCGGAGTTAGCTATGGACCCCAGACGCCTCACTAATTTATCTGCCAGGATCTGTTTGGTTGGACAACTCAAAAAAGCTTCGTGAGTATCACGTAATAACATTATCTTTTCCCGCAATGACCGGGCTGCCGAAACTCCTTCCGGACCGGACTGAGGAACAGGTAGACCACACAACAAAACCCACTCCATTTCGTTATCATTAGCAAATTTTTCTGCCTCTTTGTATAGTTTTGCTAGTTGTTCAGTCGCTTTTGCGTCCACACCATTAACTGACAGCAACCTCTCTTCATATATCTGAGCCTGAGGTATTAGGTTCTTGCTCTGCCTTAAGGCAAGAATCACTCTTTCTGTTCGGTCACGTAATCTCTCTGGCTGTGCTTTTGTCTCTAAATTTCGAACGTACGCCCGTAATCGATGGAAGTTTTTTTCTATCTCTTCTCGTGATTTTCTTGTGACCACACTACGATGAAAAGCCTCACTTAAAGCGATAGTTACGGATCGCTCTGACTCAGCATAAAAGATATTATCAGTCGCACGCTGCACTAATTCAGCCACCTCCGCATCAGACGGTAATTCGTCAGAATTGTCAATAGGTGCTTGTTTTTCTTGTTTCGGTTGTTCTACCTCCTCCAGTTCTGGTTCTGGTTCTGGTTCTGGTTCTGGTTCTGGTTCTGGTTCTGGTTCTGGTTCTGGTTCTGGTTCTGGTTCTGGTTCTGCAATTGTATAATTCTTGGGTATTCTCTCAATCACTTCTCCCCCTGTAACTTGAGGTGATAGCAGGATCCGATTCTGTATTTGTGAGGCATATATTTCAAATACATAATCGCGCAACAAAACCATGTCATCATATAAAGTCTGGATCTCCATAATCGGATCTTCCTCGTCATCATAAGAACCAGTCTGTAAATCCTCCACTAGTTCCTTTAATGAATCCAACTTACCTTGCAAGGTACCAAACACCTCTTCTCCAGTTATCTCGGCAAAGGCTAATCTTTTATATTGATCCGCACTGGCCGGTACCAAGAGCTCCAACGCATCAGCATAAACGTCTTCGGCGTTTGCCAAGAACTGTTCTAAATCAGCTGGATCAGATAAATCCAACTCAAAAGACTCGACATCACCAATCGTAAGCTCCTCCCCAACGAAGGTTGAGGAATTTGATTCGGCTGAAAAATTTTGTTGCAGAACAGAAGACATGAGTAACTATTATTCTAACCCATCGGTGGTGGCGGAACAGGCGGTACTGGTTTTTGATACTGAACCCTTATCTCCTCTTCAACCTCAGCTCGCGAGCGACCATAACGTGCGTAACTGTTTACTATCATCTGCTTTGCTCGAGACAGGTCACTCTCCGGTGGCGGCATTGTCGCCACACTAAAAGGCTGAACAGGCGTACCGTTGGCTAGCACCCTCATTACAGCGTTACGATTAGGTATATTCATAATGTCAGCTGCCGAGAAGACGGGAGAAAATTGTGACTCTAAGACCTGTGCATCTTCATTCCCTACCCTAAATACTGCCTTTGAACCAACATTACCAAAGACAGCATCTTTGATTACCGGATCCAGCTGAGCAATGAACTGATGGGCAACTGTTAGACCCAACTTGTATTTACGAGCCTCAGAGAGAATCGAGGCAATAGCTGGAGTAGAGACGTTCTGGAATTCATCTATGTGTAAGAAAAACGGAGGAAAACTCATCGTTGGATCATCCACTCGAGATAAGGCGGCCAAGAGTATTTTTCCAACAATAATCATACCTATCAAATTGGCATTCACTTCTCCCAAGCGACCCTTTGAAAGATTCACTAACAAAATCTTTCGCTCGTCCATCAACTGCCTAAAGTTAAATGAGCTGTGTTGTTGACCAATAATTGGCCGAATGTAGTCATTAGCAGTCAAAGGATCAGTCTTAGAGACAATGTATGGCACAATATTTTCAAGCGATGCTTCTCCACCAGCTTTACCGGCAATTTCACGCCAAAACTGTGTAACTACTGGATTAGTGGCTTTTTGTAGTTTCTTACGACGATACTGAGCATCAGCCATCACCCGACCTATATCCATCAGTGTGTTTCCACTCTCAGGATCTTCCATGACCAACATAGTTGCATTACGAAAGTACTGCTCGAACATTGGACCCATTGACTCTGGATTCGCACCATAAAGCTTCTGAAAAATAGATAGTAGCTCACCAACAATGAAAGTTTTCTGATTTGGATCACTTGGATCATGCTCCAGCATATTAAGTCCTAGCACGCGGTCCGTATATGACGGGTCAAAGTAAACAACATCCTGTTCTCGCTCGGGTGGAATAGCCCCCAATACCGCTTGTATATCAGTACCATGTGGATCAATAAAACACACCCCCGCACCAGCCTTAATGTCCTGTACAATCATGTTCTGCAAGAAAACTGATTTACCAGTACCTGTCTGACCAATCACGTAGAAGTGTCGCATGCGATCTGCCTCAGTCACGTATATTTCCTTCTCTGAGCCGCGGTGTTTATTGATACCCAAAAGTGTCCCCTCGTTTGGCATGTTAGTAGGAGCCGCCGCCGTCTTAGCATAAGACTGCTTAAACTCGGGAGTAGAAGAAACTCCATCACCCGGAAAGTGAATCATGGTCGCCAATTCCTCAAGCGACAGCGGCAGTGCCGTCTTGGGAGACATTTGACGAAACGAAAATGCACGCTGAGCATGACGTAGATGCATACCAGTTTGAACCTTGAATGACACTCGATTGCTATTTGGCGTATCAAACTGAGTCATTGTGGCTTGCAGATCACGCAAAATCTGCTCAGCTCGGGACAAACTGTCCGCTGACACAACCAAGCGAATATTTACCTCTACGAAACGACTGTCCAGTTTCTTCCGAAATAATTCCAAATCTTCAGTATTAACCTCGACCTGTTTTTCTTCGTCAGTTTTTTTCTTAGTCGAAAAAATTAATTCACCAACTGAAGCCATTAGATCTCCTGTAATTGTGCTGCGCGATATAGCCTCTTGCGGCTTCATCCCCTTCTCAACAGACCTGACAATACCATCAAACTGTTTACGGTAATCTCGACTCGGATACCGCACCACAAACTGCAAGGCTGCCCCGGCTCCCTTATGCTCGATTTTTGAGAAAGCGTTTAAGATAACAGACATTGGGTCGGAGGAAAATTCGTCACGTGTCTTCAGTGGATAAATCGGGTGCTTTTTCAAGACGACATCAGCGACAAGGGTGTGACCACCGTCAACATAAATATTGTAATCATGCTTCTGCTCAGTCAGGACCGCAAACGGAAACAGTGATAATGTCTGTTTTTCAAACAGTGACTTAAATTCGTTTGGCACTGCAACATAAAAGATAATATCAGTACTATCTTCTGCTACCGCCACCTCAAGCACAAAGTGATTACTAGCCTGAGCTGAGCCGATCGTACGCAAACCTGTAAACAAATGTTCCATCGTCTCGATCAGTTCACTTAACTGCAGCTCTCGGCCATCAACCGCTTTCTGAGCTGGTAAAGTCACCTCATATAGAGTCATGTGTAGTACATGCCATAGTGGGACCCCCTCCTTCATATCTGCGATCTGCGCACCAGCACTGATTTGCTCAATTAGCTTCCTGTGTACCTCATCAATAACATACGCGTTATTGGTTTTATCGAGCACGGTTAGAGCATTTTTAATTCCTCTTTCTATAGCGATTGTAAGGATTTCGCTCACCGGATCATGAGAGGTAGCCACCATCTCCGCTGACTGAGCTAATTCTTCACCTTTTATTTCATAATCTGATTCCAACACCATCTTTGGCGTGAAACTTACATATTCTTTAATCTGCTCCTTTCCCAAGGTCTCAATGTCAGCCTGATCAACTTCCGCTGAGCGTGACACCAGCTCTCGCTCGCGCTCAGCGATTTGTTGACGTAGAAAAGCGATCTCTTCCTCCGGCGTAGAGAACTTTTGCGGAATCCCTTCTTGCATATATCATCCTTAATAGTAACGTACTATGAAGGTAATTATAGTCTCTAATACCCACCTACTTCTTAGCCAAAACCGCCCGCTTATAAACATCTAGATGTTCGAGCGCCACCCCTGTCCCTTTCACCACGCAAAATAGAGCCTGATCAGCCACCTGCGCCTTCACGCCGGTACGTCGTCTAATTAACTCAGGAAAGTTACGTAACTGTGAAGTACCACCAGTCATGATGATTCCTCCATCAATAATATCTGCTGCCAACTCAGGTGGAGTTTCTTGAAAAACATCCTTGATCGCCTTAACCATTTCCCGCAACTCTTTTCCAATCGCCTTAACTACTTCATTACTACGAATCTCAGTAGTGCGAGGTAGTCCAGATAGCATATCTCTCCCTTTTATTTCCATCATCAACTCTTCTTCCAGTGGTAAAGCCGATCCAATGGTGATTTTTATTTCTTCTGCCGTCTTCTCACCAATAGAGAGATTCCGACTCTTCTTTACATAGTCGATAATCGCCGCATCAATCCGGTTTCCTGCGCATTTTACCGAATTGGCTGCGACAATCCCACCCAAAGAAATCACCGCCACGTCGATCGTTCCACCGCCGATATCGACAATCATGTGGCCTTGCGGCTCATAAATTGGCACTCCAGCGCCGATAGCAGCTAAAATTGGCTCCTTTACTACAAAAGCATTGCGTGCACCAGCCCGCATCGCCGCCTCTACCACCGCCCGGCGTTCGGTTGATGTCACTCCAGCTGGCACTGAGACCATCACATCAGGTCGCAGTATATGGTAACGACTCATCGACTTGCGCAAAAAGTAGCGCAGCATTGCCTCAGTCACTCGATAATCAGCAATCACTCCATCCTTCATGGGACGATAGGCTCTAATACTTTCTGGAGTACGCCCAATCATTAGCTTCGCCTCTGAACCAACTGCTAATACCTGATTATCGTCAGATACAGCCACCACCGACGGTTCATTGAGAACAATTCCTTGTCCAGGCACAAATACAAGAATGTTAGTTGTACCAAGATCTATCCCAACTTTTGGTATCAGTCCACCAAACATAATAAAAGATAGGACAATAGTACCGGTTTTCCACAATTGCACAACGGGTACTACATATAGCATATATGCTATACTGCTCACATATGCAACATATTGGAACCAGAATCACTGATGTTAGAGAGACTCTCGGCATTACTCAGGCAGCACTCGCTAAAAAGATTAAGACGACCCAAAGCGCAATTGCTAGGATTGAGGCAGGTAAGCAAAACGTCAGTGCTGACATGCTTAAACGCATCAGTAAAGCCCTCGGAAAAAACTTAATTACTCTCTCCCCCGGCACAGTAAACATCCATATCTCAGGCGGCAAAAAGTTATCCGGAACGATTGAAACCAACACCTCAAAAAATGGCGCTGTGGCGCTACTTTGTGCCTCCTTACTCAACAAAGGCACCACCACCCTTCATCACATGCCTCGCATCGAGGAGGTGCATCGTATTATTGAGGTTCTCGAGAGCATAGATGTGAAAGTTGATTGGCGTGACACCACCGTAGTAATCACCCCGCCTAAAAAATTTAGTTTACAAAAGATCGACAAGCTAGCAGCCCAACGTACCCGCAGTATTGTCATGTTTATCGGTCCGTTGATTCATCATCTAAAATCATTTGCTCTTCCTCAGTCGGGTGGTTGTAAGCTTGGTAGTCGAACAGTCAAGCCACACTTTTATGCCCTTGAGCATTTCGGTGTAGACATAGAAACCACCAACGATGCATTTAAAGTGAGTATAGAGCCCAAAAAACCCCAAGAGATCATTCTTTACGAGTCTGGTGACACGGTAACTGAAAATACTCTCTTTGCCGCCGCTGGAAGAGCAGACACTACAGTCATTAAGTACGCGTCGGCAAACTACATGGTGCAAGAAGTTTGTGCTTTCCTTAGACTGTTTGGCGTTCAAATTGAAGGTGTCGGTACCACTACCCTCACCGTGACTGGTGTCAGTAACATTAAACAAGACGTCGAATATACTCTAGCTGAGGATCCGACTGACAGTATGTTCTTTTTAGCAGCGGCAATTGTTACTAATTCCCATATCACTATCACCCGCTGCCCGATCGAGTTTCTAGAATTAGAACTGCTAAAACTGGAAAAGATGGGTTTCCAGTACAAAAAAACCAAACCCTACTTTAGTCACAATGGCGTCACCAAGTTAGTAGACATCACAACCAAACCATCAAAGCTCGTCTCGCTACACGAAAAGGTATACGCCCGACCATACCCTGGTCTAAATATCGACAACTTACCTTTCTTTGCCGTCATTGCAACCCAAGCCGAAGGACAGACTCTAATTCATGACTGGGTATATGAGAAACGCGCTATCTACTTCACTGAATTAGATAAGCTCGGGGCTGACACTGTTTTGGCCGACCCACACAGAATTTATATCAACGGACCAACTAGACTAAGGCCCGCCGAGTTAATTTGTCCGCCAGCTTTAAGACCAGCTACTATTTTGCTAATAGGCATGCTGGGTGCACAAGGAGAATCAGTTCTACGAAACATCTACAGCATTAATCGCGGATACGAAAAACTGGTCGAGCGCTTGACCTCGCTCGGGGCGGAGATTAGTTATCTAGACGAGTTCTAAATATCAGCCACAACGCCGCTTTCTTGGCAAGCCTACCATGAAAGCGGCTTTTGTTATAATGCTCGTTATCTATGTTTGTGATCCAGGTTATACCATTAATTAGAGGCACTCAACTGGAATCTCTTTCATATTTTTCAAGCATCGAGTACAAAACTGGCAGCTTTCTAGAAGTACCAATCCGTGGTAAAAACCAACCAGCTATCGTCGTTGAAACGAGGGCTGTAAGTACTACCAAAACAGCTTTAAAAGCAGCCACTTTTTCACTCCGAAAACTACCAAACCAACCAGACCCATCTATCCTTCCTGAGTCAATTCGACTAACTGCAGAACAACTATCAACCCAGTACCCCGCATCGGTGGGATCTATTTTATATTCTCTGCTACCACCTGATGTACGAAATGGTACTAAACACTATCCTCAGACAGACCTCGTCATTCATCAGGAAGAGACCACTCCTCAGCTACTGACTGCTAGGGTAGATGAGCGTTGTGTCACCTACCAAAGCTTTATTAGAAGCACTTTCGCCCACCGCGGATCAATCCTGATAGTTGCACCAACTGCAATAGATGTGGGTTACTTAGCTAAAGAACTAGGACAAGGAATCGAAGACCGCTTAGTCATATTGTCACCCAGCCAAACCAAGAAACAGAGAGAGCTTGGTTACCAAAGATTAGCCGACACCACAGCAGCTAAACTCATTATCACTACTCCCGCTTATGCATTTTTAGAACGTTCTGATCTAATTGCTATCGTCATCGAACAATCAGCCAGCGGACACTACATAAGTCGACAAAGGCCCTATCTTGATTATAGGAAGGCTCTCATTACCTACGCAAAAATCTCGGGACGATCTGTTTTACTTGGCGACACCCTACCAAGAACCGAGGACGAAGTTAATCGCCGAGAAGAAAAATATCTGACCTACGGTGAAGAAGTGAAACGCATGGCCTTTACAGCACCCTTATCTATCATTACTCAAAAAGATAAACCCAAACCAGATATCCCTTTCCGTCTCTTTTCCAAAGAACTAATGACTAGCGTAGAAAGAGCTTTAGAAGCAAAGGGTCATGTGTTTTTCTACGCTGCACGCCGTGGCCTGGCTCCGGTGGTGGCCTGTATAGACTGTGGGATGATTTTTCGCTGTCCTGATTCCAATACCCCATACTCTTTAGTCAGGACTCACAAAGGAAACAAGGAGGAGCGGTGGTTTGTTTCTAGCACCTCTGGTCGACGAGTCAGAGCCGCTGATACCTGCAACCACTGTGGCTCATGGCGTCTACGTGAGCGAGGTATCGGCATTCAGCAGGTTTATGACGAATGGAACACACAAATGCCAGAACACAAAGTAACCTTACTGGACAGCTCAACTGCCACGACACCAAAGCAAGCCGCTAAAATAGCGGATGCTTTTTTTGCTCAAAAATCTGGATTGATGATTGGAACTCAATCAGCCTTACCCTTCTTGAGTCGTGGAGTTGATGTTAGTGCTGTTATTTCATTAGACGCCGCCCGCACCATCCCAACTTGGCGGGCAGATGAAACCCTTTTCCGGCTACTACTCAGGCTGCGCGAATGCACTGCCAAAGAAGTAATCATCCAAACCAGGACCGAAACAGACAATCTTCTAATTTATGCTGGTCGAGGAGCCATCGAACGTTTCTACGACGATGAGATTACCTTAAGAAAAATGCTCAAGTACCCTCCCTACAACACCTTTATTCTTTTGACTTGGACCGGCGCCACTAAATCAGTTTCAGAAACTGAAAAACAAATCACAAATATTTTAAGTGACCACCAGACACAATACTACAATAGCCCAAACTCAACCCAAGAAAAGACCACTCGACATGCCTTACTAAGACTACCGATTGATGATCAAGTAGTCCTTGCGCAGGTAGTTACTAAGTTAAGAAACTTGCCTCCGTACGTAAAAATGGAAGTTAATCCCGAACGAATCGTATAACCTGTAAACATTAAACTTTTCTTTTTTTAATCTTACGCTATAGTAAAAACATGAATAAGTTGGTGCCACAAAACCACCCTGCCCTACACACGATCGCTGAAGAAGTTACTGTGGAGGATTTTACTAATGGTACCGTAGCAAAGATAATTAAAGGCATGCGGGCGGCTATCAAAACCTATGATGTTGACGGCTATGCCGCAGTTGCGATAGCCGCCCCTCAAGTAGGTGTAGCCAAGCGGATTTTTTTAATTGAGGACCAGAATAAGGAACGTGAAGATGCTCTACCCACCCTTGTAGCCATAAACCCTCACATAGTTAAGCACTCAAAAAAAACCCACGCCGTCGGCGAAGGATGTTTATCCGTTCCTAACACCTATGGACTGGTAAAGAGGCACAAAAATGTAGTGCTTCAAGCACTTGACGAAAATGGCGAATCATACACCCGAGGTGCCGGTGGTCTTTTGGCTCAAATCATACAACATGAATGTGACCATCTCGACGGTACATTGTTCATCGACCGAGCAGAGAAAGCCTGGTACAAAGATGACCGGCCGGCCGATATAAGTGAAGCAGAATGAGTAAACAAATTAAATTTGCGTATTTCGGTGGAGAACCATTGGGAGTACCAGTTCTCAATAAGCTAAAGGAGGATGATCTTCTACCTGAGCTGGTTGTCTGTAACCCAGATCGGCCAAAAGGACGCGGGCATAAGTTAACACCACCACCCGCTAAACTCTGGGCGCAGCAGGAAAACATTGAAGTCTTCCAACCAACTTCTTATAAGGATCCAGTTGCAAAAGAAAAACTATCCGGCCAAACCTGGGATCTATTTGTGGTCGTGGCATACAATTTTATCTTACCTGAGTGGTTACTTGAGATACCTAAAAATGGAACACTAAACGTACACCCTTCTCTTTTACCTAAACTCCGAGGCGCCAGCCCGATCCGAACTGCTATCTTAGATAACACGCCTGAGGCAGTGGGTGTCACTGTTATGTTGCTTGATAAAGAAATGGACCATGGCCCAATCTTAGCCCAGGAGAAACTTGCTATTACTCAGGATGATTGGCCAGTCAGTGGCCCAAGTCTAGATCAGGCTCTTGCTGACATGGGCGGTCGTATACTAGCGAAAACCATTCCTGATTGGATAAACAATAAAATAAAACCGCGAGAGCAAGATCATCACTTAGCCACCTATTGCTCTAAACTACCAAAAGCAAAGAGTGAACTATTTCTCTCTCCTTACGACTTACCAACCGGGGAAGAGGCTAAGCGTGCCTTACGCGTCATCAGTGCCTACGACGGCATCGGAGACAGTTTTTTTACACACTTAGGTAAGCGCGTAAAAATAAAAAGAGCTTCTATCGACCCTGATGGCAAACTACTACTTCACCGTGTCACACCCGAAGGAAAGTCAGAGACTGATTTCGAGAACTACCTATATTCAATCCAGTAAAAAAGCCGGCGATTTCGTCGGCTTTTTGATTTATATGTCGGCTGACATCATCTGCTCTTTCGCTTCTCTACCGGCCTGCTTACTTAATGTCTCTTGCTTTTCTTTAGCACGGCGCAGTTCCTTATCTAGCTCATCTCGCACCTCATCAATAGCCTTTTGAAAACTCTCTTCAGTTGCTTCAGCTCTGAACAAAGTACCGTCAATTACCAAATTAACTTCCACGTGATGGATCTGTCCATTTTGTTGTGGTGCAGTCTTTCTAAACTCAACATCACAGGTCGCTGAACCATTACCATGAAGATACTTATCAAAAGCAGCCAACTTTTGTTCAACGACATCTGTTAGTGATTGTGCCTCAACAAGATCATTGAATTTGTAGTTGATATTAGGAAATGTCATAACGTTAACTAATTACACTATTAACCTTCACAAGACTCACAAGTAGACCCTCCGACATGAACGCGCGGTTTTTCTGCTGCCGACTCGCCTCCAGTATTCGCATAATTCTCCCGCAAATACTCAATAATGTCATTTGATTCTGGCATAGAAACACCCTTCTCATCATCAACCAAAAATGGTACCTGGGTGCCGCCTGACTTTTCTTTTAGCTCTGCAGCAATAGCATCGTTATCCAACACGTCTTTTGTCTCAAGTGAAACGTTTAAATTTTCTGCCATCTGCATTACTCGCTGACAAAATGGACAGCCCGTCCTCATGTAAAGTGTAAGCATGTTTTTTAGCTCCTCGTTATTGTTATTAGTAAATTTTATCTATTATACTACGCTAGTATAAATCAATCCATCGCAACCAAAACAGAAAACAGTTACCTATGCTGTCAAATTAATCAAGAATAATACGTGGAAAATCCTTACTAACTAATATAAATACTGTTGTATTTTTTCCTCTAGCTCACGGGGAGTAATTGAAGCTTTCACAAAATAATCAACGACTCCTAGCCCCTTAGCCTTATCGACAACCTCGGGTTGTGACAAGTTAGATAACAACACAATCGGCACATCCTTGCACGCATCCCCGCTCCCGAACTTTATCTCCTCTAACACTTCATACCCCATCTTAAGCGGCATGATCATGTCTAGAATGACAATATCAGGCTTGTGTTCACACATAGCTGGCACCACCTTGTCACCAGTCGCAACCGACTGAACATTGTATCCAGCAGAAATGAAATGTGAAGTGTACAAATCATTAACTACAGGATCATCCTCACAAATTAAAATTGTCTTCTTTACTTCACTCATAAAAACTTAATATTACATTGTTAGTAACGGCGGTACAGAGATAACAAATTACTTATCACAGTATAATCGCTACAATGCTAAAAAATTACTACTTATTCACTACTAGACGATAGACTGATCCTCAAACACCATCTGTACACGCTCTATGATTTCGCTCAGTGTGAAGTTGGCCTTTACTAAGAAATCTTGTGCCCCAAGTTTAAGAGCTCGATCAACATCTTCCTTTTGTCCGTGATTAGTTAGGATCAAGACAGGAATATGTGATAAATCTTGGGAAGCTTTTATTTGAGTAAGAATTTCAAAGCCGTCAGTTTCAGGTAAGATGAGATCTAATAAAATCACATCTGGCTTCTCTTGATCAAATTGACGAAAAGCAGCTTTAGCATCCACACATCCCACAGCGTCAAAATTTTCTCGTAATAGCTTTTTTACTAATAAATCACGCAGTAGAGTATCGTCTTCTACTACCACTACTTTTTTCTTAGTTTCCGTTTGATTTTCTACTTCCATAAACAACTGGTTTTGTCACTACATTATACACGCTATACGTACAAACTAGCCGCTATATCATCTTTAGCGGGGATTAATGATTCGTCAGTTGGTATAATGAACGAGAATTTAGTACCCTTACCCTCCTTTGATTCCACAGCGATCTCTCCACCATGACGAACGATGATATTCCGAGTGATAAATAACCCTAGACCAGATCCTGAAAAAGGTAAGGTGGTGACATTTTCGGCTCTAAAGAACTTTGTAAACAGACGATCAATTTGATGTTGTGGAACACCAACACCAGTGTCCAGCACTTCAACTCTGACATAATCCCCACTCATGTCTAAAATCACCTCTACCTTGCCGCCAGAATTTGTGTACTTTATCGCGTTATCTACTAAATTCTGAATGGCCATAGAGATCTTATTGTAATCAAATACAAATTCTTTAGGTGATTGTAATTTATCTGTAAAAATCAACTCCACCCCTTTTTGGTTAGCCCGAGAAACAGACAATGAAGTGGTTTTAGCTACTAGATTATGGAAATCATTTTTCGTAAATTCATAGCCAAATCGACCATCTTCAATGCGGGCAACATTTAGTAGATCATTAACCAGATTAATCATTTTTTCATTAGTATCAAAAGCGTCAGTGATGACACCCACTTGCTCTTCATTAAGTTTTCCAAAATCTCCTTTTTGGAGCAAATTTAGGGCCCACTTAATGGCAGACAAAGGCGTCCTTAGCTGGTGGGCCGCGATAGCAATAAACTCACTCTTGCTGCGCGAGACTAGTTTTTCTCTAGTAACGTCACGCACCATCTTCAAAATACCTGCCCTGGCAGTACCGTCTTCCATCGACACCGGCACGGTGATTATTTGTACATCGCGCTCAATCGGGTAAGTGACAGGTAATTCGCAAATATCAGCTTCAATTCCAGACACATCTGGACTTACATGTTTTGATTTTTCAGACAGTTCTGGGAAGGTAATCTGCACCAAAGCACTAAGTGACCTCTCAAAGATGTCTTCTCGACTAACTCGCTTACCGATTATTTCTCCTTTCTTCACACCCAACATTTTCTCAGCTGAGTCATTAAGACGTACTACCCTAAAATCATTATCGTACTCTATTAGAGCATCAGTCAAACTCTCAATGATAGTCTCGATATGTCTTTTGGCTGCGCTAAGCTCTCGAGTTTTCCGTTCTACCTCCAACTCCAATTCTTTTGAATACTTTTCAGTTAATGCTCTCTTTTCCTCAACAGCAAAAATCTTTTCCTGTTCATTCCGCTCACGAGCTAAATCCAACTCGCGTAAGTCATCGAGCATTAATCGCAGTCCAACCAGTAGTTCAGTGAATTCGTCCTCTTCCTTGGGCAGTTCTGGATAGTGAGTGAAGTCACCTGTAGCGGTTTTCTGTAAAATTGGAGTCAAATGGGATAGTGTTTCAGCTGTGTGCTCTTTAGCCTTTTCGAGTTCTTTTTCAACCGTAATGTCACGAAACACCAACACTCCTCCTGACACATCTCCACCTTCGCTGTGGAGAGAAATTGGTTTTGCTGATGCAAAAACAGGAAACCTGATCCCGTTTTGGTTTTCAAAATACAACGTCTGATCAATCGGTACAGAAAATGTCTCACCTCTTTTTACGGTAGCGGCAATTCTTTTGTCAGCTTCTATCATCTTTTTACCCAGATAAGACGGGATCATATCATCAACCCTTTTTCCAGTCAGTTCTCCAGCTGTGTAATCTAAAAGCAGACTAGCATGAGGATTTAAAATCACGATTCGTCCCTCGTCGTCAAAAACAACTAACCCCTCCGCAATGAAAGACAGTAGGACGTTCATGTCTACTCCCTTAAATTTATTGTAAAAGTCCTTATCCATCCTCTATCCTCAAATGTTTTACTACTTAGCCTCGTTTACCTCTTGTATAGCAGCACGACATTTCTGCTCGATATGAGGCGGAATCACTGGAAGATTATGTTCCTTTCTAGCGTGCTCCGATGCATGAGACATTATTTCGTCGTCTGTTTCACCATGAAACTCAACATCACAATCAACCCCAATATCTTTACATGTAAGTTTTTTCATAAGTAATTTTATACTTGATTAACCTCAACCACTGCGGCCAACCAGTCTCTAGCCTCACCTTCCGTTGTAAAAAAACGGATGTTATCTTTACCAGCTGCCGCAATTACAAAAGATGCTAAAGTTCGCACGAATACATTCCCGCCAAAAATAGCAGTTTTGATGATACGGTCATCCTTTAAAAATTCTACCCACACCTTCCTAGCTGCCGATGAAAATTCAGTAGACGACTTTAGGTCTATTAGGACCATTTTTACCTCTCCCTGACCAAAGCATTGTTTTCCCATGTGGTACAAACGCATAGCCTCCGCTTCATCAACATTTGAACTAATGTGGTACAGCAACATCTTACCGTCCAAGGAACAAGTTACGTGGTTGGAATTATCCTTTACAACATCCATTTATTGATTATAGCTAGATTAAAAATTACTGTAAAACAGCTAGTACACATA
>JBFHUT010000008.1:0-22874 GCA_041589935.1 Minisyncoccia bacterium
CCCCCCCCCCGGAGATGTAATGAATGAGTCGATCGCTGTCGGCGGTACTACTTTCCAACATTTTAAAGATACTGGTGGCGAGAACGGAAACTTCACTGATTACTTAAAAGTCTTTGGTCAACACGGCAAAACCTGCGAACGCTGCGGCGGCACCATCAAAAAAATTCGCTGTGCTGGACGAGGAACCCACTACTGTCCAGGGTGTCAAAAATAAGACTACTTGATCCAATCCTTACCTTTGGTCGACATAACCGCGCGACCCCAAGCGATCCGACCCCAAAACCGTTCGTGCCCGTAGTAAAAGAGTAATTTAAGAATCACATCAAATACTATAAACGAAGCGGCGAGCTCATGACTACCGGTGAGAAAATAAGTGATACCAGCACCAGTAGCGGTGGCAATAAAGCGCCAGGTGATACCTTTTACAAAGCTTCTAATTCGTGAATCTTTCATACTCTTTAGTATAATCCTTTGATGGAAGTAAAAATCGAACCCTCGTGGAAAGCGGCGCTGGAAAAAGAATTTGAAAAATCATATTTCAAAGACCTTAGTAAACAAGTGAAAGAAACTTATTTGAATCGAATCGTCTTCCCTGCTCCGCAGAATATTTTTAATGCTTTTAATCTCTGTCCGTTTGATCAAGTGAAAGTAGTGATCCTAGGACAAGACCCTTACCATGGTCCTGACCAAGCCCACGGACTCTCATTCTCCGTTCCAGACGGGATTAAAACCCCACCGTCACTAAAGAACATCTATAAAGAAATTAAAGACGATATCGGTACTGAAATACCAGAAAATGGCAACCTAGAACGTTGGGCCAAACAAGGCGTCCTACTTCTCAACGCCACACTAACAGTAGAACAAAACCAACCCGGCTCGCACCAAGGTCTTGGTTGGGAAACTTTTACTGATGCGGTTATAAAAACCATTTCCGATCAAAAAGAACATGTTGTGTTTTTACTCTGGGGAAACTTTGCACGCTCTAAAGCTTCACTCATTAACCAAAACAGACACCTTGTATTAGAGGCACCCCACCCCTCCCCATTCTCTGCATATACTGGTTTTTTTGGTTGTAAGCATTTTAGTGAAGCCAACAATTACTTAAATAAACAAGGCCTAGAAACAATATTTTGGTAATACCTGTACTTACTGATAACTTGATGTCTTGTTGGTACAGAAGGATCTGAAAGACTTATCATCCTAGTACGTCTATATAGGCAGATGAAGTCACTCCAATGAGGTATTTTCGTACTGAAAGAAGAGCAAATTATCTTAATTAAATTAAAAATGAATAAAATATATACAGGTGTAATACTAGCAATCATAGTAGTGGTTGGCATTTTTTTACTAAATAGTAGCAACAAAGTTGAGTATGTAGCGACAATTGATGATGAAATTACACAATTAGAAAACGAACTTGCTGAATTAGACCTAGCGGTGGAAGCTGGCACCCTGACTTCAGCACAAGCGACTGAAGCAAAGGTTAAAATCCTTACACGATTAGACACAATCAACACTTCAATAGCTACTTCAGAGCGTGCAACTCTAACTACTGCTCAACGAAAGCAACTTTCTGAAGGATTAGATAGACTAAAAAATATCCTTATAACTTACCAAGCTACATTGACTGCAGTCGATGATACCGCCGCAGAAGCCGACGTAACAGCTAAACTAAAGAGCAGTCATAGCGGTGGAAGCAAAAACCTGAATCTTATTGTTGCAGAAACAATTGACAATGTACAAGAAGTTACCGAAGAGGTAATCGTCGATTATGAGACGGATGAAAATCTTGATACTCAAATTGAAGAAATAGTGGTTGAAGAAGAAGCTGCAGAAAATGCAGAAGATATGACAAGCACATCAACGGACGAAACTATTGACGATACTATAACCGATGATTCTGTGGGAGTAGACACTGAAGGTGAAACAAGTCTAGAAATGCCAATTATAGATGATTCTTCAGTCGGAGAAGTGTTAGTTGAAGAAGAGACTGAAGTGAATCAATAAGTTAAAGCTAAAGAGATAAAAAGGCCGACGCTTTGCGTCGGCCTTTTTAAAATTTCTTAAACTGGGTGTAGACTTGTTTAAGTTAGACCTACGAAACTTGCGCCATATATCTATAAATGAGCAATCAACCAATTACAAGAATGACCTAGTTTTTAACGAGAGTTTTACTCAACTATAAAAACGTAAATACTCTCGTGGCGTTGTGCTAGGAAATGGTCGAGTAAGCGTTGGACAGTTCCAGGAATCAGCGGCGGCTAAAGCCGCTGATTCGGAACGAAGCTCGCTATAGTCGCTACGCTCGTTAGCCAGCATTCTCCTTAGCCATAATCATGGCCTTCACCCGCATCGTCGAAACCACAGCATCCCTTCCCCGCTCATCAAGCTGCATAGTGATGAACTTAATAGTGTCATTAAGGTTAGGAATACGCACGTTCTCAAGTGCTGACACGCGACGACGAGTCTTTTCAATCTCGTGCGCTAGGTTTTCAGCGGTTTTTTCTAGCTCAGCCAAACGAAGAATGTCGACAAAAACTTCATCAAATTTCACCATTGCATTGTCGAGATCTCCGGTAGTTTCTAGCATACCGTAAGAAAAGGCTGAGCCGGTCTTTTCGACTTTAAACTCAGGAATCTTGACTGACATCACACTCTTCACTGCCACCATTAGATCCACCTTGGCGTTAGGAACCATAAAGGCTGCATCAAGAGCAGCAGCAGAAGTAACGCTACTTGCTCTCGTGTACGAATCGAAGGCTGAGCCAAGTCGATTCTCCACTGACTCACGTAGATCCTTGGCCTCGTAAATCACCACCATAAACTTCTTCACGAGACCGTCTCGCTTGTCTTTGAGAAGTTTATGTCCCTTCTTGGCTGTCTTGAGCTCCTTTTTGAGGCTCAAGAGCGCAATTCGGGTAGGATTAACTTTGAGAATGGCCATAGATAATTACCAATTAGATTAAGCTTCTGCTGGTGCTGTTTCGGCTACTTGAGGCATGTGCTTCTCAATCTGTTCTGGCTTAACACGCTTGAGTGACGTACGTGGCAACATTGATAACAGCTTCCAGCCGATATCAAGCGACTCTTCAACCGAACGGTTTTCAAATTCTCCCTGCCCTACGAATTCCTTCTCAAAAGCATCAGCAAACTTAAGGTGAGCGCGGTCAGTATCATCAAGTGACGCTTCACCAAGTACCACTGCTAGTTCCCGTACCTCGCGACCAGTCGCATAAGAAGCAAATAGCTGGTCCTTGAGAGCTGAGTGGTCAGCTCGGGTTTTTCCTTCTCCAACTCCAGCTGACCAAAGTCGTGACAGTGAACCTTGTACGTCTACCGGCGGAAATACGCCCTTACGATAAAGTTCACGAGAAATTACGAACTGCCCTTCAGTAATGTAGCCAGTAAGGTCTGGTACCGGGTGGGTCTTATCGTCGTCTGGCATAGTAAGGATCGGAATCTGAGTGATAGTACCCTCCTTACCTTTCACGCGACCTGCTCGCTCGTAGATAGTTGAAAGGTCGGTGTAAAGATATCCTGGGTAGCCACGACGTCCTGGCACCTCCTTACGAGCTGAAGACACTTCGCGTAGCGCCTCACAATAGTTGGTAAGGTCAGTCAAAATAACCAACACGTGCTTTCCCTTTTCAAAAGCTAGATACTCAGCCGTAGTGAGTGCCATACGAGGAGTAGAAACACGTTCCACCACTGGGTCGGCCGCAGTGTTAATGAAAAGAACTGAACGCTCAAGCGCACCCGCCTCTTCGAATTCTCGACGAAAATATTCTGCTTCCTCGAAAGATACACCGAGGGTAGCAAAGACAATCGCAAAGTCAGAACCGTCCTTTACTGACGCTTGTCGGGCAATCTGAGCAGCGAGACGTGAGTGCGGTAGACCAGCCCCTGAGAAAATCGGTAGCTTCTGGCCACGCACCAAAGTGTTCATTACGTCGATTGAACTAATACCAGTCTGAATGAAGTCGTTTGGAAACTCGCGTGAATATGGATTGATCGGTTCACCAGCAATGTCTCGTCGTTGTTCTGGCACCAACTCCGGCCCAACATCAGCTACCTGACCAGCACCGTTGAATACTCGTCCGAGCATATCTTCGGAGACACCAAGCTTAAGTGTTTCACCACGAAAACGAGCACGGGTACCGTCTGCAGTCATACCACTAGTAGGATCAAACATCTGTACTACTGCCTTATCCTTCGAAGTATCAAGTACTTTTCCAAACCGAGGCTTACTCTCACCCGGCACGTTTACCTCAACGAGTTCTTCGTACTTAGCACCTTCTACCCCTTCTACTACGAGCAGTGGTCCGGCGATTGAAGAAATTGATGTGTATTCTTTTTGACTCATGATAATTATTTTACTTATGCCAAGGCGCTAATTTCTGAGCGAACTCGATCTTGAAATGACTGATAATCGGCTACCTTCCAATCTAGCTTATCCTTCAGAGAAGAGACTTCACCTAAGCTTGGGACAGCTGTGAGAGCCTTAAATTCAAAGTCTGGCTTTACTACCACTTCCTGTCCAACTTCGAAGAAAGTCACAATAGACTTAAGGATACCGTACTGGCGTTCTAGTGGAGTATAAGCGTCGTCTTTGTCGAAAGCGTTTTGGAAAAGGAAGTCTTCACGGATCATACGTGCCACCTCAAGGACGAGACGGTCTCCATTTGAAAGTGATTCCATACCCACCAAACGTACAATCTCAAGGAGTTTGGATTCCTTTTCGAGCAAAGTCATGGCTGTCTTGCGAACATCAGCAAAATCTTCAGCGATCTGTTCCCTCCAATAGCCTTCAAAGTTCTGGGCGTAAAGTGAGTACGAGTTTAGCCAGTTGATTGATGGGAAGTGCTTTTTGTATGCCAAGTCTGAATCAAGTGACCAGAATGTCTTTGTTACACGCAAAGTTGACTGACTTACCGGCTCAGATAGGTCACCACCAGGAGGTGATACCGCGCCAATCACAGTCAGTGAACCAACCCTTCCTTCGCTACCTAGTGTCTTTACAATACCAGCTCGTTCGTAGAACTCTGCAGTTCGTGATGAGAGATACGCTGGGTACCCTTCCTCTCCTGGCATCTCCTCCAGACGACCTGAAATCTCCCGCATAGCCTCGGCCCAACGCGAAGTTGAGTCCGCCATAAGCGCCACGTTGTATCCCATGTCTCGATAATATTCCGCAATGGTAATTCCGGTATAAACAGACGCCTCACGCGCTGCTACCGGCATATTTGAAGTATTAGCGATCAAAATAGTTCGCTTCATCAGAGGCTCACCGGTATTTGGGTCAATAAGATGTGGAAACTCATTAAGCACTTCAGTCATCTCGTTTCCGCGTTCACCACAACCAATATAAACGATAATCTCAGCGTCACAGAACTTAGCGATTGATTGCTGCGTTACGGTTTTACCAGCTCCGAATGGTCCAGGAATACATCCAGCACCACCCTTAGCGATCGGGAAGAAAGTGTCGATTGAACGACCACCAGTGCGAAGCGGTTCGCTTGGGAAGATTTTACTCGCCTTCGGCCGAGCCTGGCGAATTGGCCAATACTGCAGCATGGCTATTGAAGCTACCGAATCATCGGCCCGCTTGATGGTAGCAATCTCTTCCGTTACATTGAATTCTCCAGACTGAATAGAGGCCACTACCCCACCCTCGCCTGGTGGCACCATGACCTTGTGTGTCACCAAAGTTGTTTCTTGCACCTCACCCAACACATCGCCAGCTACTACCGTGTCGCCAACCTTAGCGACTGGAGTGAATTTCCACTGCTTAGACATATCAATCGCCTCCGCTTCGATACCGCGCTTAATGAAGCAGTTTCCTGCGGCTGCTTCAATCTTCTGGAGTGGTCGTTGTACTCCATCGTAAATTGACTCCAAGAGTCCTGGCGCAAGCGCTACCGACATAGTGCGTCCAGTCCGGTATACTACGTCGCCTGGTCCGATACCAGCGGTTTCTTCGTACACCTGAATCGCTGCAACGTCACCGTGTAACTCAATAATCTCCCCGAGAAGCTTTTCCTCAGATACCTTAACCACCTCGTAGAGCTTAGCTTCGCTCATTCCGTTGGCACGAACCAGTGGTCCAGTTACCCGCAAAATGACTCCGGCTTTGATGTCGCCCGATGCTGTCTTGCTGGTTGTTTCTTCTGTATTGGTCATGATGTTTCTTCTAAAATCTTGATAATAAAAAAATAATAATTTCCTTTCTTCCCAGAAGGGATGTGGTCGAATGAAGTTCTTTATCTGAAGTTCCTCCGACTACATACCTCCTGAATAATTGTCCTAGATAATCGCTGAGCCTACGGCTTGTTCAGCCAGCCTCCGTAAGCGTTCCAATGCAAAACCGCTAGCTCCCTCTGGACCTGGCAGTAATACCACTGCAGGCAACGGACTATCTACTAACTTGGCGTATTCGGCCTGATCAACCATAGTCATCAAATCTTCAACAACACAGACCACGGCATACTTAGTAGTTGAGTTAGGGTCGAGAGTGAGCTCTTTAATTTTACGTAACTGACTGAGAGCTTCTTCTTCAGATTTGGCGGTGAAGGTTTCTACGCCCAACGCTTTAAAGCCTGACACAGTATCAGCAGGACCAACAATAGCAATTTTGTATTCGTTATTCGTTGACATAGGCTAGGCGTAAATTATTGCGAATATCATCAATCTTCATACCGCTATTCTTTCCCACCTCAATGGCGCGAACGTTATCGGCTGATTGTAAACACTGTAAGTAATAGAAGACGATCGAGGCAGAAGAAAACATATCGTAACTAGCCTTCTTGGCTACATTAATTAGGTGATCAGCTGCTCGATCATCGATAAAGGTAAAGGTTCCTTCAGTTTGGTAATGCTCCAGTGCCTCCGCCCAGTACTCTTCGTTACTAAGTCGGGCAAAAGCAGCCGCTACTTGCTCAAAAGTATCAAGCTGTCCTGAAGTAAATGATCCACCAGTGATAAATGTTGCCGGGAGTTGCGCTGATCCATTTTTCAACTGACGGAGACGATTTTTTAGGTTATGTAGGTCGATAACAGTCGTAAGGTAGGTCTTCATGAAAGCGTCACCGATTGACTCAACGATATACTTACTAGTCTTAAAGTAGAGAGTGTCAAATATATCATCAAGTTGACTAAGATCACCACCAACTGCGGTCTGCAGGGCTTGATCGTAAGCTTCCTGCCAGCCTATCTGTAAGCGATTTAATTCGTTTGCCTGAACCTTTTCGTAGAGATAGTCTGGTGCGTAAATTCCTCGCCTAAGCAGATAAGGTTCACACCGCTCGTAGTCCCACTGTACTACCGATGCCTTAGCGAACACTCGCAAATTGTGAATATCATACTGCACCCAAAGCACCCGAAACATGTCACTCTGTGGAGCGATGCGATGGATTAGTTTTTTAGCGTGAATCAGAGTAGCCTCGATCGCTAAAGCGATATCCTCGTTGGGAACGTGTACCACATAAGGCGCCAGATAAGTCTCTTTGAGAGCAGACTGTAGATCTTCACTTGATTCAGTGACCAACAAACGCTCAATATCAGTCCGGTTTAGCAGGAACTGCGATAGAGTATTTACTTTACTTGCGCTGTAGATAAACGAGGTTTGCATGACTGTTTACAATATTACTTTTTGTACCAACTCCATCTCTATCACCGCCTTCCGCTCACGCATTAAACGCTCAAGTGTGAGATCGTAAACACCATCTGAACCATATACCACCAAGCCAGCTTTAATAGCTGAGTCAGCCTCTACTTCTCCAGACACACCAACCGCTTTTAATATGTCTTTAGCTTCCTCGGTTCGATTCTTAGCTGTACGGACAACCTTTACTTCTAGTTTGCCTGGTAACTGCTCTTTAGCCAACTTAGTGAAGTAGTTCACATAAGTCACTGAGTCCTGTGAAACTAGGTCAGCCTCCACCTCAGAGAAGACAGCATCAATTTGATCGCGCTTAGCCTGCTGCAACTTAATGTTACCAAGTTGCTTAGCCTTAGAAACCTCCACCAATTCGATATGTTGCTTTTGCTTTTCAAGCACAGCGGTCCGTTCTAAAGTCAGAGCGTCAACCTTGGACTTAGTCTCAGTTTCTACTGCCACGACCGCTGCATCAGATACTGACTTGATTTTGACTATCTGTTCTTCGGCATTAGCTTTTATTTTGGCTACTAAAGTGTTATTTGACATGTACTTTATTACGCAATTGAAATAAGTAAGATGAAGCTAATGAGCACACCAAAGATGGCCCATGTCTCCACCATTACTGAAAGCACGATGGCACGACCCATATTACTCTCATCCTTTGCGATCATCGAGATACCAGAAGCCGCCACAATTCCCTGGAACATACCTGAGAAATATCCAGCAATGCCGATTGGCAATCCAGCCATTAGGTACTGTAGACCAGTTGAGGTTGTGATTGCACTAGCATCACCACCACCAAGAACGCCTGAGAAACTTAAGATAAGAAAAGCTCCCACCAGACCATAAATGCCCTGTGAACCAGGTAAAGCCTGCATCAAAAGCATCTTACCGAAGAGCTGGGGCTTTTCACTAAGCACTCCTGCCGCTGCTTGTCCGGCGTGTCCCATACCAATAGCTGAGCCACTAAAGCCAAGAGCGGCAGAGATTGCTGCTCCAGCAAAGACTAATCCAATTCCAATTAATGATTCCATAGTATTTTTGTTAAAAGATTATAAAATTAATAACTACCCGTTGATTTTCTCAACCATAACCTGCGATCAATCGTCTTTAACCGCAATGTATTTTTCAATTCGAGAGAGAGGTTGGAAGCTTCGTCCAGTTCCGGCAATGAACTTACCAAAGAACTCAACAAACTGCAATCGAGCGCTATGAATGAAGGCGCCAAGAGTATTTACTGCGAGAGTAAATAAGTGACCAACAATCAAAATCGCTACTGCTAGGAGACCTCCAATAACTGGCACGTCGCTTACCATGCCAGCAATCAAATTGACTGCAAAGGCCAAAGCAGTGGTGGCTAATCCTAAAGCCAAGAGACGAGAGTAAGAAAGGATATCTGAGAAGTAACCAATACTGTCATAAAGACTAAGAGCGGCGCTACGTACCCGGCCAATAATTGTATCTCCCTTACGCGCACTTGATATTACGATCAGGGCGACACCAACATAAATTAGATTGATTACTTGTTCCTCCATCAACCAGTCAGCGTATCCTGTAGCAGTCGCCAAGTACAAAATTGCAGCCATGAAGACGAATAGCCACGGCCCTTTGTCTAACACCCCCTCAAGCAACCTACCATTACAGTATTCACTATAGATTTTAAGCATCATCCCAAACATCACCTGCACCACTCCCAAACCAAGAGCCGTATAGAAGACTGGTAGTGGATTACCGATCGGGTCGTACATTTGCAACTTTTTCAAGAACTCAGGAATATATTCCGGCGCAATTCCTAAATAACCACCGAACAGCAGCCCAACCATCACTGTAGAAAATCCGACAAAGAGTAAGAGCTTCATGAACATGCGAATAACTGGTGCCACCTTCAAAAAGGCCAACACAAAGGCAGACACTATCATCAAAAATATACCGTAACCAACGTCAGTCAATGATAGACCGAAAAATAGGAAGAAAAAACCTGCTAAAAACACAGTAGGATCAAGATCTTTGTAACCCGGCATACCATAAAGCCTGGTAACCGCCTCAAATGGCTGAACAAGTGGTGAGTTTTCGATTTCAACTGGTGGTTCCTCACCTTCAGCCGGGTCTATATCAGTTAATGCGGCAGCTAGGCCACTAGCCCTTATCTTATCCTCAATCTCATTCCGACGATTCTGATTGAGCCATCCTGTAAAAACAACTGCATGCTTAGTAGCGGCAGCAGTATCAATCACCGCAAAACGATCACGTTGCCAAGACAAGGCTTCAGCTATGATCTGCAGATTATTAATATGGGTAATAGCAAAGTGCTCAGCCTGATCGTGAAGCAGTGCCGACTCCCCCTTAGCAGCTGCCAGCGCTTCTGCTACAGCTGTAATTTCTATTTCCGGAGTCTCTTCACCAGCTGGCAGCACAACTACTGCTAACTCTGCCTCGGAGATCATGTCGGTGACAGCACTTCTTTCTACATCATTAACAATCGTAACTGCTACTTGCTTGTCAGATACCTCAGTAATTCCAAAGGTGATATTTTTTTGTTTAAGGAGATCAGAAATTACTATCTTCACATCCTCCTCTTCTACTACTCTAGTGCTCTCAACCAACAGAGTGAAGGTGTACTGAGTTGAAAGCTGATTTAGTTTAATCGGCAACTCTCTCCATCTAGAGAGCAGATCATATTTTTCTTCCAAAGTTTTAATTTTTTCATTCACTTCAGCAAACTCTACTTGTAGAGATTCGAGATCATCAACCACGGACTCAACCGCATCTGTATCACTAGTCCTGGCAGCAAGATCGGCTGCACTCAAAGTAGTGCTAACACCGACTCGCAAGGACTGCCACAAACTAACCTCAGGAGCGTAGGGCTCTAAGAACTGGATAGCGTGTTGTACTCGGGGCAGCAATGATGAGAACGGAAACTCCAGCTCGGTCACCTCTGAAAGGTCTTTCCTCTCAGTAGAATGAAACTCCATAGCGCCAGACTTTTGCACAACTTCAAGGACCGAGTCTACGTCTGACTCATGAACCACCAACTGCACTTTTCGCATCGGGACAACTGCCATACAATATATTATTGAAACTTCTGCTTGATCAAAGTTTTGAGCTCTTCTTTCTTCTCAGTGAACTTTTGCTCAAGCACAGCCACCTGAGAAGTAGTTTCAACATTAATTCTAGACACCAATTCAGCCACTCGTTTACCTTCAGTCTTTAGAGCTGCCTCAGCTTCCTGATTAAGCTTTTCTCTAGTCTCAATCAAGACTGCCTTTTGCTTGGCCCTCGCCTCTTCTAGAGCTGCCGCCGCCTTCGCTTCTGCTTCGGCTATTTGCTGTTCCGACTTTTTTTCAATCTCTAGTACGTCTTGTAGAACGGTCGTCATAAATAAAAAAGCATCAATAAAAATAATCAAGACCAGCTTGGTCACGCTGGTTAGATGAGCAAAACGTCCCGAATTTGAGAATGTCGATTTTCTCGACTTGTCTTGCGACTGCATACTACTACTTTATGTTTTACAGTCAAGCAGCGATTGGTGATACCGACGGTTTTACACATTAGTCAACCTAGAGAGACTTATTTATCACCTTCCTTGCGTTACTATGATATCAATGAATAACCCCAACCGCTCTGTTCTTTTAACCATCGGCGCGATCGTACTCTTTTTTTTATTAGCAGCTTGGCACGGCTGGGAATCTCACGACCCAAACCGACACTTAAAAAACATCGCCGTTCCTGACCTCTATGAACTGTCTAAAAAAGAAGTGTACGCTATCCTAGATGATTACAAATCAAGCTATGTCTCTAATCTTCAAACTGTGTCCCTCGAGCCAGGAGACATCCTAATAAGGCAACTAAGGACACCACGCACGGCTTTTCTCGAGGACAACACTGATTTATTCTTCACTCATAGTGCCATTTATCTTGGAAGTAACGAAATAGCAGAAGCGATCGGCTATGAGGACAATCCGGCTAATGATATTTTGGTGCACCGACTATCTGAGACAAACTGGTATGATCAAGAGGCTAAGTGGGTCATCATTAGGCCGCTACTACCAACCCAGGTCACTAAGGAAATATTATCTGACATCAGAACCATCGCCAACGATGATAATTACACTTTTGGATTATCGGACAACCAACGTGAAGCGACCACCAGGGTTTGTTCGGACTTAATTTATTACCCTTTTGCGGAGGAGCTTGCCTGGTCTAACCTAGGAGAACCAGCCGTCATTACAACTGACTTCATGGTGGAAGATCTACTTAACAGAACCGATCAGTTCTCACTGATAGCCACTAACATAAAATAAAAATAGCACTTGCTGATATACTAGTAACTATGAAATTTATCTTATTGGTCATCGGTGGTTTTATTCTTCTCATGATGCTAAACGCTTACCTTGGTGGTAATCCACTTGGGTAAATCAAAGTTCGACTCTAGCCCCCAATCGTGCCATGATGTTCACGTGGAAAAATACGTCATTTTAGATAAAGCAATCGGGGAGACTCCCCTGTCTTGCGCAGAAAAATACCGTTTAATACATCCTAATCTAAAGGACGTGCCTATGGCCTATGCTGGCAGACTAGATCCGATGGCCTCTGGCAAGTTACTTATTCTCCTAGGTGATGAGTGTAAAAACCAGACTGATTATCATGACTTAGACAAGGAGTATGAGTTTTCAGTTCTTCTTGGAGTATCATCAGACACACACGATGTGTTGGGGCGATTAGCCACCTGTTCGGTTTCCTCTGATATAGACAAAGAAAAAATTGTATCCGTGACCAGCTCCTTAGTAGGTGAAGTTACTCTTCCCTACCCACACTTTTCATCCAAGACCGTCTCTGGCAAACCTCTACACACTTGGACACTCGAGGAAAGACTTCATGAAATTGAAATTCCAACTAAAACCTCAAGTGTTTACGAACTAGAATTCACACACTCTGAAATTAAATCTCGGAATAATTTATACGCTGAAGCCCGCACTAAGATCGACTCGATCCCTCCTGTGACCGATCTTAGAAAAGCCTTAGGTAATGACTTCAGACGGGTAGACGTAAGACATGACTGGGAAATCCTACGCGATAACAATATCTTACCCACAGAATACTCAATCATACACTTCCGCTGCGTCGCCTCCTCCGGTACATACATGCGTTCACTTGCTAAAGTAATTGCAGAGAAACTTGGCACCTGCGGCCTAGCCTGGAATATTCACCGTACTAAAATAGGCACTTTTAACTATACCGGCAAAACCTGGGTGAAACTGTTTACATAAAGCCCTGCTGTGTTAGCCTACTTGCAGTAAGCACACTGTTCCCATTAACAAATTTTAGAGGCCGAAATGAGCAACCAAAAAGTAACCGGTATTACTTTATCAGGCTTCACTCACGGACCATATTTTCCAGAAGCACTAGTTCGCATACACAGCTCTGTCTACAAGCATCCGCGAGTGAGAGGATTCACTCGAGGCGTTATAAGAAATCTGTGTAAAAATCTGTTTCAAAAATTTGGAGTAGGCCTTTACCCTGTTACAAGTGACAGACACATGTGGTATTGCTATGTTCAGGTAGAGTCAGAATATAACACCTATGCTTTGCTGTTGCCTTTGGCACATGACAAAGATCATTCCGACGGCACAGAAAGTAATCGTCACAGCTGTGTGTATGCAAAACAACCTTCAGACAATATAGAAGCAGACAAACTTTTCAAACCCTTGGTTAATGCGATATGTGACTGGGCTTTGTCTAATAGAAAATACTGAAAAGTCGACACCCAAGCCTAGGCTTGGGTGTTTTATTTTCTTACAAATCTTTTTCCTTTTCTAGATAAGCCTGTACTGCGAGCACAAACTCAGCATGACTCCATACCAATGGCGCAGTCGAAAGTTGCTCGCGAGTATTAGGGTGCATTTGCTCCGCTAACACCCCGCCACTTGTGGCATGAGACGCTGTCCAAACCAATAAATCAAGTGCCTGTTTAAGATCTTTCTTCTTGGAGGCTTTTTCTATGTAGTAGCGAGCGATCCACAGAGTACAAATCACCCAAGGATTTGGTGAATCTGCATCATGTTGCTGATAATAGTGATCACCTTCATAACGAACAAAACCATGACTGTTACCACGCACTTGCAATCTATCCTCGACGGCTTGCACCATACGCAGTACCTTCTCATCATCAATATCAAAAACCCGGAATAGTAACAATCCATATAAGCTACTACTATCTAACGTTCGATCATACTCAAGATCACCGTCGGATGTATGCATCACCTGCTTCACAAAAATACCTAGTTCATTATCAAACAACACTTTGCCGATAGCGTCATGCAGACGCTGGGCAACAGCTTGATACGTACGAGATGGCTCATCTTTACCAAGCAGATTAGCAAACTTAGCCGCTGCCATTAGACCGCCATAGACAGAAGCCGCGGTGTACGTTGAGGTACCATACTTTTCTTCCCATAAATCAAAAGAAGCCTGCGGCAAGCCGGTAACAGACTCAATATACTGCACCATAAACTCAGCCGACGGCTCAATGAACGTATTGTAAAGTGATTCGATAAACTCAATATCTCGATAACGTTCATAATGCTCCCACAACATAAACAACACTGTTGCTGTTTCATCTTCTTGAATCGGTAGCCTCGGCTCGCCATTGATGATCCATGGGTGCCACGAACTGCCGAGCACACCATCACTGCGGTACTTATGCATCAAGTAACCATTTGGCTCAAGACAGTTAGCCATAAACTCAAAAAATCGTACCGCTGCATCACGGTACCCAGTTTTATCAAAAGCGTGCGCAATTATAGCTGCATCGCGTGGCCAGACATAACTATATGTGTCTCTTCCATGATGAAGCATGTCCGTATCACTAGAGGCAATAATACCACCACGATTATCGGTATGGACGCGCATAACCATTAGCGACCGACGATAGAGAGCTTGAATCTCGTGCGGCAAAACTGACAGATCGGTTTGTTCTTTTTCGAGCCAAGCTTTCCAGTACGCCTCAGTAGAAGCTATTAATCGTTCTGGTCCATCGCTTATAACCAACTCATCAAGCGTATGTACTTCAGCCACTGAAGTGCCATACACAATCCAATAGTAAGCATCTTCGGAAGAATGAGGAGCGATAGCAAAAGTCATCCCCAACACTGAATCAACCGAGCCGTGCTCAATTGGGTTACGCTCCAATTCTCCATCAACTGCATCTAGATACGTTCCTTGTTTACCTTCAATACCAAACAGTCCAATGTTGTATTGCTGGAATGACTGCTTGCCGCTAACGGCATTTACCAAAATTGCAGTGTCGCCCTTGTAGTGAATAATAGCGTTCACTCGCGGATCGTAAAATCCAGTATCTCCGCGCCGTGACTCAAGAATCCGAAATTGTTGGGCTAAAAATAGTTTAATCGTCCTAGTCTCATCACGCTGATTATGAATCGTAAAGTGACGCAAGAAGATATCTTTTTCGTTATGAACTGCGTCACGACTAGAGATCGCCACACCAATTTCGGCATGTTCCGCAAAGAAAGATCCTACACAAGTATTCTCATCAATTCCAACCGTTACCTTCCAGCCTGAATCTTCTAGCCAGAAAATCTTACCGTCAACATAAACACCAATGCGATGAACATAATTACCACTCGCACCACTAACATGATTTGCTTCACCAACGTACGGAAAATACATGTCTCGTACCTGACCACGAGCATCTAGACCAACCAGCAGATTTCCATTCCCTATGGTTACAGAACGAGCCATAATAGCATCTACAGGGTGTAGTATTTTAAGTGTTTAACTACCACCGTTTTAGCGGAGCGAGGAGTTTTAGCCTTATGTAGGTCAGCGGCACAGGCAGCATCATCGAGCACTAACTCAACCCAGTTAGCAAAATCGTTGTGGGCTTTGCCGGCATGGTACGAGTAGACCTCTTTTTCCATCTCATCAAGTGCGTCGCGTAGTGCAATTAAACTATCTAAAATCTGACCGTTGGTGACCCAAAAGCTTTTCTTATTATCTGCATACACTAATTGTTTTTTGTTTTTCTTGCCAGCAGTTTTCTTTACCGCATTTTTAGCTACAGTCTTTTTAGCTGGATTTTTTGAGGCAGCTTTTTTCACTGCCTTTTTAGCTACATTATTGGTTGCTTTTTTTGTTGGCATACTCAAGAACTAAACTCCCTCAGATTGAGGCTTATTAAAGAACGGGATAAAATCGATGATCTTATGCCACCACCTACGGGGGTTGGCTGGCTGTTTATTACCTCTTGCATCAGGGAGGTCACCTGGCGGAGCCTCTGTTACAGACGCAGTATCTTCTTCCAGTTTCTGTTTTAACTCCTCCTTTTCCTCACGTTCACGCACCGCATGGCGTACCCTTAATTGTAAATCACTGAGCGCGTTCATAAAAGCAATATATGCGTCATATGGGGATTGGTACGGACTGAAATATGCGTGAACGTCACCGTCATTGGACCACTTGGTACACATGTAGTAGAAGTGGTCTGAAGTTTGTAACTTTCGCCATGTCTCAATGATATTTCGCTTGCGAGTTTTCATTACATCTGCTTCCATGCGATAGGTAGCAGCAATGGCATCTCGCTGTATGTCGTTACCGGTCCAGGCTGTTAGATCACGATCAGTGTCTGCCCAAGTAAGTACATCTGGAACATCGTACTCCCCAGCCACGTCATATGATTGGACTGTCTCTGTAGCCGTCTTGAAGCTCGTATCCGGATGACGCAGGACCATCTCCGGTAGAGACCGCAAGAAGTCAAAAATTCCCGTATCTTCCCATTGGTGTTCACCGAAGCTTTCATAATCCATGAAAAGATTGATTGTCTGCCCATCACCATGATGGGAATGAATCCAACTGGCGTATGTATCAGCCTGTAGTGGCCAACTCTCCCAAGCTTTGTTACCAAAGCGAAAGGCAATATCGTCTGACAACTTATAGTTCTTCAAGAGAACCTTGATCTTAGAGCAGCCGGTTGGACGATAGAGATAGTTCGGACTACGCCAACCTAAATACCTATCCCAACCCTCAGCCATGATCCCTAGATAACCATTATCCTCACACCACTTGGCCAGATCGTTGCGATACGATAGTTCGGTATTACGAAAAACTCTTGGTCTAACCCCGAACAACTGCTTGATTCGTTTTTCGTGCTGCCGGACTTGTCGTTCAAACTCTGGTACTGAGTAAAAAAAAGCAAGTGAGTGGTGATAAGTATCAGCCAAAATTTCTACCCTACCGGTAGCGACCAGCTCTTGAAATGACTCTAGTACATCAGGTGCATAAGTCTCAAACTGATCGAGCACCGTACCAGAGAAAGATAGATTAAATCTAAATTCAGGATGACGATCTAAGAGACCCTTCAGGACACGATTAGTCGGACGGTATGATTTATCTGCGACTTTCTCAACAATAAAACGATTGTCGAGATCAGTACCGCTAGCGTCGTTAAAATACTCTGTATCGTTACCAATATCGAAGACGCGATATTTTTTTACTCGATATGGTTGATGAACATGAAAATAAGGACAAACCGTGAGCATAGTTTATGGTGTTACGTATTGTACCAGACTCCGGTAAATCTGCCGCATCTTTTCTGCTGCTTGCTGCCAAGACAATACCGGCAATTGACACTTACCTTCCTTTATCATCTGCTCCCGCATTACAGGGTAACGCAAACTAGACAAAATCTGATTTGCCATTTCATCAATATCCCAGAAATCTACTTTAAGAACATGCTTCATTACCTCAGCCACACCAGATTGTTTTGTAATGATTGATGGTGTGCCATGTTGCATGGCCTCAAGCGGAACCAAACCAAATGGTTCAGAAACAGATGGCATCACAACCAAATCAGCACTCTGATACATTCGATCTCGCTCTTCTTCCCAAAGCGCCCCGGCAAATCGAACATGCTCCGAGAGACCCATTGCTCCCACCTGTTCAATAATCTGTCGCGTCATATCACCCCAACCAGAAACAACAAACACAACGTCGGGATCAACATCAACTACCCTCCTCGCTGCGCGAATAAAAATATCAACCCCTTTCTGAATGCTGATTCGTCCGTGATATAACACTATCTTCTTGCCTTGTCTCTTTAATTCGCAAAGTGTCGGTTCCAATCGAGGTGGCTCGTGTGCATCACAACCGTTATGTACAACTGTTACTTTGTCTTCCGGTACGCCATGTTTAAGCACCACAATCTGCTTAGTATAATTACTTACCGTAACAACTTGGTCGGCCATAGCCATACACTCCTTTTCAATTTTATAAATGACTGGATCAACATTGTCGCCAGCAGCTTGATCAAACGAAGTGGCGTGGACGTGTAGAATGAGCGGCTTGCCACTAGCGATCTTAGCTGCTACTCCGGCTAGGTACGACGTCCAGTCATGAGCGTGAATCACATCAAATTCCTCTTCCTGAGCGATTATTGATGCCTGGTGTGCAAAACGATGTGCTTCCTCAATAATAGTACGTGAACGTATTATAGGGTTACCGTGTTTGTCATAGCCAACAATCACATTTATTACACTTTCTGCCTGTTGATATGGCCCAGGTCGCACATCAGCCTCACGCAGTTTAACCAGACGTTCCTGATCGGCAAACAAAAACCGCGCGTTACCGCGGGTTTCTTGAGTTTTGGGCAACACAAAAATTACCTCTACTCCCTTTTGTAGAAGCTCACGAGTTAGACCGTAGCAGGCTACGCCTAGACCACCGTTTTTAGTGGGAGGATACTCCCAGCCAAATGTTAAAACTCGCATGTATCGCACTCGCTAGACGTCTGAAAAAAGCACAACCAGTCGCGTTAGCTTAAGTGCATCATAACACGCAGAGCTTACACCGAGGTCTGTAACCTAGTGCATAAGTTTTAATATATAGTATTAAATTTGACACATTGACGTTTTTGGCTCCTTTTGTTAGAATCTCGCCACTATGTCACAAGATTTACTTATCAAACTAGTGTCTGCAGGCGATAAAAACGGCGTTGGTAAAGGTCATGTCTACTACACTCGGTACAACAACAAAAACAAGAAGGATCCGAGCAAGAAGTACGAAACTGTAAAATTCAACCCAATCGCTAAGACCCACACTGTCTACAAACAGAAGAAGTAAACATTAGCCCGCAAGGGCTTTTTGTTTACTTCGTTCCGAATTTGCGCCATTCCTAGCGCAAATTCCTGGAACAGGCCAACGCTCACAAAGATTACTGCAGGGCCCGCAAGGGCCCATTATTTATTTTGCTCCCGATTTGTTCTGCCCTTGGGCAAATCGCTGGAGCTCGAACTATAGAATTTAAACAGCGGTGATAATTTAATCCTACCTTCTCATAACAGCATACCGATTAGCCCGCAAGGGCTTTTTGTTTACTTCGTTCCGGATCGGCAGCTTTTACTCGCCACCGATTGATGGAACTATTCAAACACTTACAAAAGCGTAAAACAAAAAACCGCCAACTGGCGGTTTTTTGTTTTAACTCAGTGTCTTAAAGCTTACCTAAACTAGCCAGGCTATTTTGCTTACACACATCACGTAACACTTCCTTGGCTTTATCCTCATTCTCCTTCTTACCACCCCAAGCCTTAAGCATCGGTTCCTCGATTGCTCGTGAAAAAGAAAAAGTGATCGGCCATGGCTGTTCGCCCATCTTGGCTATTGCATTGAGATTCTCAGTTGAGCGCTCTGGAGTCTGACCACCAGACAAAAATACAATACCCGCACACTCATGTGGCACACTCATGTGGAAGGTACGTAACGTAGCATTCGCCACCTCCTCAGGAGAGGTTTGTTCTGAATGAGCATCACCAGCCAACACCATAGATGACTTTAGGATCAAACCTTGAAGATCGACTTTATACTCAATCAGTGTCTGAAATAAAATCTGTAAAGCGCGGGTAGTTACCATTTCAGCCTTCTGAAGAGAGTGGTCACCGGCGTGTATCACTTCTGGCTCAACAATCGGTACAATGTTTGAAGCTTGAGCAATCTGAGCGTATCGTGCCAGCATGATGGAATTAATCTTAAGTGACTGATCAGTCGGAGTTTCATCTTCATCAATTGTCACCACCATGCGCCACTTTGCAAACCGGGCACCTAAATCGTAGTACTCAGAAAATCGCTCAGCTAGATTATCGAGCCCTTGCGTAACAACTTCACCTTTAAAACCTTCTAGATCACGAGTACCGAGATCAACCTTAATCCCAGGCACAATACCCTTAGCGGTCAGCACGTCAGCAAATGGGATGCCGTCGTCGGTAGTATTACGAATCGAGGAATCATACATAATCACTCCGGAAAGATATTCTTCAATACCAGGGGCTGTAAATAATATCTCTCTAAAATCCTGCCGGTGCTCCGGCTCATTAGGCAAGTGCACCATCGCAAGACGCTTACCAGCTGTTGCATCACTCTCGTCAGCGGCCAATATTCCTTTACCTCGCTCTAGAAGCGCGGCGGCTGTTTCGTATAATTTGGTATTCTTTTTCATATTGACCTAAGTGTAACAAAGCGCGGCGTCAGAGGCGCCGCGCTTCTGTGGGCAACTAAGATCTGATCTTCCACCCACGACGGAAAAGACTGATTACCAGCACACTCAAGAACGCCAACAACCCTAAAGTGACCAGTAGTCCGATTGTTGTATTAGCTTCACTATATCCAATCATGCTACTACGGATACCATCTGCGAAATAGAAAAAAGGATTAAAGCGTGTGATAGTAGCGGCCAAATCTGGCAAAAAGGTAATCGAATAGAAGATTCCACCTAGGTAGGTTAGTGGAGTGATAACAAAAGTATTCAAAACCTGCAGTTGTTCAAAATCCTCGGCCCACAAGGCAGTAATGATGCCCAGCATGGCAAAAATCGCCGCTATCGCTACTACATAAAACAAGAACCCTAACGGATCAACTAACGACACCGCTCCAAACAACAATCCGGCCGCCAGGATCAACCCGCCCACAATCACAGCCCGAGTCACCGCACTCCCAACAAAACCAACCAGCATCTCAAAGTACGATAACGGCGCCACCAAAATTTCCTCAATTGAACGTGCAAAACGCATAAAGTACAAACCAGAAGAAGCACTCGCAAACGAAGCGTTAATGATAGACAACATTAGAACCCCTGGGAAGACGAAAGAAATAAATGGTACTCCAGCAAAATCATCGATCCGACTGCCAATCACTGTACCAAAAATAAATAAATACAATACGGCTGAAATTAGTGGGGCCACCAACGTTTGAATCACCACCGCAAAGGTACGCTCTACTTCGCGACGGATTAAGGTGTAAAGTCCGATCCAATTCATACATTCTTCTTTTGGTTATCAGCGCGAGTAATTTCTAGATAACGTTGCTCGATACTCTTACCGTCTTTCAAAAACTCTTCTTTCGTGCCGTGCGCTACGATCTTACCGTGATTAATAATAGCAATGTCGTTGCAAAGTGCTTGAATTTCTTCCAAATAATGTGAGGTGAGGATGATCGTCTTCCCTTGCTCATTAAGCTCACGTAGGTAATGCCATAAGTCATGTCGTTGCTCCACATCTACCCCGGCCGTTGGCTCGTCCAGAATCAGCAGATCTGGAGTATGGATCAGAGCTCGTCCCAAGATCGCACGCCTCTTCAATCCACCAGATAGTCTCTGAAAACGCACGTTTCGATGCTGTTCTAAATCAAAACGTTCAATAAGCTGATCGATCTTTTTCTTTCGCGCCGCTTTAGGAATACCATAGTAGCCACCCATGTAATCCATTAATTGTTCTGGGGTGTTAAAAATATTAACGTTGAACTCCTGTGGTGAGAGACCGACCTTCGTACGAGCTAGCTTGTAGTCCTTAACGACATCAATACCATCTACTAAAATCTCACCTGATGTTGGCTGGGTAATCCCGGTAATACTATGAATAGTAGTGCTTTTCCCTGCACCATTAGGACCTAGTAAGCCAAAGAAACTACCGCGCTCTACATCAAGTGATATATTATCGACAGCCAACTTCTGCTTCTTGCCAGTACCATAAACCTTGGTTAGGTTTTTTATTTGGAGAATAGGATTAGACATAACATAATGATCCGAAATTATATCAAAAAAATAGCGAACGTGTTACGTTCGCTATTTAGCTCTATTTTCCAGAGCATTTAGTCTCCTCGAACAATAAGATTTGTGTACAGTCTACTTCTATTCATTTTATACAATTGATCTTTTTGATGATTATTAGCAGAAAGACCGATAGCAAAATTGAGTAAGTAACGTTGGTTTTTACGCTCAGGTAAAGCGGTTTTTTCGTTCCAACAAATAACATCCTCAAGGTCAATCGGCTGTTTACAGTGACGAACAAATTCCCCAGCGGTAAATTTTCCCAACTGATAAATCACCTGCCACAAATCAAAAAATGCACCTTCACTGAAATAAATAGAGCTAAAATATCTTAATCGCCTGACAATCTCATCATGAACCTTGTTAAAAAAATCATTTTCAGAACCATAGACAGAGATATACATACTCACCTGTGGTACCAATGATTCGTTTTTAACAAATTCAAATTGCTTTAAATCTCTCATCATGACCATCTCCTTAAAACTCATTCTGGGAAACTGTTTGACAAAACTAAATCTAATTGCAGGATATAAGAACGTTTAACTACAGTCAAGCATAAATAAAGAGCGAATGATGCTACGCATCATTCGCTCTTATCCTTAAACAATAAAAATCTTTGCCCTCCCTACAAACGCGCCAGCAATCTTCTTTTCGCTAAGTTTAAACCGAGAGCGACAAAATTACGACAGGTGCAACCAAGGGGCAGCTGGATAAAATCATTACTACTTTCACTACCACACCAATCGCTCAAATCTTCTATGATGACATTCACATAGCCAGCAAACTCTTCAACTGAGAAGATATCGAGCAATAGTATTTCTTGCCATAATATTCGATAGTCTCGTTCCTGATCACGATCGCTTTTAAAGCGATTTCGTGCAGCGAGGCGATCGAACTTGCGCTTGATTTCATCACAGCGATCGAGCAACAAACGTGTATCTCTTTCCTTAGTAATTGACATGACTGTAACCTGTTCCATAAAACCTCTCCTCCAGTCATTGACTAACTTTTTTCCGCGTTGCATATTACTAATATTATATGGGAAGTCAAGATATGCAGTGGCTCCTTAAGGAGAAGTATGGCGGCGAAAAAAGCGAAGCTTTTTTC
>JBFHUT010000009.1:0-22787 GCA_041589935.1 Minisyncoccia bacterium
TATAAAATCCCGCCTCAATACTGTTAGTAATACCCCGCCCAATGTCTGTACTCATCTGATCTGAGTACTGCTTCGCCATTACAAAGACGATACCGAGAAGCATTTTCCCTGAAGCATCATTTACAAACGTATGACTAGGAAACCTAAGGTCTTTAATCACACCCCTATCTAGAAGGTCTATAATCTCTCCCGCTTCGAGCATATTGCGTGAAAGCCTATTAGGATGCCAAGTAATAATCGCATCTATCTCACCTGCTATAGTTCGATCAAGTAACTTTCTAAACTTCGGACGAGCACCAGCAATTTTAGCAGTCTCACTTTCCTCAATGATATTTTCTTTTAGCACCACTATGCCTAAGTCTCTAGCCAGCTTTTGACACTCGCTTAACTGGTCTTCCAGTGATCTAACCTGCTTATCACCATCGTCTGTAGATTTTCGTAAATAAATTGCGTACTTAAGATATTTAGGATTAGTTTCTCTTCGTGGTTTTGTACTTTGAATAAGCTCTACTAGCTGTTCTGGAGTAACAATGTCATCGAACGAGTGCATACTATAGTTCCTGAGCAAGCATTTTAAAGTTCTCTTTGTATTCTTCTGTCGCTTCCTTTGACCACTCCTCTTTAGCCTGAAGGTATGTCAGTAGCATTTCCTTTTCACCGCCAAAGTGAGTGATTTGTGGCTCGGTATGGTCAAAACGCTCAAGCCACCACTTAGCGTCATTTACATTACCTTTCTCAATAGAAGCCACAATAGCCTCTCTAGCTCGTACATTTACACGGTTTTGCAGAGAGCTTGTAAGAGCACGAAGTGGCTCGTAGATTGTTACCATATCCCGAACGGTAGAGTATGGAACATCGGCTAAATTGCAGGCTTTTTTCAGAGAAAAACCCAAAGCCAAGTAGTACTCTAGGGCTTCAAAAAGTTCGTGCTTTTCTTCTTTTGTTCGGCGTTTTCCTCGCATAGAGTAATTCTATCATTTGCACTAGAATAGAGTAATGTACCCCTTTTTAGATAAGCTTAACGATCAAGAACTAAAGGCTCTAATAGGCAGGGTTAAGCCTGAAATGAGCGATAGACTTGTACCTGAGTTTTTTAAACGTGTAGCTTCAAAATACCCAAACTATGACGAAACACTTTTATGGCTTCTTATGTATCAACACGATAATAATCAGCAAGTCCTTAAGTACATAAGCGATAACTATGCAAAGTTCCAGCAAGTTTACGATGGTGGCTTTTTAAAGAAACTAGTCTCCAAAAATGGTTTCTCATCGCATATGTGGGAAATGGTCATCTGTGACATTCTTTCTGGCTATGGGGAGTTTGTTCCAAAAAAAGCATCTGGTAGTGACTTTCTCCTGAGACTAAGAAATGGTGAGGAGATACAAGTGGAAGCTATTTCAATCAACGAAGCCCAAGAAGGAGGCATCAGGTCAGCTAGACCAGACTTTTCAGTAGGCAAACTCGTTACTCACGGAGGCAAGACTGACGATCTTGAGAGAGCAGTACTACTTCGTTTTGCATCGGGACTAAAAGATAAAGCACATACCGACACTTACGACAAAAATAAGCCCCTGATCGTTGCCATCAACACATCGAGAGCTGTTGGTTTCATTAGTAGAGATAATTTCGTACTGAGATGGGTATTGTTTGGACTTGGAAACGACACTATTACCAAACACGCTGATGGCAGTTACTCAAGAGGTCTGGAGCAAAAGATGGAAGCTTTTGGCAAGACTGGAGCGTTCAAAGTTGGATGGTTTAGAGGCACTGAGTATGCACACATAAGTGGCGTGATCTACTCTTCGCAAGAGCCACGTGGTTTTGTTCCTGACGGTTACAGTTGGCACAATTACGGTATGACTTATGTCGCCAACCCAAACGCCCTACACCCTGCCAATATTGACTTTAAATGTATGAGAAAACTAATCGTCACAGAACAGGAGTATTGTGAAGAAGATGCAAGTTCGACTTTTACCAGCTCAGTCTAAATATCAACCTCAAATATAAGTACTTTGGGATAAATACCCTTAGCTCTAGAAACCATAAGTCTAGTGTTGCCAGAAACCAAATGATAGCGCTCACCAAACTTCATAATTATTGGTGCATCCAAAACCTCACCCTTGTCCATTTTTATTTTCAAACTTTCCCAATCACGCTTATGTACACCATCAGGATTTGAGTGATCGTGAACAGCATCCCAATCTCCAGCTTCAAAAGTATTAGCATCCGTATTTTCAAGTTCGCCTAAGACGTCTTCAGTCAATGGAACAAGCTCACCATTATGTGCTTGGAACATTAAGACTGAAGTTTCAATACCAAACTCTACCGCAACACGATCAAACTCCCCTTCTTCTTTTTCAATATTTGGATACTTAAAATACTCAACATTTCTATTTTCAAAGCCTTCTTTCATACGAACATTGTAGCAAAAATAAGCCTATTTCGCTTGTTATGCTTGACTTTTGTCTATATTATGCTATTATTTAATGCAAAAGTACCCCTACCAACCAAAGGAGAGTTGAAATGACAATGGTGACCATCGCCCTCATCGTGTGGGCAATCTTCATCCTCGGTGCTACCTTTTTCGGGAGCATCAAGGTGAACGGGCGTGAAGTGCGTTCTGTTCCTGGACGCTTCATCACAGCAACCTTCGCCGTACCGTTCATCGGTTTCATCTTCTGGGTACTCGGCTTCATTGGCGACTTTCTTCTGTCGCCTGTGTTCGCCCTGTTCCAGTAACCCGCAACCGCCGACCAAAGAAGCCTCTTGGCTTTCACAGGTCAGGCGGTTTCTTTTTACTTATTTTTTAAGTCTCTTCTTATTCTCTCAGCACCCTCCTTTGTCTTTGCCCATTTTAGTAATCTGCGAGCTAGATCAGTTAACTCCTTATCATCTACTCCCATAGTCACCACCTCACCAGAAGGTGTGACTGCTTCACCATCCTTCAGTGGCACATCTTGAGCACTATCACTTTGCGAAGTTGCCACGTCTACTAGATCAGTGAGATTGTCTTTTTTCTTAGATGGTTGCATTCCCTCTATTCTACCATTTATGCAAAGTTCAAGAGAATTGGTGTTATTACTCTTCACTCATTACATCGCTATATTCTCTAGGCTATTTTTAGCTTGTACATACTGGCTCAAATGGTAACTCTCGATGTACGTTTCCATATCCTGTTGCCACACAATGTTCTCTGGTAAAAGTTCAAAGTAACTGAGTATGCTTCCACCAAAACATAGAAGTATATGAAACAATAGAAAACTTACTTTCGAGTAGGTTTTTTATTTTGCTATACTTATGTCATGAAAATTATCCTCCTTGATTTCGTTGAGTCATTTTTTGAATCACTCAATGCAAAAGAAATTGCCAAGGTCATTCGCACCATTGAGCTACTGGAAGAGTTTGGTAATGACTTGGGAATGCCTCACAGTAGACACCTGTCTAACGGACTCCTTGAACTGAGAGTGCGTGGAACTAGAGAAATTAGAATATTTTATTGTTTCCATAAAAACAAAGTTGTGTTACTACACGCTTGTATCAAAAAGACGCAAAAGACTCTGGAAAAAGAATTAAGTAAAGCCAGAACAGCCAAGGATAGCTTGCAGTAATATAACTTATAAGTTATATTTAACGCATGACAACTACATTCAAGCAATTTAAAACTAAGGCTCTGAAGAACCCAGCTGTTAAGGCTGAGTACGATGCCCTTGCACCTGAATATGAGGTAGTTAAAACTATTATCAAAGAGCGTGTTAAGCGTGGCTGGTCTCAAACTGATTTAGCGGAAGCTATCGGTAGTCGACAGCCAGTTATTTCCCGCCTTGAACGTGGAGACGGTAACCCCTCCCTACAAACCCTTAGTCGTATTGCTAAAGCATTAGATTTGTCATTACGGGTATCAATGAAGTAATTACCACAAATCCACCACCTTCAAAAAATTCGCACACTCCATTTCAATCAAAAAGGTTTTAACTTTGGTCAAACTACCCCACAAAAAATAAAAACTCCCGAACGGGAGTTTTTATTTTTTATCAACTGGATCTTTATCTTAATTTTCGATTATCGCTGTTTGGGGTATCTTTTCCTGCTGTAAAACTGACTACATGACTCACTTCCATTTCTGCTCCATTAAATCCCTTACACTTCACGTAGACATAAGTCAGCATGTGCTTACGATAATCTGTCAGCACCTGTGAGTGAGTGTCTCTATTATCTCCTTGAGCCGTAACAGTAAATGGTGTCATTAAATCAAATGGGGTATCTTCGTGCATGTTATAGCGACAGAAAGCAGGAATATCTGTGGTCAGTATCATCTCTACATCATTAGTGTTGTTTGGCAGTTCACCATCTGGATAGCTATTTAAAACCTGAGGTGCTGGAGCATTTGCGATCGTAAATGTATAGTCACTAGAATCACTTACCAATCCATCACTATTTCCTTTCAAACCAAAAATTTGAATCTTAAATTCTTCTGTATCTAACCCCATCCTACTTGCTGTCCATATATAGCTACCGGTATTGGTGATATTGCCAGCAATCCATTCGACATTGTTTAGAAGAATACTAACTCCCGTGACTCGGTTTGAATTCCAAGTTATCTCGTACTGCTCACCCTCCACCAGCTCTTCTCCGCCATTAGGAAATAGCAAATTGATACTCTTTACTGGATCTCCAGATCTGTCAGTATAAATACTAAACGGACTATCACTTTCATCGACATACGACCACAAATTAGGATCATTCAGATCTTCTGGTGAATTCGCGTCCTTTTTGATTCCAATCCAAAGCTTGTAGTCATCACCAGGGGCCGCCTGTTTAGTGTCGCTACCAGCAAGATAGAAAGTGTCTCGCCATTCAGTAAATCCTTGTAGGTAACCTTCCGTGTCATTAATTCGACCTAGGAACTCATTTCCTTGTTTTAGATATATAAATAATTTACCTGTCACTTCCTCAGGCCGAATATTAGGAGGCAAGGTAAAATCGACAATTACGTTTTCTCCCAATAGGAGAGACTCCTCGCCATTAGGGTAAGTCATTACAAGTGGTGAAGGGTTAGTCTCTTCAATATTGGCTGATGCCGAAGTGGCTATTATCAAACACGCTAGGACTAGGAGCAAAAAAGTGAGCGCCCCCTTCTTGCGGTTTGTTAGTAGTGTAATGATGTTCATATTGTTTAGTATTACCAATTTTCTGCTTGCTAAAGTAAAAGCTTCTTTATCTTCCTTCTCTCAACTTAAAATAATCGTGACCTTTTATCTTTGATTTTGTTTATCATCTCACGACATGATCTGGAGCACAGTTCTATACCAAGTCTATACCACAAACTAGTCGAGGTAGATTGTTTATGAACAATATAGACCACCTTAAACGCATAGTTGATGCGTTTTTTAAATCAAACTACATAAATGCTAACATTCAAAAAACACCCTATACGTAATTTACATTAAACTAACCTTATGGTTAGATACTTCTAGATTACTGGAGGAAAGCTCATGACCGATACAAATGATGAAGAAATTACTGCCATTGGTCCCGACTATTCTAGACCAACCTGGATAGCGCTAAATATACTTGGAGCGATAGTTATTGGCTTCGTAAACTTTGTTTCTTTCATTAAAAACCCACTTCAGTTTTTTAAGAAAAAAACACAGCCGACACTCGGTAAATAGGAAGATCTGGTTGACGACGAACAAACAAAAGACACCTGATGGTGAAACGGCCGCGAGCGTACGCTCGCGGCCTTTTGACATCACTATACCTACACGGGTATTATATGTTTACTTAATTTTATTTATATATGCAATACGGATACTCAAAACTAACAAACCTCTCTTTTGAAGAAGCAATGACCAAGGTAAAAGAAACCCTACAAGCCGAAGGCTTTGGTGTGCTCACTGAAATCGACGTAAAGGCCACTATGAAGAAAAAACTAGACGTTGACTACGACAACTACACTATACTCGGCGCCTGCAATCCCGCCTTTGCTAACAAAGCCCTACAAAGCGAAAAGGAAATTGGCTTACTACTTCCCTGCAACGTGATCGTCTACGAAGACAACGGGGTACACGTATCTGCCATTCTTCCTTCAGCTGGTATGAGCATGGTTGAAAATGAAGCGCTAGCCAGTATCGCAGAAGAAGTAGAACCAAAACTAAAGCGAGCCATTGATGCGGTATAAAGTTTAAACAAAATTAAGCCCCGTCTCTCAAGGAGGCGGGGTTCAATTAACATTGTTATTCAACCATAACCGGTACACTAACCTGGGCGTTTTCTATTTTGAAGTATAACCACATATTTACAAATTACTCTTTATAATGCTAGATTTTGCAGAGACGCACACTGAAGGAGAACGCCTGTGAGCATTTCCATACCGCAATTTTTATTCACCAAATTTACTGGTCGTTTAGAAGTTTCATTGTTCATGATGATGAGAGTCTGCATCATGATATGTGTCATTGGAATTTTGTTAAATGTTCTAGCTAAACAGCTGAACGGTGGCAAAATGCCTGTACATGATTTATCTGAACCGGGTATGGCTATAATGCTCGATGATCAGCACAGCTTTTCTTATGATCCCGTACTATTATTTATCGGTGACTGGATACCGATAGAAACAAAAAGTACAGACAACCTGTTTGTTAGCTACTTAGCAAGAATCATATCCTTCCCAATTGGAAAGAGTATCTTAGCTAGCCCCGGAGATGTTCTCATGTGGATCAGTAGCACCCTAGGCATGTTCTTGTCACTCTCATTAATCATCATACTCACTCAAAACGCCACAATAAAAAAACTACCTGATTGAGAGAATCTTCTATTCCCCTTTTACAAAACCCCCATAAGCAAGTTGCTTATGGGGGTTAACTATTTAGGTTGTTGGAGTTGGCAGTTGCGATTGCCTAGCCTTATTAACCTTTTCGAGACAAAACTCCAGTCTCTCAGCCAAATCACTGAGCGTCCAGACATCATCTGGATCTAACCGCTCAATTGATTCTCGGGCTAATTCCTTAGCTTGTTCCGCTTTTGATAACATGTTTACTTCTCCGAGAATGTACTTTCGAATATTTAATACCAAACTTTAGACTCATCTGCAAACAAAATCGGGATCGGAAAGGTAACAACAACATCATTTAGATCGCTGCAACCCGCCCGACTGGAGTGACCGGCTTCAGCAGAGGTTGCTGGTAGGTATGCGAGTATAAATAAAATAGCTGAAAAAAAGTATCTAATTACTGATTAATCAAATGTTACAGAACTTATTAAATCATTAAACATCTGAGTGATGCTGTCACCTTCTTCTTCATACTGTCCGACAAATACGTAGTTCTTTTTGTCGTACTGCATGAGATAAACTTTTTGTTTGTATGACCCGGCAGTACCGTATGTTACCGACTGCACTCCGTCTATTTCAACCACTTCCGGCAAGGTTGTCTGTGATAAGAATGAGGAATATTGGGGATTTTGTTTTGCCCAGGCTTGTAGCTTAGTCATACGATCCCCCTCCGTATCATCTTCAGGTGGGTTTACGACAAAAATCGTCACCGTTGGGGGAGTTGTCATGTCTTCTGTGCTAGTTGACTGAAATGTAATGTATTCTTGTGTCGCCATTAAGATAAAGACTTTCTCCAGCCCATCAGCTGTACTCGGCGGAAGCGGTGGCTCGATCATGGTATATCCCTCTTCCCCACTAGGATATGTGAAGGTGAACGACATTTCTGGATAGTTAATCAAAACTGGTACAGTCGCGTTTATTGTACGACTCTGAAGCTCTGGTTGGACCACGGTTTTAAATATAAAAAATCCGGATCCAAGAAGCACGATTAGAAACACGAGGATATACTGTCTTTTCATATGTTATTGCTGACGTACTATACCGCACTTTCTTACCTGCCGCACTGATTCACAACCATAATCTTTACTCGTCATCCTTAGAGACTTTAAGTGCTACACTACATATATATGAAACAGAAACTTGTCTTGGTAGTAGAAGATTCTCCCTACCTAGCAGAGTCACTAACAGACATGCTCGAAATGAAGGGCTACAAAGTAATAGTCGCACCGACTGGAAAAGAAGGAGTTGAACTGGCCTTAGAAAACCATCCTGATTTAATACTGCTAGATATCAGACTACCAGACATCGACGGCTATGAAGTCTATCGACTGGTGCGAGCTGATGCCTGGGGAGAGAAAGTGCGCATCCTAGTACTGACCGCATCAGAGTCGACCGAAAACATCTCTAAAAACATTCAGCTACCGGTTGATCATATTCTCTTCAAGCCAAACTGGGGTGTAAGAGAACTCTTAGCTAAAATTGAAGAAGTGCTAAAAGCTAAGAACTAATCCTTCTCAACTACTGGTACGTCAAGGGGCAATATAACTTCGAAAGTAGTGCCGATGTTTTCAGTGGTCGTAAAAGATATCCGACCTTTAAGAACTGCGATTGCCTCTCTTACAATATATAGTCCAAGACCAGTCCCGTCTGGCACATCACGGACAGCATTGGAAGCTCTAAACAACTTAGAAAAAATCTCATCCTGATCCTTAGCCGGAATACCCATACCGTTATCAGCAACAGTAATAATGAGAGTGTCATTCTTACGCCCAAAACCGATATGCACTGTTCCCTTCTCTCGTGTGTACTTAGTTGCGTTTGAATATAAGTTTGTCACTATCATTCGCATCAAATTCGGGTCAGTAGAAACTTCAGTGATTGATTTATCAAAAAACTTCTTTACTGTTAGTTTCTTTTGCGTTACTCGCTCAGTTAATTGACCCATCACATCATCAAATAAATCTGGCAGATTAACCATCACATACTCCGCTCGGAATGTCCCTAATTCAAAACGTGACACACGCAAGAAGTCGTCTACCAATACGGCCATACGATGGATACTCATCAATAGACGATCGAGGTACTTCTTTTGTCTCTCAGACAATTCACTGTCTTCGTCTAACTGCAGGAGCTCCGCGCTCCATTTCATACCAGCTATCGGAGTACGTAGCTGATGAGACGCCAAAGAAACAAATTCTGATTTAGCATCTTCTGCTTTCTTTTGTTTGGTAATATCTACCAGTGTCATTAAACCAATCTGTCTACCAGCAATATCAGTAAAGCCAAATAACGAAAGCAGAGCCCAGGCTTCACGATGATCATCCCGCTTAACTCGAACCATCTCATCACTAACAGATACCCCATTTTGAAACTTCTCAACCAGAAAGTTAAGGTGCTCTTGCTGATCACAATCTAGGCGACTAAAAATAGCTACCCCTTTAACCTTTGTCTGGGGGATCCCCAACATACGAACAGCAGCGACGTTAGCGGATTTTATATTGCCATCAAAATCTATGATGATGTACGGTACTGGACTATTTTTATACAACTGAACATAGAGTTCCTCAGAAGAAACTGCCAGATCTAGTGCAGCTGTTTCTTTGAGTTCGGCGGTAATGGCAGAGGATGTCGCCAAATCAAAGGTATTTTTGGCCACAAAAACACAACACAGAAAAGCTGTCAGAAAAAGTAGTCCCTCAGTGTTAGCTTGTGAAAAATCATAAAATACTGCAACTAAAATAACGACCCCAAACAGAAGAGCAAAAACACCGAGAGCTTGTAGTAGTGGTTTTTTGTTTTGTTTTGACCAAGCGCTCATGTCTTAATTATTTACTAGATAGAGCTAATTGGTCAGCAACATGAGCCATCTCACCCATCTCATCAGTTCTCATCACCACCACTTTAACTGGACTGTTTCTAACACTAATCACTCCATCCTTGCCAACCAAAAGGTCATTGCGATCTTTGCTAATCTGTACTCCCAGGTGTGACAATCCGCTTAAAATAAGACCACGCAACTCTGAGCTACGAATAGCTGCTGTTGCAGTGAGCACGATAGCGTCGAGTCCGCCAAGCGCCACTGTCTGAGCAGCTACGGCTTTTTGAATATTGTAAGCAAACACGTTTAAAGCATGAGTGGCGACCGCGTCGTTTTTTGCCCGCCGATCAAGTAAGCGACGTATGTCAGACTCTTTGGCAATTCCCAATAGACCACCGTTAGTGTTGATATACATTTCGGCTTCACTTGGTCGCCAGTGTTTTAGACGCATTAACTCAAGTAGAGCAGCGTTATCAATATCTCCCGCCCGGCTGCCCATCGGAAGTCCGGTAGACGGTGAAAAGCCCATGGTAGTTTCTACACTAGTGCCGTTCTTTACAGCGGTTACACTAGTGCCACTTCCAATATGACAAACGATTAATCTTTCTGGATCGCGACCGATAACTGAGTGGAGGCGACGTACAACAGAAGCGACAGACAAACCATGATAACCGAAACGGCGAATATCAAGCGCGTTAGCATCATCAATAGCAATGCTGTACTCTCTAGCCTTTGGCGGCATTTGACTGTGGAATGCACTATCTGAAGCAGCGATTATTTTAGCCTTCTTAAAGTGTTGCCGAGCGGACTTAATCTCGCGCATCATTACCGGCACATGCAAGGGGGCGGCTGATTCTCGCTTCTTTAACTCATCTATGTATTCTTCATTAATGATAGTGTGTCGCTGAAAAAAAGTCCCTGGTGCCACTACCCTGATCACAACATTGTCGAGCTGCCGGCCGGAACCATCTCTAAATAAATGACTCTGCACCATGTCGACCACTTGAGAAAAAGCCTCCTTGAAATCCTCCCGCTTAACGGCTTCACAGACCTGGTGTGTACCTGCCACTTGTGAGCACATTTCGTAACCTGAATTTGAGTCCTCAAACCTGATATCTAAAGCTAGTTGACCGTCTTGATACAAGGCATATTTGCGGGATGAGCTACCCGGATTTACAACTAGCGTTGTTGCCATACCCAGTTAGTAATATCTTGCAAATCGTCTCCATGCTCAACTACATAAGCGCGGTGCTCGCTCAACTTCTCCTGGAAATCGCTAATTAATTTTTGAGCCTCCGTCTCAGTGATTACATTTTGTTCAGCAGCTTTAGCAAATGCCTCCATTGCCAAGTGATAACGATCAACGCGATTACGCACCATCATATCAAATGGTGTAGTGGTCGAACCACTCTCTTCATAACCATGAACAGTGAATCGCTGTGGGTTCTGAGTGTAATCAAACAACACTTGCTTGATTGTTTGTGGATAGCCGTGGAAGTTAACAATTACTGGTTTTTCTTCAGTAAAGTAATGATCAAAATCATGACGAAGTACACGGCAAGAAGAATTACCGATCCCAAGGGCAGACAATGAAGCAATATTAACAAACCTCATGCGCATAGCTGGGACCGTCTGACGCACCAAACTAATAGCGGCGAGCGCTTCTAAAGTTGGATAATCACCGGCAGCAGAAAAGACCAAGTGTGGGTTTTCGTCGCTAGCAAAATTCCAAATCGCAATGCCGTCTTCTACATCACGTTTAGCCTCAGCTGGGGTACGCCACACCGGCAATGGTCGTTTTGAACAAACAAGAACATTGATTTCGTTCTTAGACCCCATCATCCGCTCGAACGCGACCAGTGCTGCATTAGCATCTGCCGGGAAGTAAACATTAGTGAAACAACCTTGGCGCTGGAGTACACCATCAATAAAACCTGGGTTTTGGTGGGAAAAACCGTTGTGTTCTTGGCGCCAAGCACCAGAGGTAAGGATGTAATTAAATGACGGGATGTCACCACGCCACTTAACATCGCGCGCTATCTTAAGGAACTTAGCGTATTGATCAGCCATGCTGGCCACGATCTGTACGAATGCTTCATAAGAAGCAAAGACACCGTGTCGACCAGTTAGAACATAACCCTGAAGCATTCCCTGCAAGCTATGCTCAGATAACATCTCCAACACTCGACCGTCCCACACAAGATCTTTATCCCACTCTTTGTGCGGCCACACAAAACTCCGACCCGTCACCTCAAAGACCGCACTGAGCTTGTTGGAGTAGGTCTCATCTGGAGACATCAAGCGAATGTTTCTTTCTGCCTCATTGGCTTTCATGATATCTCTCAAGTAGACACCAATCTTTTCCATACTGCTCTCAGTGCCACAAATAGGACTATTGAGATCGCAAGTTGCTTCCTTGTCGTAATCCTCAGACGCTGGCAAGTGGAGAGGTTTGTAATGAGGAGCGCCACCATGAGCATGTGGATTATCACCCATTCTCCTGCCCTCACGCGGTATTACACTTTGTATATCGCTGTCAAAGTGAACCCCATCAAATAATTCGTTAAAGCGATACGAACGAAGCCACTTTTCGAGCTGAGCTATTTGCTCTTTATTGTTTCGTGCCTGATCAGCGATGACTTGGTGTGAAAGACAGTTGTCCTCAATTTTGTTTTCACCAATATATTTGATGCTATCCCAGCCCTTTGGAGTACGAAGTATAATCATTGGGAAACGTGGGTTCTCAGTTAAAGTTCCTTCCCGAGCACAGTGTTGAGTAAAACGAATTGCTTCAATCGCATCATCAATTACTTTCATCATGCGACCATGCACATCTTCTTCAACGTAAGCATCAACGATCATCGGCTCATAACCATAACCCCAAAATAAAGCCTTTAGCTCTTCATCACTCATACGACCGAAGAAGGTTGGGCCAGAGATCTTGTAACCATTAAGATGAAGAATGGGCAGTACTGCTCCATTCTTGCCTGGATCAATTAATTTATTCAAATGCCAGGCAGTAGCAGTTGGACCAGTCTCTGCTTCCCCATCACCCACGAGACACGCAACGACAAGATCAGGATTATCAAGGATTGCTCCGTATGAGGTAGAGAGCGAATAACCCAGCTCCCCTCCTTCAAGAATTACCCCTGGTGCTTCTGGGTTGCTGTGGCTAGGAAAACCGTAAGGCCAGCTAAACTGCTTGGCCATGTGAGATATCCCTGCTGTTGAGTGTGGCACAGCTGGAAAATATTTAGAAAGTGTTCCTTCGAGAAAAAGATTAGCTTGTACTGCCGGGAAGCCGTGGCCTGGTCCAAGCACAAACATCATATTTACGTCGTGAGCAATAATGGCCCGATTGAGATGGGCGTATGTGAAATTAATGCCTGGGCAAGTCCCCCAATGACCCAGGAGACGCGGCTTAATATGCTCCGGCTGTAGTGGCTCAGTTAATAAAACATTATCTTTTAAATATATCTGGGCAGCCGACAAATAATTTGTCGCCCGAACGAACTTTTCAAGAACATCACTCATTACTAATATCTTAGCAGGTTTTATCATTTAAACCTTGTTTCACTGTGCAAAGAAAGCTCTCGATTTGCTATACTGTCGCGCATGCTAAAAAAAGCTAACGTACAAGTAAAAAGAAGTAGTGCTGGATTAGGTTTGTTTGCTGTCACCCCATTTAAAAGAGGTGAGTTGGTTATTGAGTACACAGGCGAAGTAATAACAGAAGAGGAAGCTAATCGGCGTGGTGGCAAGTATCTATTTGAACTTAACGACCAGTGGGCCATTGACGGTAAAGGACGCGCAAATTTAGCTCGCTACATCAACCATAGCTGTGAGCCAAACTGTTATCCCGAACTAAATGAAGATGAGACTCGGGTCTTTATCTACGCCAAAAAGAAAATTGCTCCGAGTGAGGAGCTGACATATGACTACGGCACAGATTACTTCAAACGCGTTATCAAGCCACTTGGCTGCAAGTGCGGACCTTGCTCAAAAAAAGATTAGCCGTCAATAGCGCTAGACTCCTCGCTTAGCAAATCCTCATCAAATCTCTCTTCCTCATCCAACGCTTCGTCAGTACTGCTAGCAACAACCTCGGTTGAGCTAGCGGTCTGACTAGTACTTGATGAAGTCGAGGCAGTGTCAGTTGCTGGTGGCAAGACTGGCTTGGGTGGAGCACCGCCTGTCCCTAATCCAACCAAACCACCATCTGCCTTTCGGTCTGGATTCGTATTTTGAACTGGCACCTCCACCATGCTAGTAAGTAAGTCGCGCTCATCAGCCTGATTGTTTCTAATCCGTTCGTTACGAGCCTCGATTGTTTGTCGTACATCGATTTGTCCAGCATCTGATAAACCGACCATTGCTGAAGATCCTACACCAAGCAACAAAACAATCACGACAACTGTTAGCTGTTTTTTGTTTTCTTGTCTCGATTTCGCAGCTACCCCTAATGAAGTTGGCGCCTTGCGCCTTGCTTGTACCACATTATCAGGAACATTTTTTTCTTTCTCAGCACCAGCCTGAGATGTCTCTTCTTTATAATTATCAGGCACAATGACACGCTCAGCTGAGACTCGTCTTCGCGTAGCTCGCTTACGAGGCGTTCGACTTTCGACAGATGTACTGTTCATATCCACAAAATTGTACCATTCTGCTAAGTGATACCCTAACTACTTCCCTTCTGATTCTGATTCTTCTACTGTGGAACGAATCCGACCATAGAGCAATGTACCGAGAAACATACCTAAGATCCCGTACAAGATTGGCCAATTACCAGTACCAATAGCTGCCAACGAGGTGGCGGGGCAAAGACCAGAAAACCCCCAACCGACACCGAAGATAACAGCACCAATGATGGATTGTCTAGTTACTGGAAAGCCATCGTGTCCATCAAAGTATTCTCCATAAGGAGGCTTTTTGAGGGCGCGTGGAATACCTTGAAAAACAATTAGTGATACCACTAAAGCTCCACCAATCACCAATAACAAACCATAGTCCTGTAACTGCAGGAATGATAAGACTATTTCTGGACGAGTTGCTCCTGCTACTGCCAAGCCAAAACCAAACAAGAGACCTCCTAGATACATTGTGAACTTAATCATATGATGAGTGCTGTTAGGTGAGCTACGCCAATGGCGACGGCCAAAAAGGTAACAGTTGCCACTAATGAGACTTTTTCTAAAGCTGCTAAACCACAGATACCGTGACCAGAGGTACAACCGCCTGACATCCTAGCTCCGATTCCGACAAACATTCCTCCAATCAATAAGCGCCACCATTCTATCTGCGTAACCTCTACGCTACCCGACCACAAAAGATATAGCGCTCCTCCAGAGATGAGTCCAGCTGTCAAAAACCAGCGCCAACCTCTTGAGATGCGATACCAGTTTGTCTGGAAGAAAGAGCCTGGGCAAACGTACGACCAAGCCGCTGTAAAGAAAGTTGAGACTCCAGCCACTGTGCCTGTAAGAACAAACGGGATGGCAATACCAAGACCCACCAATACCCCTCCTACTATGTAGTGGTCAGCCCCAATTGGAAATAAGTTTTCTAGCATTACCTACTATTGTATCCTGTCGCGCACTTCTTCCTCAGCGCCAGCTGTTTACAAGTCTGTCAATTTAGACGTTATGAATTTTACTTTTGCCCAGACTTTCTTAGTTTTAACTGAGCATTATTAAGCACTTTCCGGTGCAGAAAGCCTGACCCGGTACGATATCCGACCGGACCACAACGTTTACCCGCTCGTCCGCTAGACTTCATTATTTCTCAGTATAACAGCCTAAATACCTTGCAACCAAACGTTTTTATGGTAAATTGGCAGGATCAATGTGTAGTAGGTAATATTTAATGTAACCGCTATACTTTTATTTCATAATCAAAATCAATTTGCGACCAAACCGACAATTCTCAGGTAAAGACACTAGAACTAGAATCAATCACGCCATTAGGGCGTCTGAGCTGCGTGTTATTGGCCCTGAAGGAGAAAACCTTGGTACTCTCACACTCGCAAATGCTCTTAAGGAAGCAGATAAACGCAAGTTGGATCTAATCGAGATTTCACCAAACGCTAAGCCGCCAGTAGCTAAAATTACTGATTATGGCCAGTACCGTTACGAATCAAAACGCAAAGCTAGCAAGGCTAAAGCTAAGGCCCACGTCACTGAGACCAAGAGCGTACAGGTAAAGATTGGAACTGGCGATCACGACCAGCAACTAAAAGCTAAGCGTGCAGCCGAGTGGTTAGAAGAAGGTCATCGTGTTAAGGTCGACCTCTTCCTCTGGGGACGATACAAGTACATGGAGGAAAAATTCCTCAAAGAACGGCTCGACCGCTTCCTCAAGATCATTCCCGCAGAATATAAGATTGCTGATCCGGTAAAAAAGAGTCCCAAGGGTTTCACTACCACCCTTGAACGAGATGGTAAAGCACAGAAAAACAAGCCAAAGGTGATCGAAGTAGAGAAAAAGCTGGAAGATAAGAAAAAGAAGAAAGAAACAAAGTCAGAAAGCAAGTCAAAAAAGAAGTCTCTTGATGACCTTCTCGAAAGCGGGATGATCTAAGAACAAGAAAACCGGCCCGAGCTTAAGCTCGGGCCGGTTTTTACTGGACTTTTGGTGATGAATACGGTATATTTTGCCCACTTTGCCCTGGCGAAAACACCCCTTGTTTTCACCGCCTGCGGCTGAAGCCCGATCAAATAACGTTATTATGAAAACAAACAAGTCATTTACTAAGCGCATTAAAGTGACCAAAAACGGTAAGCTAATCGCTCGCAAGCCAGGTCAGAACCACTTCAATGCCCGCCAGACTGGACAGCAGCGACTAGCGCGTAAGCGTACCCAAGTGCTTTCAATGAGTAAGCGCATTACCCGTCGCTTCCTACCGAAGTCCGGTGCATAATTTATTAATCAGTAACGAAAAACTATGGCACGTGTAAAAGGAGGCCTAATGGCCCAAAAGCGCCGACGCAACATCCTGGATGAAGTAAAAGGATACCGTCTGCAGCGTTCAAAGAAAAAGCGAGTGGCACGTGAAGCAATCTACCACGCACAAACCTATGCCTTCGCTCACCGAAAAGACAAAAAGAACGACTTCCGTCGTCTCTGGACCGTCCGAATCAATGCCGCTCTGATGGCTCACGGACTTAAGTACAGCCGCTTCATCAAAGCATTGAAAGATAAAAAGATCGAGCTTGACCGCAAGGTACTTGCCACAATCGCACTAGAGAACCCAGAGGCATTTGATCGCCTAGTAGCTGAGGTCTCAAAATAAATTGACCTCTATTCCGCAAAAGGCCAGCAAATAGCTGGCCTTTTGTATTACCTATTCACAATTTAGTTATACACACTTCACATTACCAACAAGAAAAGCTACACTCCCGCTCATGACAGAAAAAAATACCATCAAACCGCACGTACTGATTATCCTCGACGGCTGGGGACATCGAGAAGAATGCAAATACAATGCCATCGCCGAAGCAAAAACTCCATTCATGGACCATCTGCTAGCCACCTACCCACACACACTACTTGATGCCAGCGCTGGCAGTGTCGGATTGCCTGAAGGGCAAATGGGTAACAGTGAAGTTGGTCACATGACAATAGGTGCCGGAAAGATAATTGATACCGATCTAGTGCGCATTTCTAAGGCAGCGATTAATAATGAGTTCGCCACTAACCCTGCCTTTGTACAACTCTTTGCGCACGTGAAGCAGTATGATTCAACCCTCCACGTGAAAGGTCTAGTCTCCTCAGGCGGTATTCATAGCCACAGCAGTCATTTATTCGCCTTCCTCAAAGCAGCTAAGGAGGCTGGGGTTACAAAGATTGCCATTCATGCCTTTACTGACGGTCGCGACACAGGACCAAAGCAAGCAGCCAGATATCTCAAAGAACTGGAAGATATTATTGATGATCTTGGTATAGGTGTGATTGCCACTGCCTCAGGCAGGCTTTACGCTATGGATCGAGACAACAACTGGGATCGATTGGAGATGGTAGAAAAAGCAGTCTTTGACGGAGTCTGTAATCGCGAATATCAAAACTGCAAACCGTCGGAAGTAGTACAGGAACTCTACAAAGAAGGTGTAATCGATGAACTTATGGAGCCAGTAGTATTCCTAAATGCGGTCGGAGAGCGCTATACCGTACAACCAAACGACGGGGTATTCTTCTTTAACTTTCGGTCTGACCGAGCGCGTATGTTCTCTAAGAAGATTTGTGAGAAAGCACAGAATGAAAACCTCTGCTTTGTGACCATGACCCAGTACGACAAAAACCTCCCTGCTTTGGTTGCCTTCCCACCTATCGACATCGATACCACACTAGCCAATGAGATTTCTTTGGCTGGTCTAACTCAAGCTCATATTGCCGAAACCGAAAAGTACCCACACGCTACATACTTCTTAAACTGCCTCCATGAAGGACAGTATCCAGGCGAAGAACACATCCTCGTTGATAGCCAGAAAGTAAAAACACACGACCTAGCACCAGAAATGCGCGCTCGCGAAATTGCTGATAAGGCCATTGAGCAAATTGAAAAAGGGACCAACTTTATTTTCATCAATTTCGCCAATGCTGATATGGTTGGTCACACTGGGAATGTAGAAGCTATTAAAGTCGCCGTAGAAACGGTCGACCGAGAACTGAAGCGTGTTACTGAGGCAACTCTTGTTCAAGGTGGAACAGTAATCGTAACCGCGGATCATGGCAACGCTGAGCAAAACGTGGATAGCAATACTGGTGAATGTCACACTGCTCACACCACAAACATGGTGCCGTTTATCGTAACGACCAAAGGGTCACTGACACCAGGAACCTTAGCGGACATCGCTCCAACGGTCCTTGCCCTGATGAACCTTCCTCAACCAATCAGCATGACCGGCCGAAATCTACTGGCGCCAGCTCATGCTATACTCAGCGAATTCATTACTACTAGCAGCACTAAATAGACATGACAAAAGTACAAAATATTACCGGACGGGAGATATTGGATTCACGTGGCAACCCCACCGTAGCAGTCACTGTTACTCTGGAGAGTGGGACATCTGCCACCGCTATGGTGCCGTCTGGAGCCTCGACTGGCGCACACGAAGCCGTAGAATTGCGCGACGGAGATAGAGGTCGTTACCTAGGCAAAGGTGTACTAAGGGCCGTCGAACATGTTAATACCGTCTTGAGAGAAGCCGTTGTAGGAATGGACGCCAACGATCAAAAAGCCATCGATGAAAAAATGATTGAACTAGATGGTACTGAAAACAAGGGTAAGCTAGGAGCTAACGCCATCTTGGGTGTCTCACTAGCAGTGGCTCGAGCTGCTGCAGCAGACAAAAAAATCCCTCTATATCAGCACATCAACTTGCTCCTAGACACTGACCAGAAATTAGCCCTGCCAGTGCCTATGTTCAATGTACTCAATGGCGGTGTACACAGCGACTCAGGCATCTCTTGCCAAGAGTTTATGTTGGTACCGCACGGCATACCTGAGTACAAAGAACAGCTCCGCGCCGGCACAGAGATATTTCACACCCTCAAGAAACTATTGGCTGAAGCTGATCTCTCGACCAGTGTAGGAGATGAGGGTGGTTTTGCTCCACGAGTAAAGGACCACGATGAAGCCTTCTCTTTCCTCATCAAAGCCATTGAAGAGGCGGGTTATATGCCGGGCGTAGAAGTTTCCATCGCTCTTGATACTGCCGCCAGTGAATTTTATAACGCCGAAACTAATACTTACGAACTTAACCCAGAGGGACTTTCTCTAAAGGCAGATGAGTTGGTAAAACATTATCAAAGCTGGCAAGAGAAATACCACGTAATTTCGATTGAAGACGGTCTTAGTGAGGACGACTGGGCAAACTGGACTAATATGACCGAGTGTCTGCCCAAAGCCAAGCAATTCACCATAGCCTCTCACCCAGAAAAAATTACTTCTGACTTTATGCTGGTAGGAGACGACCTGCTAGTAACCAACCCAAAACGACTCCAGCGAGCCATCGAAGAAAAAGCTTGTACCGCCATCCTTATCAAAGTGAACCAGATTGGTACGCTGAGTGAAACACTAGACTGTATTCGCATGGCACAACAAAACAACATTCGCGTAGTGGTATCACACCGCTCAGGCGAGACCACCGATGACTTCATCGCCGATCTAGCGGTTGGTACCGGTGCCGAAGGTATCAAAACCGGCTCGCTTTCTCGTGGTGAGCGTCTCTCTAAATACAATCGCCTACTAGAAATAGAAGCAGCGCTTTGATATTCACCTACTACCGACTAGCAAGATGATGAGTCCTGTATAATGGAGAGGTAACACAGTACAACGTATGACTAAAAATACCACCTTGCGGTGGTATTTTTAGTTTCAGTATCACTTTCAGTCAGTGTTAGATTTGAAGCAAACAGGATGCTTGCATGATTGCCGTCTAACATTGGCAGGCTACGATTCCGAATTTAATTTATTACTTGAAGCGAGTTCCTGTAATAAATTTTGTTTCCAGTAGCTTTGGTTTACCAAGCAGTAAACTTTAAGTTGGTGTAACACAGTAGGTCTTCCCGAAGGTCCTCCTACCAACGTACGAAAGATGACTCCTTCATACGTGTGCTAATTATATTCCTCTCAAAAATGCGAGCAAGAAAAATTTATACTTACAAATCAAAAAATAAAAATGTAAATAGCAACTTTGGCTAACCTTAAGAGTTTACTGACTATTAAGAGCTAAGAATTTTACTTTTTTTAAGAAAAACTACATTTTACTACACAGGCTTATGTACAGGTAATCCACAGACTTAGCCACCTTAAATTAATTTTTTAAAGACCGCGACTTAATAGTCAAAACTATAATATTAATTCCTACAGTATTCAACCCGTTCCAGAAATCAGCGGCGGACTAAAGCCGCTTATCAGGAACGAAATTCGCAATCGTCGACTTCGCCTCGTTTGCTTACTTCAGAAATCTATCTCTATCTCCGCATTTTCCTCTGGAGCAATGGCGTTTATTCCTAAATAATCTCTGAGTCGCTGGGTAAGAAAAAGTGATGCTCTTTCCTCACCCATGGTTACAAACACCTGCCTAGGCTGACGATCTTGTGTGCCGTTGTAAACCATGTTAACCAATTGATCACGGTCAGCGTGGCCAGAATAGCCTCGAATGGTCGCGGTCTGAGCTTTTACCTTTACCTGCACACCATCGATCCATACTTGCTTAGCTCCATCTTGTAGTAAACGGCCTATTGAACCGACGGTTTGATAACCTACCAATAGTAGTGTGGTGTTCTTATCACCCAAAAACTGCTTCTCATGCTGACGGATCCGACCACCATGACTCATACCCGAACCGGCGATGATAATTTTTGGCCCACCATAGCGAGCAATCTGACTCGACTCCTTCATAGTCTCGGTAAACGATAGCCCTTCAAAAGCAAAGATATCATCTCCACCTTCAATCTGCTGGCGCACGGCATCTTTAAGATATTGATCTGAACTCTGATACACATCAGTCACTCGAATGGCTAGTGGCGAATCGAGATAGGTCTTGATCGATGGAATCGCACCGCTTTCCACCATATTATTGATCTCAAATAAAATCCCTTGGGTACGTTCGAGCGAGAAAGCCGGAATGATGAGTGTCCCCTGGCGACGAATGGTTTGCTCGATAAAGTGTTGTAACATGGCCGTGCGCTCTTCCACTTCTTCGTGTATCCGGTCACCATACACACTCTCCATCACCATATAGTCATAATCTTTGGGTATTTCTGGCTGATTAAGGAGTGGTTGTGGTACATTTCCAACATCACCCGTAAAGACAATCTTTTTACCAGCGCGAGTTAATTGCACCATGGCTGATCCAAGGATATGCCCAGCGTCGGTAAATTCAACAGTAACCTCGTCCTCAAGTGTAATCGTTTCATGATATTCGGCCGTCTTCCAAAGTGACAAAGCTGTATCTATATCCTTCTGACTATAAAGTGGCTGTCGCTCATCTCGCTCGGCTTCGTACTCCATGATGTGAAGCGCGTCATCAAACATGATCCGTGCCAATTCTCGAGTCGGTCGAGTAGAGTAAATCACCCCTCGAAATCCATCACGCACCAACTTAGGTATGCGACCAATATGATCGGCATGAGCGTGAGTCACAAACAGCACATCGACGGAGGCTGGATCATAGATAAACGGCTGAGAGTTTACTTCCTGCGCAAACTTATCACCCTGTACTAGACCGCAATCAACTAAAATGGCTAATTTTCCTGTATCAAGCATGAAGTTGGCTCCGGTCACCGAGCCGACTCCGCCGTAAAATCCTAACGTTGCACTCATACTATTTCATTGTATATGGACGAAGAAGACTGTGGGCGAGTAATCCCCCACCAAAACCAACTAGAACATCTTTTAAAGTGTCTGTAAGGTATGTTTCCGGATCCCATAATCCAGCCACTAGTTCAAAAGCTTCCCAACCGATCATCATTATTATCAATACTGTAAATACTGTTTTGGCGTTAGGTAGAAAATGCAGTCGACTAAAGGTTGATAAAGTGTGTACTCCTAGTGCTACCAATAGCCCGCCCCAGAAGTGCATCATGATATCAAACCACCAGTGGTACCAATAAAGCGAGGCGATGACAGCCACGTAGTGAACCGCGGCGAAAATACCCGAAAAGACTAAGAAAGATATAGCTAAACTGTAATTCATGATTGTACTATAGTAGCAAACGGTATGATTGCTTGCATCCAGGTGTCCTAATCTTAACTGCGCCTCATTTAAACCGATGAAACGCACTAGGTAGTGTGCGTTTCACTGGCGCACACTCCTCTTCTTTTTACCACTTGCATCCAGGAATCTGCGCTAGGCAAGGCGCAGATTCGGAGCTAAAAAGTAATTTAACCTCTTTAGCAGCTCGCTACAGTCTATTTCTCCCTTAGGTAAAGGTCGAAATATACTAAGCGCCTGCATATTTTCTAAATAGTCGCCCTCAGGCTCCTTTTATCAAATAAGAAAAAACACCCTAGAGGGGGTGTCTTTTCAACGAAACCACGCGTATGCTCCTGATGCAAAACACCAGGTGGGCACCATTTCTGACCGGAATGTTCGAAATCTCTTGCGAGTTCTCGGCACCAATCACGACTTAAGGCA
>JBFHUT010000010.1:0-21409 GCA_041589935.1 Minisyncoccia bacterium
CCAGCGACAAGTAACCATCATCTTTTTCGCTGAACTTTTTAGCTGATAGCAGAATGCTCCAAATAGAGAAGATCACCAAGATCATAAACATGATCGCAGTAAATAACTCACCAGAGAAGAAGTTGTCTGGCCGAGTAGCGTTGATACCATCTGAAGACGATAATCCCCACAAAGTAGAAACTCCAACAAACAAACCGACTATGTTTAACGGTATGATATCGCGCACTGAAATCTCCCTGCCGAGGAAGAAAACCGCCATATTAATAGCAAAGAAGTATATTAGGTAGGCATTGAAAGACACGTTCTCCACCCAGACGTCATTTTGCCCAATCACAAACGGCGTGATGTAGGCACCGAGCATACCAAGAATCAAAATTACTTTGGAATTTCGCTTGGACGCAAAGTAAGACACCGCCACTGTAAACAACACCGCCGTGATCAAGGTCATCATCTCTGGTATGGTCGCCTCTTGTGCCAACTCAGTGGCACGTGAACCATAGATCAAGGTACCGTAGAGCAACAAAACTCCCATACCGATACCGACATCCGCCAAATAACGCATCTTTTCCGAGAACGAAAACGAAGCTCCAATCAAAACCACACTAAAGAAGAATCCTAAAGTGAGGCGAATCTCCATCGCCAAATGAACCCAAGCGTTGGCATAAATCAAATATCCAAAACCAACAACCAGAAAAAGGGCTCCCGCAATCGGAATAAACTTCTCAATGACCTTGTCCATAGTGATCTCTTCCGTCACAAAAGATTTCTCAGCGACTCCAACTCCCTGACTAGCCTCAACCATTTCTGCTGTCGGGATGTCGTGCTCCGGCACGACGACTCCCAACCGCGCAAAAGCTTCAGCCAGTACTTCCCCGGACCAATCATTCTCCAGTAAGACTCTTTTTATCTTTGCTGCCGGCACACCGGCCTGCACCTGTTCAGTAATATAATCAAGCAGTTGTTGATTCACGCCATTCATAAGCTGACAAAATTTATTCTATTAGTACGTCCTATCTATAATATACCTAGACACGAGCTATATTTGATGCTGCTGTGCAGAACTTCCTGTAACGATTATCTGTTAAAGTACAATTAAAGCACTATGCTACAAAAATATAAGTGTCTCCGTTACCTACTTGGAGCAGTGTTAATCGTCGCCATAATCTATCTAACCCTACTAATTGTCTTCCGTCCTTCACATGACCGTGACTGGGAACTCGGTCACGAAGCCCTACCTCATATTCTTTATTCCGCCACCAGCAGCCAAATTACGATTGAAAATTACCGGAACTTCAACTGGACCGCAGTTAAGTCAGCTGACGTCAGCTACGAGACCAGAACCTACAACCTAGACGATATTGAGAGTGTCGATGTATTTATTTCACATTTTGATGATTTTGAGGGTCTAGCTCACATATTTTTAAGCTTTGGCTTTACTGACGGCGAGCATGTAGTAGTTTCGCTTGAGACGCGTCGAGAGTCAGATGAGACCTTCTCACCACTGCTTGGTATCCTGCGCCAGTTTGAGATTATCTACGTGGTCGGATCAGAAGAGGACATCGTTGGTGTGCGCACTGGCCACCGCGGCGAACGAGTCTACCTCTACCCCACTAAGGCTAATCCAGAACAAGCCCGGGAACTATTCAACCGCTTAGCGACTGAGATCAACGCGGTATACGATGAACCTCGTATGTACAACACACTCACTCACAACTGCACCAATGAATTAACTCGACCGGTTGAAGCTATGTCTGACGTAGACTTCCCGATCACTTGGAAGACCATCCTCCCTGGCTACTTTGATGAAGTCCTCTACGAACTTGAACTAATCAATACCGATCAGACCTTCGCTGAAACAAAAACTTCGCACCTGATCGACAATGATCTAGTTGATGTAACGAAAGACAGCTATAGTGCTGATTTACGTAAGGCAATAGAAAAATAAACGTCTATTGTGTGCAAAAAGAAAAAGCAGGGTCAAGGGCCCTGCTTTCCAATATTAAGAACATAGTGATTATAGCTGTCTGACTAGGCCTTTAGCAGCACTTTTTCCGGCTTAGTGCCGAGCAATCTGGCGATGAGTATTGCCACTGGACCAAACACGAGAGAGATCAACGCCCCCATCTTTGCTTCAGCCAAAACATCAGGCATACCCATATAAGCAGCATCAGCCACGAACAATGAGACTGTGAAGCCTACCGATGATAACAAGCCTACGATGAGAAGGTGCCTTCTAGACATTCCCTCTGGCAATCCATACAGTCGATCACCCAGGATACCAAACAAATAGATGCCAATCAGTTTTCCAAACAACAATCCAGCTAACACCGCAATGGTAGCGTCGCCGATTGCGTCTAGAGCGACCCCAGCACTCAGAAGACCAAATAAAAAGAGTACATATCCTTCAAAAGGGCTGATTTTCCTACCTAGCTTATCGAGCAAGTATTCATCATCCTCAGGACAAACTGCTTCTTCAAAGTATCCCCTATCGGTATTACCGTGAGGCATAGCAAACACAATCGGTAGCAAGCCAAGTGCTGGATGTATCCCAGCCTCCTGGAAACCAAACCAACATAATGCTCCAAGGGCAAAATACGGCTTTAATCCCAAGTTAGACTCTACCCAATCTGTAATATGCCTTCTTCCTCTAGTTCTCTTATCAATCCACCGCGGCAACCAGTTAAACAAAACATAGGCGGTTAACACCGACCCAAAAGAAAGCAGTAGCCACTCTAGATGTAACTCACGTTGTTGATAAAACAAGCCCAGAATAATTACGCCAGCTATATCATCTACAATCGCCAGTGTCATCAAGAAGACTACGGCAGGGTGTTTGATTGAGCCGAAAACTATCCGACTAAATAATGCAGCGAAAGCAATGTCAGTGGCCGTCGGTATAGCCCAGCCACTAATTATTTCTTCCGCCTGCAACAACCGAGCCACCAAGTAAAACACTAACGCCGGACCAACCACACCACCAACAGTTGCAATAAGTGGAGTTAAAGCTCCTCGCCCACGTAACTTTCCATTTGTAGCGGTAAGATGTTCCAAAACTTCTTTCCCTACCAACAGAAAAAACAAAGCAAACAACACATGTGTAACAAACCCATGCATTGTCAGTACACGGTGAACTTCTCCATCATCACCGACATGAACATGACCCAAAACACCAAACGTGGGCAATTCCCACTTTTGGAATTCAATGTAGCCATGAGGCGATAGATACATCCACAGCAACGCAATCGTCGCTCCAACAAACAATTCGAGAGAATACAACCGAATAGTTCTCCATGCTGTTCCAACAACTTTCCTTACCACTTAACACCTCCGATATAGATGAAATAGTTTGTTAAGCTAGCTAATTAGTAAAAGATCAAACCGGCGCAATTATGTACCACAAATAGTTTTTTGTGAATACCGTATGTAAAATTGCTTTGACATCACTTTAAAGAGTCGTTATGATTCAGAACAATTACTATGTCAGAAACAGTTGCCAATAAAGTGCATGAACACCGCACCAAAAAGCCAATGACTCAAGAGGAGTTAGCTAGCGCGGTAGGTGTAAGTCGCCAAACTATCATTTCGATTGAGAAAGGTAATTATGTGCCGTCCGTCTTATTAGCACTAAAAATTGCAGCCGTTTTTGATACTAGCGTTGAAAATATCTTTACCATTGCCTATGAAAAATAATCTTCTCTACATCATCACCCCAATTGTGCTGATTGCTCTCCTAATGCTCCTCACAGATCCTTTCATGTACTGGATGCCTAGCATGAATACCACCCTTACCCTACTCGGAGTTACCATCATCATGTTGGCTTTTGCTGGTTTCGTGATCAAAGAAGAAGCCGGCGACGAACGGGAAACTATGCACCGCATGAACGCTGGAAGAATCGCCTATCTTCTTGGTCTCGGTTCTCTTACTGTCGGTCTCTTAGTGGAAGGTATTTCCCACGGCGAAATTAATCCTTGGATTTCTCTTGCTTTAGGAATAATGGTCACCAGTAAACTAGCTGCTCGCTGGTACTTCGAGAAGTATCACTAACACCTCTTTGTGTAAAGTTAACTTTACATTTTAGAAGACTCCTCTTATACTAGAGGGGTCTTAAATTTTGTAAGGTAAATTTTTTAAAAAAATATGAACGCAAACAACAAATTAATTATTGGCGGAATCGTGGTCTTCCTTATCGTCACCTGGTTTATCATCGGTCAATCAGATGGAGTCACTAGCGACGTGGCCATAACTACTGAATCAGGAGCCATGATGGAAGAAACTGGTGATGCTATGATGGAAAGTGAAGAAGCGGTGATGACGGAAGGTGGAGCAATGAAAGCAGAGAAGATGATGGAAAGTGATGCCATGATGGAAGAACCTCACGCTGGTACTTACGAACCATACTCACCAGAAAAAGTCTCTGGAGCAACTGGTAAAACCGTACTTTTCTTTAAAGCCAGCTGGTGCCCATCATGTCGTAATGCACATGACAACTTCACCACCAACAAAGAAACTATCCCTGGTGACCTAACCATTCTTGAAGTCGACTACGACGACTCGGCTGATCTGAAGAAGAAATATGGCGTCACCTCACAACATTCATTCGTACAAGTTGACAGTGAAGGTAATATGATTAAAAAGTGGCTTGGTAGCGACACGGTAGAGAAAGTCGTTGCCGAGCTGCAGTAGTCCATTATGACTCTACTTATCATTTCCTTTATTGCGGGCGTACTCACGGTCTTAGCACCGTGTATCCTCCCCCTCCTTCCGGTGGTAATCGGCTCATCTGCTTCAGGCAGAAGCCGGTTTACGCCGTATATAGTAGTTGGTTCATTGTCGGTATCGATTATTATCTTTACCTACCTACTCAAAGTGTCGACCGCCTTCATTACCATTCCACCGCAGTTCTGGACCTATCTATCAGGCGGAATATTAGTCTTCTTTGGCCTCACCTTTCTCTTCCCGGCTCTTTGGGAAAAAATCCCGGGCATGGCAAAGTTCTCAGCTAATTCTAATAAGCTAGTTGGGGCCGGCTACCAGAAAAAAAGTTTTACTGGCGACATCCTGATAGGAGCTGCTCTCGGACCAGTATTTTCAACCTGCAGCCCGACTTACTTCGTTATCCTGGCTTCTGTACTACCGGCCTCGTTCTTACTCGGCACTGTCTACTTACTAGCCTACGTAGTTGGTTTGGCACTAATGCTTTTACTAATCGGTCTACTCGGACAACGCTTTGCTGGTAGACTAGCCAATTTCTCTGCCTCCGACGGTAAATTCAAGCGCGGAGTTGGAATCTTGTTTGTCGTACTCGGTATCATGATCATGACTGGTCTAGAGAAACAATTAGAAGTTAAGTTGCTCGACAGTGGATATTTCGATGTGACTGCTATTGAACAAAGGCTCCTAGATAAAGTACAGTAGTACCATGAATAATCTTAAACCTGAGTATATTGTTGGTATCGCCGTAATTGTCTTACTTTTCGTCGGCGGACTTGCTCTTTATCTCACTCCTAGTCAAGCAGATAGAATGGCTGATGCTGATTTTACCGTCGAAGCAATGCCTTATGTTGAAATAGTAGACCCAGCTGGTTTTGTAAACACTGAAGGGATAACTCTGGGAGAAATGATCGGAGAGAAAATAATCTTAGTCGACTTCTTGACCTACAGTTGCATCAACTGTCAGCGCACCTTCCCTTATCTCAACGCGTGGTACGAAAGGTACAAGGACCAAGGATTAGAAATAGTTGGTATTCACACCCCTGAATTCGCCTTTGAGAAAAACATCGACAATGTACGCGATGCCATGACTCGCTTCGGTATCTCCTACCCGATCGTACTTGATAACGACTATACTACCTGGCGAGCTTACGGTAACCGTTACTGGCCTCGTAAGTATTTGATCGATATTCACGGCAATATTGTCTACGACCACATCGGTGAAGGCGCCTATGAAGAAACTGAAATGAAAATTCGTGAGCTACTAGCTGAACTTGCTGATATTCTGAACCAAGAAATGGTCAGTACCGCCGACGAACTAGTAGCCAAGACAGTAGTCGATACAAGTGGTGTCGCCCAGAGCCCAGAAACTTACTTTGGATCTCTCCGGAATGAATTACTCGGTAATGGTGAACCAGGTAAAACCGGTGAACAAACCCTCACTAAGCCAACTTACCTATACAAAAATAATCTTTACCTAACCGGTACCTGGAATATCCAACCAGAGTACGCAGAAGGTACCGAAGGAGATGAGATTTGGTACAAGTTTGATGCTCGGGAAATTTATTTAGTGGCCGAAGCTGACGGTGATGCCGAGATTGAAATCTACCAAGATGATGAACTACGCGACACAATTACTGTGAATGCGAGCATGCTCTACACTATCCTTAGAAATGAATTTAGAGAGGAACATATTCTTAACATAAAAGTAAAGAGTGGGACGGTGAGATTTTTTGCCTTTACCTTTGGGTAAGACGCTGAACCATTAAACAAAGGCGGCAGTCACTTAGTGACTGCCGCCTTTGTTTATTCCACTGTCACCGACTTGGCTAAGTTACGTGGCCGATCAACGTTGAGTCCTTTCTCTACCCCAATGTAATACGCCAGAAGCTGCAATGGAATTGTCGTTACAATCGGCTGCAAAATTGGGTGTACTTTTGGTATGTACAGAACGTCGTCAGCTACCGCTGCAACGTTGACATCACCCTCGGTTACGATGGCGAGCACTGGTGCTTTCCGAGCTCGTACTTCTTCTATATTAGAAATCATCTTCCCGTACACATCATCTTGTGGCGCCAGAGCAATGACTGGGAAATTCTCATCCAACATCGCGATTGGACCATGTTTCAATTCTCCTCCAGCGTAAGCTTCAGCATGGATATAGGAAACCTCCTTTAGTTTGAGGGAACCTTCGTAGGCAATCGGAGTATGAAACTTACGTCCTAAAAACATTACATCGCGGTATGCAGCATATTTTTTAGCTACTGCTGCGACCTTACTGGTATCAGATAGGTATTCACGTAGCGCCTTGGGTAACTTAGATAACTCTTCAGCTATCTGCTTCCCTTCTTCTCGCGACAAATTCTTCTCTCTCCCTATTAGCAGGGTCAGAAGCGCAAAGACAGTAAGCTGTGACAAAAATGCCTTGGTCGAAGCCACCGCCACCTCCGGGCCGGCGTGATTATAAACTCCAGCATCAGTCTCGCGCGCAATAGTAGAGCCGACCACATTTACAATCCCCATTGTTAACAGACCTTGTTCTTTGGCACTGCGCACTGATGCTAGCGTATCGGCCGTCTCACCCGACTGTGTCACTGCAATCACGGCACTGTTTTTGTCTGGTAAGTTTTTCTTGTAGCGATACTCACTACCAAGCTCAATCTCTGTGGGCAGATCAGCATACTCTTCAAACATACACCGACCCACCTGCCCAGCGTAGTAAGCTGAACCGCAACCAACAATCGTAGCTCGATTTAGTGACGTGAGCGTGCCGAGAACACCCTCTAGTCCACCTAGCTTAGCTCGACCCTTATCTACCATGAGCCGCCCACGAATAGTGTTTTCGATCACTTCCGGCGCTTCCATTATTTCCTTCAGCATGAAGTGATCGTAACCGTTCTTTTGCACTGACTCTAAATCCCACTCCACGGTCTCCGGCTGCTTATCTAGTCTCTCCCCGTAGATGGTAAGTACTTCATATGAATCTTTAGTTACCACCGCGCACTCGCCATCTTCTAAATAAATCACATCTTTGGTATGAGCCAGAAGCGCCGACGGATCAGAAGAAATAAGATTTCCGTCAGGTGCTAAGCCAAGCACAATCGGACTACCCATACGGGCAGTCACTACCGTCTCTGGGTCGTGTTCCGTAATTACCGCGATACCATAAGTTCCACGCACTAACTGCAGGGCTTTTTGTACAGCTTCAAGTAGATCTCCCTTATAAAGAGTGCCGATTAGCTTTGCCAAAACTTCCGTGTCAGTATCCGACTCAAACCTTATTCCCTGCACGACCAACCCCTCCTTCAGTTCGCGGAAGTTTTCAATGATGCCGTTATGCACCAGAGCAATGGTCCCTGACATATCTATATGAGGGTGGGCATTGCGCTCAGTCGGAGCACCGTGAGTAGCCCAGCGCGTATGCGCGATGCCTGAAGTACCAGGTAAGGTAGAAAGCTTTTTGGCTAAGTTATCAATCGGACCAACTGCTCGAACCACCTTTTGCCCTGGAATATACACTCCAGCTGAGTCATATCCCCGATACTCAAGTGTGCGCAAACCATCTACCAAAATTGGCAGCGCTGTTCTCTCACCTACGTAACCAAAAATTCCACACATAACATTTTCTTATAGAGTATATGCTATATATTACTTATTACACATTGAATTGGTTTCGATTATACTTGCACTATGGAATTTCAAAAACAACCAGGAACACATACTCCAGAATCACTTGCAGCTAGCTTCAGAGACCTGACTTTGAATGAATTAGACGCCAGTATGTATGAGGATTTAGAACTGACACTACGTGCCGCTGGATTTGAAAAAGCCGATCAAAACAGTGTCGCACGAATCCTCACTAATAACCAATTACTGTGTCGCAGCGAGAATTTTAGTCGGACGCTAAATTTATTAACCGGCAACCAACCGTTAGAAATTGAAAACAAGAGACAACAAGCCAATATGTGTACCATGTCTGGTGCAGAAGGCTTTAGAACTGCTATGACAGAAGGCTTTTCTGGTAAAGATGTTTCCGGTACTGTAAAAGTTGTTCTCACTTTCCATACTAGACATGTCACCACCCAACCGATCCCGAAAGAGGACGACTTATGGAAATACAAACCAAATACCGCAGCTGTTTCTGTGTCTGGTACCGGAACTATCAAAATCGATGATGTAGAAATGGTCTCATTTCGCTTCCCAATCCATCTTTATCCTGAAAACAAACTATCTGAATCAGAGCTAGAACAACTAGAAGAAGGCGGCATCCAGTTCGTTGTTAGACACTACACACAAGAAAAAACCGCGCACTAATGACGTGCGCGGTCGGTACTCTGTTTTTCAACTTCTGGCTGGCAACTCGAACAAAAAGGTGTCTCTGGCATGAACTCCAATCGTTCTTTAGCAATTGGACATCCACACTTAGTACATAAACCATACTGACCGTCCTTCATACGCATTAATGCAAAATCAATACGAACGATATCTCGTGGTGAATGAGTTTTGGCCCGTAAACCACCTTCTTTAAGAATCTTCAATTTTGACTCTTTTCGAGCCAACAGTGCTTGTTGCATCCCTACCAAGAACTCCTCGGAGAATAATACTTCTGTCTGTTTCTTCATTACGTCCTCCGACCTAATAGATAGTTTTAATTGAGTCTACCTCTCATTATATACCATATATTATATTTTGTCAATACTTACCTTCCATCTTTTTTCTTTGCTATAAGATTTGGTTTAGGTATACTAGCAACACGAATTTATTAGACCGATTAGCTCAGCTGGTAGAGCGCTACATTGACATTGTAGAGGTCACAAGTTCAAGTCTTGTATCGGTCACAAAATAAAACGCCCTTTGGTGTTTTTATTTTGTGACCGATAAAGGTAACGCTTGAGCATTGCCTGTCAAAACTTGAAAAGAGCGAGTTTATCGCGCGGAGCAAAGCGAGCACGATACGAGCGCCGGGGCAGCGAGTTCTTAATATAAATTTGAGCTTGCGAAAATTTTATTTAGAACTGGCGCCAAGTCTTGTATCGGTCACAAATTTTAAGGCCCGCATGAAGTGGGCTTTTAAATTAGTGTCTAAAATTACACTATCTCCTCCAATTTTCGCACCGCTTCCCACGCTGCTGCCAAGGCGGCTTCTTTTGTCTTGGCCACGAATACATAACGGTCCTTGTGGCAGAATACTGCCCCATCAATACCAGAGACGGCTACCAATTCTTCATCTACTAGACCAGCCCAAGCGTCAGGAAAGGCGGCTCTATTCTTAAACTCATGCAAATCTTCTGGCACAGTGGCTGCCATCCAGCCACCCACATCAGTGGCATGGACTGGTGACACCACTACTTTCACCTCCTCAAAGCCAGTAAAAACATTTCTGGCCACTGGTCGCTCAAACACCAACACTTCTTTCTCTTCGGCAGAAGAATAGGTAGTCTTGATAAACGAACCCATTATTTGATGCCCTTTCACTTGCGCGATCATTCTCTTCAGTAGATTACGAGCAAAGTCTAGCGCGTGTACAAACCCTGAATCAAATGTCTCGTCACTGCCCCAGGCTGGCTTAAAGGTATCAATCACATCAAAAAACAGAAATGGTGTGATCTCAGGATGATTTTGCCGACAAACAGATATATGATTATCAGCCGCATCAATTGGTTGCACTAAGCGCTCCTCTATCTCTAATGCCGCTTCAGGTGAACCAGCAATTTCTCTACCGTATTCTCGCCAAATTAAACCGAACGCGGAGTACGGCACACCATTTTCACGCATTGGTACGCCGTTTTGGTGATGATCAAATCTTTTGGTCGTCACATCGTAAATTCCTCCGACGTCGACCGCCCAGTCAGCCTCATTTATAACCGACATATCTCGGCTACGAATGACCTTAGTATTTTCCTCTCCTAAATAAAGCTGTACTGCCGCAACAGCTAAAACATCATCGGGATCAAAGCTCCCACTGTGGGTAACGACTGTCTGCATGCCAGTACTATACAACACTGATAGACTATTTAAAAAGTTTTTCGTATAGTTCGCATATGTTGATATTGTCAATCGAAACCTCTTGTGACGAAACCGCCGTGAGCCTAATTGAGGCACATGGTGAATTTCCTAATGCTACCTACGAAGTGCTTGGAGATGCTCTTTGGACACAGATTGATATTCACCGTGAATACGGTGGGGTTTTCCCGGCTCTTGCTAAGCGTGAACACGCCGCCACTATCGTGCCAATGCTAGAAAAAGCGATCAATGAATCTGGTCTTGAGTCACACGACCACTCGACCACACTAAAGGAAACGACCGAAGACAGTATCCACACCCTACTAAACCGAGAACCCGGACTGGCAGGTCAACTAATAACCTTCCACCGCGAACACGGTACCCTTCCGATTGACCTAATCGCTGTGACCAGCGGACCAGGACTAGAACCCGCACTCTGGGTAGGGGTAAACTTCGCTAAAGCGCTAGCGCTGTTGTGGGACGTTCCGGTCGTACCGGTCAATCATATGGAAGGTCATGTACTGGCTAGTATTTATGATGTTGAGCGAGATAATCAGCTTTCCGAAATTTCTTTTCCGGCTATTTCTTTACTTATCTCAGGTGGACACACCGAACTCATTCTCATGAATAAATGGGGATCATACAAGAAAATCGGACAGACTCGTGACGATGCTGTTGGTGAGGCTTATGACAAAGTAGCCAGACTAGTCGGACTACCCTACCCCGGCGGCCCGGAGATCGCCAAGCGGGCAGAACAAGCCAGAAAACAAAAGCTACTACAATACGCTGAACTACCAGCCCCCATGCTACACTCAGGTGATTTAGACTTTTCTTTCTCGGGCCTTAAAACTGCCGTACGGTACGCGGTGCAAGACAAGACCCTTTCAGATAGTGACGTTGCTGCCTTAGCGCGTGATTTTGAAGACGCGGTCACGACTGTATTAGTGAAAAAAGTTTGCACAGCAATTGAGGAATACAGCGCCCAAACACTCATTGTCGGTGGCGGTGTCAGTGCCAACCAACACATCAAGCGCATGATAGAGGCTAAACTTTTCACTGATTACCCGGACGTCACAGCATACTTCCCCGCACCCGGACTTTCAACTGACAATAGCATCATGATTGCGCTAGCTGGCCATGCACGCGCAGACAGCGCCCTCAGTCCAGCCGGAGCTGAGGTAATCAGAGCAGACGGCAATAAATCTATCGCTAGTTAAATCGACATTTATACCTTGCCAAATCGAACGAATAGGTATATAAACAGACCAGCTAAAAAAGACCTTACTAAGGTCTTTTTTGTTACTCAAAACCCCCACTAAGGATCAGTCCACAAACATTTCATTTCTATGGGATGTTTTCCCCTATGGACTGATCCTTAGTGGGGATTTTGTTTTCAAATTACTTATACCTCTAAGCAATCTCTACAACTTTTAATACGCAAGATTATCAAAAGTTATCCACACCCACCCCTTTACAGTTGACACAAAAAATGACAGGAGTACAATAACAAGTGACCCTGGTGGGGAAACAGAGTTGAGTCTTTTTTATGGCCTACTCCTCCTTCACAATCACATATTTACAATCTACCCAAAAGACTGTTTTCGCTACGCTTGTATAGACGTGGTTTTTTTATTTTTTATACATAATTAAACAACTTACTGATTTGGCTGATGAGTAGCATTCACAGAGTGATTAAGAATGCCTCCAGTTCCTAACCATTCCGTGGACGATACTAAGGGGTGTACGTTCACTACTCTTACGAACCTTTGACCAACGTGAAAGGTTTCGCTTGAGTGTCGTTATTAGGGGTAATACATAAATATTATGACTAAAGCAGTATCAAGGTTGTTAGCTATTATTCTAGCCGTAATACTAGCTGCAGCTACCTACAGTCTCTTCGTAACAGCAACGTATGCCTACGATAGGGACCGAGGAAACGACGGTGACCGCACCGAAATTGAAGTCGAAAATGAAGGCACTTCAGTTTCAAATGACGTCTCAGTATCTGCCAACACTGGCAAAAACGATGCTAATGGTGGGGACAGTAGGCAAGGCGGTGAACAAGCAGGTATGCCGCGCCCTGGTGGACTGAGCCTACAGTTACTCCCTCCTATGTCTGGCGGTGGTGGTAGTGCGGGTTCAGGTGGTGACGGTGGCACCATCGTAACCGGTGATGCGACTGCCTATGGCACCGTTATGAATGACGTCAACAACAACCGGGTTGTCGTTGAGGGTTGTGGTTGTGACGAGGATTATCGACCTGATTTTCTACACTTCTTCTCTCGTGACAATGACAAGAAGTTAGAGATTGAAGTAGAAAATGAAGGAACTAGTGTTGAGAATGATCTTCGAGTCAAGGCCAACACTGGTAGAAATGACGCCAACGGGGGAGACAGCCGTGGCGGCGCTTCATACAATCCTTGGATGATGTGGTTTGGACACCACACGGGTGACAACGATGGTGGTAATGGTGGCACCATCCGCACTGGCGTAGCCTACGCTGATGGTTTAGTTACTAACGTCTTAAACCGCAACGTAGTTCGCGTCCTTAACGGCGTTGACCAAGGGAATAATGACTAGCTAAGTCTAACTTAGCTAATCAAGTGGACAGTGGAGACCTATTGGTCTCCCCTTCCACTCAGTCCTGGTCTTAATGACAAGAACTGAGCGAGGGAGACTATGTCTATGAGTAGAGTTCACAAATTTTTATCTGACACTTTGTTCACACTACTAATGATTGCAGTAGGTTTGTTGTTTTCGGTTGGATCAGCTAGCGCGGAAACAACCATAAAGAATTCCGTTAGCGTTTCTTCAAACGCCGATGGCAGCAATCAGGCTATAGTCAAAACCATTATTAATGATGAAGTAGTGGAAGACTGGTCAGCGTCTAGCACAGGGCCAATTACCTACTCATCTAGTCATCATCTCGATTCAGCAGAGGCCACAGTCGAGACCTCTACTCGCGACCAGCTTTTAATTCTGATCGCCCAATTAGAAGCCATAATTGCGTATTATGTTTCGTTACTTAACCAATAACACCCGGGCAGCGGCTGTATTGTCCTTACTGGTTGTTGGTGCCATGACCTTAGAAATCATGATGCCGACGCTAGCCTTTGGCATGATGGACCCTGCCGAGAATAACCCGGAACAAAGCTTGAATGAGGCTGTTACCGATACAGTTGAGGAACCATCACCCACCGAGACGACCATTGAGACCGGAGAGGCAGTGACTGGGCTAGAAGCATCCACTGAAGTAAACACTACCGAAGTCACCACTGACGACGATACTGCTCCTGTCATTGAAACAGAGCAAGGAGACTCTGACGCTTCAGACCCACCTTCGCTAGATACCGAAGAAGACCCTTCCCTACTTGAAATCAAGACCGACAACAATGCTGCTTTAGAAAACAACGCTACAAGCAGTGCCGTGACTGGAGAAAATAGCGCCGGTGGAGAAACCGTAACCATCAATACCGGTGACGCGATTGCTTACGCCGACATAATAAATGTTGTAAATACCAACATCGTAAACTCCACTGGGCTGATCTCATTTATCAATGACACTTTAGGTTATGAAAATTTTGATCTTCGGTCTGACTTTGAAATCGCTTATGGTGAGTTTAACACCGCTCAGTCGACGACAGCTTGCGGTTCTGTCTGTGACGACCAGCAGACAAATCTTGATCTTCAGAATGATGCAACAGTAAATAACAATGTCACCGTGTTAGCCGACACCGGTCAAAACACAGCCAGTGGTGACACCACCACTATCAATACCGGAAACGCCTACGCTTCAGCCAATATTATTAATCTTGCCAATACAAACATCGTTGATTCACAATACCTGCTCCTCATCTTCAATAACTTCTCTAGTTATGCTGGAAATATCGTTCTCCCTAACAGTTCGTTCTTTGACCGTTTCTTAAGTGCGGGCGGTGGTATATCAGACTCTGATGTCTCTCTACACAACGAAGCGACAGTAAATAACAACTCCGCAACTATCGCTAACACCGGAAATAACAGCGCTAGCGGTGCTGATACAACTATTAATACCGGAAACGCCTACGCTTCATCAGACACTACCAATCTGGTAAATCAGAACCTCATTGGTGCCACCTCATTCAGTATGTTGATTAGAGTTCATGGTGATTGGAGTGGTTCGATCCAAGGTCTTCCAGAGGGACTTACTTGGTCAGAAACCAGTGAGGGTATCAGGATCACCTCAATCTACGACAGTCGCGGTATCCCAATCAGCACTGGATCAATTTCCGGTTACAACCAAGCAACAGTAAATAACAATGTGCAGGTATTCGCACTCACCGGCGATAATAAAGCAGCTGGCGAGGAAGTAAATATCAACACGGGCAGCGCCTACGCCAATAGCTCAATTATGAACATCGTGAACACCAACGTAATTGGTAGCAATTGGTCTAATCTAATCTTCAATATCTACGGCAACTGGAGCGGAAACCTCACCTTCGGCCAACCAGATTTATGGCTAGCGATTAGCGCCGTCTCAGAGGATCAGCCAATTATGCCCGGTTCAAAAGTTAGCTACACTTTCACTGTCTTTAACCGCGGTGACACCACCGCTCGGGAAGTAAGTCTAGAAAGTCTGTTTGAAACGGGAGCATTGCAGTTTACGAGCGGCCAAGAATCAGCTAGCAATGCTCGTTGGCAGCTCGGCGACATCAAAGCCGGCGATACTCGTGAAATTACCTACAACGCCACTGTCTCGAGTCTATTAGGAGCAGATTCCATCTCTGCCCTACCACTGACTGCGCGAGTAGACAGTATCAATGAAGACAGTAACCCCGATGACAATGAGGATACCGTAGTAATAAACATCGGCCGCCTTCGCTCGGAAGGAGGCAGCGCTACTAGTTTCCCTGCCCACTTCGACATTACTAAGTCGGCCGACAAATCTTCCACCAAATCGGGCGATGTCGTAACTTACACCGTAGAATTCTTCAATCGTGGCGGCCAACTATACGACGCGATGCTGGTAGACAGCCTAGTAGATGAAGACTACAATGTCGTTTTAACCCAATCATGGCCACTCGGTGAAATCAAGAACTGGGAGACTGTTACGATCGAGTATGATGTAAAGTTTGATGACAGTCTTGCTCCTGGTAAGTACACTAACTACGCCCAACTAATTGGTTTCCACGGTAGTCGCAAACCAATCTACCAAACCCCATACGAGTCTAGAGTCGCTTCTCACGTAGTGTCACATAACCTGAAACCTGCCGGAGAAGTCCTGGGAATCAGTACCAGTAGCTGTGAACCATATCTGACTCAATACCTACGGATCGGTCGCCAAAACAGTGCTTCTGAAGTCCGTAAACTACAAATCTTCCTTAATGAGCATATAAGTAGCAAACTACCAGTCACCGGTTTCTTTGGCCCTCTAACTGACGCTGCCGTGCGCACATTCCAACGCCAATACAGCGCCGAAGTGCTCGGACCGTGGGGCATCATGAGCGACACCGGCTACGTCTACTACACCACCCAAAAAACCATCAACGAATTAGTCTGTGAGGGAGCGCGCAGCTTCCCTCTACATCCAGAGCAAGAAGCGGAGATAAAACGCTTCCAGTTCCTAAGGTATTAACTAGACCAAAAGTATAAAAACCAACACACACTTCATCTGACACTTGACAATACTATTGTTTCTGATGTAATAGATAAAATTGTTCTGTACAAACATAAGGAGGGAGCACCATGGAAAGAGAAGCCGTTGAACGACTCTGGTTCACAGATTTCAAAAACCGTTCTCTACTAGAAGAACCTGATCGATTATGGTTACAGCTTACAGGCATTAACACTGAACTAAAAACCAGCGTCAGAGACATGAATCTTACTCAACTAAGAGCAGCTGTGGCAGAAGACTTAATAGTCTTACTTGACCCATTATCCAACGATAGACTCGGTGGTATACATCGAGAAGAGTTGTTTAGATACATTGATTCTGAACAACAGAAGTGGCGAGTTGGAGCTGTGCTAACAAACCTTATTAATAGAAATGTTATCTGCCAACACGGAAACTTCATTGCTTTGTGTGACAATGAAAAATCAGTCGAAATGTTATGGATCGATTTCAATGCTGCACTCGATAATTTCCCTAGATAGCCCCGTGACTTCGAACACCCGATATTGTCTAATCATCGGGTGTTTTCTTTTTTTCAGCCATATTTCGTGCTACGATGCGATTTACATATGAACGAAGAAAAACCCCAAATTCCGGAGGTATTTTTATCTCCCTACGACCCCACAAAACACGAGCAGGAGATTTACAAACTCTGGGAAGAGTCTGGTTTCTTTAACCCAGACAACTGTGTCAAGAGCGGTGTGGCTGCAGCAGATGCTGATACCTACTGCATCATCATGCCCCCACCAAATGCAAACGGTCGCTTGCATGCAGGCCATGGCACAGACATGACTCTCAAAGACATTCTCATTCGTTTCAACCGCATGCAAGGGAAACGTACTCTCTTCCTGCCTGGCGCCGACCATGCCGGATTTGAGACCCAGGGAGTATTCGAAAAGAAACTCCAGAAAGAAGGTCGATCTCGCTTTGGTATGGAACGAGACGAACTCTACAACGAGATCTATGAGTTCGTTATGGATAACAAGGGCACCATGGAAACCGACCTCCGTTCGCTCGGAGTTTCTTGTGATTGGTCTCGCAATACCTTCACCCTTCAGCCAGGTGTGGTTGAAAGAGTGCAAAAGACCTTCGTCAAGATGTATGAGGATGGACTCATCTATCGAGGCAAGCGGTGTATCCATTGGAATCCAAAGTTCAAGACATCACTGTCAGACATTGAAACAACCTTCGAAGACCGGACTGAGAAGTTCTACTATTTCCAGTACGGACCATTTGTCATTGGTACCGCTCGACCAGAGACCAAGTTTTCTGACAAGTACATAGTCGTACATCCTGATGACCCTCGCTATGCCCAGTATAAGCACCTTCAAGAATTTGAAGTTGAATGGATAAACGGACCTATTAGAGCAACCTTGCTAAAGGATGAGGTGGCTGACATGGAAAAAGGTACCGGCGCAATGACTATAACTCCGTGGCATAGTCAGGTCGACTTTGAGCTGGCCCAAAAGTATGATCTTCCGCTGGAGCAGATAATTGATTGGGACGGCAAGCTGCTGCCGGTAGCTGAAGAATTCGCTGGTAAGAAAATTGATGTAGCCCGGCCACTTATTGTGGAAAAACTCAAAGAAAAAGGATTGTTAGTCGAGATAGACGATAAGTATACACACGCCGTTCGCCTTTGTGAACGCACCGGAGTAGTTGTCGAGCCTCAAGTTAAGGATCAATGGTTCGTAAAGATGGATTCCTTAGCTAAGATGACTTTAGATGCGCTTGATGCAAAGGAGTTCAAAATATTAACCAATCGACACGAAAAGATATTTAGACACTGGATGGAGAATCCTCAGGACTGGAACATATCACGTCAGATCGTTTGGGGCATGCAAATCCCGGCTTGGTTCAAAGATGACGAAATTAAAGTTCAACTTGATTCACCCGGAGAAGGCTGGGAACAAGACCCAGACACTTTTGACACTTGGTTCAGTAGTGGACAGTGGCCCTTAGTCACATTGGGATACCCAGAAAAAGAAGATTTTGCCATCTACTATCCCACCAACGTCATGGAGACAGGGGCTGACCTAGTATTCAAATGGGTGCCGCGCATGCTCATGTTTGGCCTTTATCTGACAAAGCGAGTACCATTCAAGGACGTGTACTTTCACGGCATGGTGCTCGACAAACACGGTAAAAAAATGAGCAAGAGTAAAGGGAACGTCCTTTCTCCAATCGATCTTGGTGACCAGTTCGGAACTGATGCAACACGAATGGCTTTTGTGGTAGCTAATCCGCCCGGAGCTGACATGCCCCTATCAGAGGACAAGGTCCGTGCTTATAAAAAGTTCTCTAACAAAGTTTGGAACATAACACGTTTTATTTTGACCAGCTGTCACGATTTTGACCCTGTAACAAAAGTCTCCCTAAGCCAGTATGATAAGGAAGTACTTTCTAAATTGGATGAGGTTGTGAAGGATGTTACTAAGGATATCGATTCGTACAAGATGTATCTCGCTGCCGAAGACATCTATCATTACATCTGGCACGAGTTGGCTGACAAGGTACTCGAGGAGTCAAAAGAAGTTATAAACGGTTCGGATACCGAAGCAAAAGCGGCACGCCAGCAGGTGCTTATGACCTGTCTAACAACGTCACTGAAGCTACTACATCCTTTCATGCCATTTGTTACTGAAACCATCTGGCAGGAATTGCCAGAGAACATGAAGGATGCTGAGCTCCTGATGGTCGCACCCTGGCCGAAAGGTAACTAACGTATAAAAAAGCTCGCGGTTATTAAGAAAAGCCTTGCGGAAGCCGTCTCTTAAACAGCTGAGCAGAGAACTTGATTCGTGCTTTTATAAATAGCGGCGGGCTTTTTACCTACACCTAACCACGTCAACATATAATTAGTTTCAGGGTCATTCAATACACTTCTATTTGCTACAATATCTTTAAATGCAATCCACGTACTTTGCCATTGCTTTTTTAGCTGGTCTCATCCCCGCTCTTTTTTGGGTTTGGTTTTGGCTCCGTGAGGATAGTCGAAAACCAGAACCATACTTCCTGATTGCCATCTCCTTTATTGCCGGCATGGCTGTAGTACCAATGGCTCTCCCTCTCCAAAAGCTTGCCGTCGAGCTATATACAGGCGCAAACATGGTAGTCGTCTGGGTTATCGTAGAAGAGCTACTTAAATACGCTGTTGCTCTAGCTCTCATATTCTGGAATCGAGAAGTCGATGAACCAATCGACATGGTTATTTACATGATTGTGGTAGCCCTCGGCTTTGCCGCCCTGGAAAATGCCCTCTTTATCTTTAACCCACTGATTGTAGGAAACTACCTAGACTCAGCTATTACTGGTGGTTTTAGATTCCTGGGCGCTACCCTACTCCACGTACTAGCTTCCGGTACGGTTGGCGTCTGTCTAGCTTTAGCCTACTACCGCTCGAAACCAGTACAAGTATTAGCTGGAACAGCTGGGTTGTTCATCGCAATCGTATTGCATGCCCTATTTAACTTTTTTATAATGGATGCAAATGGAGAGACAATTCTAGCCGTCTTTCTCTTTGTTTGGATGGGCATCATCCTTCTGTTTCTTTTATTTGAAAAAATTAAGCTCCTCGAGCACAACCATAACCGGCAACAAAAATTATTATGAAAAAACCATCATTCCTAGAGCGACTCACCGGCGGTCAATCAGACGAATACGATCGCATTCTTGATGAAAATCATCAGTTTGGAGAAGATGATGATTTGGCTGTGAACGAAGAAGAGGAAGCGGAGGAGGACACCTGGGAGGACAACGGGGATCTTGGTGGATCAACTCAGGATGGTGAACTACCAGTAGACATGTATCAGACTGATGATGCTATTGTAATCCGTGCCCTAGTAGCTGGAGTAAGTCCGAATGAGCTAGAAATATCAATTACTCGTGACATGGTCACCGTTAGGGGTGTACGAGAAGAGTACCAGGAGTCACACGACGACTCCTACTATCATCGTGAGCTATTCTGGGGCAGTTTTTCTCGCACCTTACTCCTCCCTGAGGAAGTGGCGATCGATGAAGCAGAAGCGCAAGAAAAACACGGGCTATTGGAAATTCGCCTACCAAAGCTAGATAAACACCGCAGCACTCAACTCAAAGTACGCAGCAATGCTGGACATAAATAAAAAAAGCCGGACATTGTCCGGCTTTTTGCCTTGTTGTAGTGTATACCTTAAGCAGCACACATCTCTCAAGAGGTATACACCTCAATGAAGTGAGTCTCAACCACATGAGACCCTTTAGGTAGCACCGACGCCTCAGCGATCATGTACCCTTCCCTTTTATTAGTATTGATGAAATGGAAGGTGTCACCATGACAAATAACGGTACCCTCAATCACCTTACTGAAATCTCCATTTTCAGAGCATATGGTAATACTCTGGCAACAATCTTTATTGTCCATTCCAGCTCTCCAATGTTTTGGTCCATCTATAATTACATCATATTTATTAGAATTTGCAAGGACTTGTGGGTATTAAAAAACCGCCAGGCATAGTTACCTGGCGGCAGAGTCTGATTCAGATCAGTTCCTGTTCCACCATCACTCTGATGCTCGGTGAGCCGTCCATAGGTCGAAGATCGACCTCTTCAAGCTTCTTACCAGAAACAGACTCTCCGGTACCACCAGTGCGTGACTGCACTTCCCCAACGACTAATCCTCGCGATTCACCGTTTTTATCGTAGGCTAAAAAGTACTTATCCATGACACACCTCCTCGGTGCCTAGTTATGAAATATGAGGTTCACCCATTTTTATTAAACACCCGCCTGATAATCTTTTCAACAAGTGGGTGTTCTTATCTTATAAGAACACCCACTTCGAATCTACCCCTGAGTTACAAATACAGGCCCGGGCAGATTCGGTCACTCTCGTGGATATTTTAATCGTAAACTCCAAAGTATCTCACTCCATCGACCCCGATGAGTTGCGGTCCTCGGCTCCACCTGCGGACTACGTCGCAACTCACTTTCGAATCGGCCCCTGAGCTACAAAACGCAACCGCCCACATGTTTTCACATCTGGGCTGGCTTTTTGTGCTCAGGGGC
>JBFHUT010000011.1:0-21104 GCA_041589935.1 Minisyncoccia bacterium
ATCAGCTGATCTGGACATTGCCACAACGTCAGACTTCAGTGTAGCTGCCACTTGTGGTGGTACAGAAGAAGTTTCTGCTGATTTCACTGGATGGCCAACCCTAACCCTAACATTTTGTGCAGGTGACGGTGGTTCAATTCCAGCAAATGGTACAACTACCATTGAAATTGGAACAAATGCAACTTTTGGTGGCTCTGGTACTAACCAACTCACTAATCCAGTTGCAGGTTCATACCAAATTGTAATGGGAGGAACTCAGACTGACTCAGGTGAGACACGGGTTGTTATCGTAAGTAACGTTACAGTTACAGCTTCTGTAGACACTGTATTTACCTTCACGGTAACTGGTGTCGCCGGAGGACAAACTGTAAACACCGCAGACACAACTGGTGGAGCTACCACTGCAACTACAATTCCATTTGGAATTCTAGAAGCTGGTACCGCTAGTACAGCTGCACAAGACCTCACGGTAACAACTAACGCTAAAAATGGTTTTGTTGTGACAGTGACAGCTGATAGTCAGCTAAACTCAGCGACTGGTGCTGATATTGATTCCTTCGCAGATGGAGGTGATCAGACAACGCCAATTGCCTGGGCAGCACCATCAGGAACTGTCGGAGTAGAAACAACGTATGGTCACTGGGGCATCACCTCAGACGATCCTACGCTTACTGCTGGTCTAACAAATCCATTTAACGCCGGAGCTGGAGGAGACCGCTATCGTGCGGCGTCCACTACACCGGTAGAGGTGTTCCGACACACTGGTCCAATCAACGGTACAGTAACCGGTCAAGGTACTACCCGGGTTGGATACAAAGTAGAAACCAGCGCTTTGCAAGAAGCTGCTGATGACTACACTGCTACACTGACATATGTAGCAACGCCAGTTTTCTAAACGATAATTGGCTCTAAGCTTGGAGTTAAACAAAAAACCCTATCTCCCACCACGAGAAGGGTTTTTTGTATGTGTACAGACAATAATTACAAGGCTTTTTCAATGTATACTTAGGTAAATAGTGAATAAATATTATGAAAGGATGGTTACTGGTAGTGATATTCTTATTGTCGAGTCAAACAGCATTGGCTGCTTCTCTTTACATTGATCCAGCCAAGACTTCGCTTGATCGTGGAGATGCTATTACACTTAAAGTGCGCTTGGATGTTGATGAAGCGGCCGGAGAGTGTGTTAATGCTGTCGATGGAGTTGTTACCTTTACTAAAAATATCAGTGTCGAGGATGTCTCTGTTGGTGATTCTATTTTCAATGTCTGGATTGAGCCGCCACAAATAAATAAAGAAGACAATACTGTCACTTTTGCTGGTGGAATTCCTAATGGCTACTGTGGAAGAATAGCAGGAGATCCAAGGTTATCGAACGTTATAGCAAAATTAGTGGTACGTTCTCCGGGTTTTATTATTGGTGGCGGAGATGAAACAATCGCGTATGTAAATTTTTCTGACAAGTCTACCGCCTACCTAAATGACGGTCGTGGTACAAAAGCAATACTTAATACTTACGGCAGTACAATTGAGCTAAATTCTAAGCCAGGATCAGTAATTGAGGATCCGTGGCGCGAAGAAATCTTGGCGGACGTAATACCGCCAGCACAGTTTAGTATTTCACTCCAAAAGGATGAAAAGGCATTTTCGCAGAAGTATTACATAGTATTTAATACCAGCGATAAAGAGACTGGTATTGATCACTACGAAGTGATGGAGGAACCGCTAACGCAATTCGGTTCTTTCCAGTGGGGTAGAGCGGATGCCCCGTGGGTGAGAGCTCGAAGTCCGTATATTCTAGCCGACCAGTCTCTAAATAGTATCATTCGAGTTAAAGCTCTTGATAAAGCTGGTAATGAATATATTGCAACCCTCATACCAGACGAGACTATGCGTACACTATCACACTCCCAAATCACTACACTTGCAGCTATCATTGCTGGAGCGGTGTTAGTGTTTGCTTTGGGATTTGTTGGACTATGGTTATGGAAACGAAGAAAAGCAGCATCAATGAGGAGTCTGGATGATAATGTTGATACCAATGAATCAAGTAACGATAATTATGGTGAGTAGCAGGGCAACAAATAATTGGTTAAATAAACTTCTCGTTCTTGTTGGAATTATTGCTTTATATGCAGTTTCATTTGCTATTGCTCACGCCGCGTCACTAACTATTTCTCCTAGTACTGGGGTGTATGGTGCTGGTAGTACATTTACGGTCAGGGTTCAGGTTAATACTGGTGGACAATCGGTAAATGCGGCAGAAGGGACTTTATCATATAACCCAAAAGAACTTTCTGTTGTGTCTGTTAATCGAACAGGTTCAATTTTTAATTTATGGGTAGCTGAACCATCTTTTTCTAACAGTGCCGGTACTATTAGCTTTAGTGGTGGTCTTCCGTCAGGTTACTCAGGAACTACAGGTACGATTATGAATGTCACCTTCCGGGCAGTTGGTTCTGGTTCAGCACGAGTCAATTTTAAGAATGGTTCTGTCCTAGCTAACGATGGTAGAGGTACAAACATTCTAACATCAATGAATGGAGGTACGTACACCATTCAAGCAAAAACCGAAACTCCAGAACCAGAAATTATTGAATATATTGCTCCGGCCAATACGCCCGCTGCTCCAATAGTAACTTCTGATACTCACGCTGACACTAAAAGCTGGTACACAAGTAATAAGGCAATATTGAACTGGAGTTTACCCCCGGGAATCACTGCTGTTAGAACACTCTTGGACCAAAATCCAACAACTGTCCCGACCAAAGTGTACGAGAATCCGATCAGTACAATTACCCTAGATGATCTACCAGAGGGTGAGTCGTATTTTCATATTCAGTTTAAGAATGCAGACGGTTGGGGAAGGGTTACTCACTTTCGTCTAGCGGTTGATAGTGAACGACCAACAAAAATTGACATTGCCCATGCTGAGGGTAGTAATCTAGCCAATCCAGAGCAAAAGTTACTTGTAACAGTAGTAGATGAAACTAGTGGTGTTAATTTGTACAAGGTTAAGCTTGATGAAGCTGAACCTTATGAGGTGAGAGACGAGACGGGTTCAGGTACAATTGTCCTGCCTTCACTGAAGCCTGGTTATCACTCAGTCTTTATTGAAGCTTTTGATCAGGCTGGAAATAGTATCATTGGCACCTTCTCATTTACGATCGAATCGTTCAGTAAACCAGTCTTTACTGAGTACCCAACAGAAATAAACGAAGAAGTAATACCTGTCATTAAAGGTCAAACCAGACCTAATGCAAAAGTACAAGTAACTTTATCTAAGGTCGGTGGCGAACCAGCGCTTTATGAAGTAAGCAGCGACCAGTCTGGAAACTTCATCTTTATTCCGGAGGGCACCTTTTCCTTAGGGGTCTATGAACTAAGAGCTCAAGCTACTGATGAGTTTGGCGCACAAAGTGAATGGTCTGACAAAATCAGGATTGCTGTGCAACAACCTGGTTATCTAAAGATCGGTTCAATTTTAGTGAGTATACTCTCAGTCCTAGTGCCGCTGGTCGTTCTTCTGGTGGTGATGATACTTGGTTCTTGGTACTTATGGCTTTATGTGAAGCGTTTTCGTCGTCGAGTTCAGGTTGAGTCGGTTGAGGCGTTGGAGATCTTGTCTAAGGAGTTCTCAGAGCTACAAACTATCTTGCGATCTGAAGAAGCTGCGATGCGCTTAGCGCGAAAGACAAACAAACTAACTAAAGCCGAGACAGCCATGGTGCAGTCACTTGATCTGGCTTTGCAATCATCACAAAGAAAAGTGCAAAAAGAAATTGAGGATATTGCAGAATTAACACGTAAAAAGAAAGGAAACGAATAGGATATGAAACAAATGGATTTTTCACAATGGTTGAACAGTAAAACTATCACAATGGCATTGTTGGGAGTATTGCTAGCGTATTTTATTATCACCACTGCAATTCAAAGCCGCTTTCAGGAAATTGAGTTTAATACTCGAGTTTTGATTGAAAATCAAGAAAGTGTGTTGGTCGGTATTGCTGAAGCAACCGCTAGGAACGGAGCCGACAGCGTGACAGAGTCAATTGTAAAGGATTGTGCGCTAAAAGAACGCAGTAGTTTTGAGGATTTGTTAAGTAGGTTAGATGATGGTTTGTCTCTAACGCAGCTAACTGAGCTTGAACGATTATTTGGTCGGTGTGGATCTTTTTATTCAGAGCGAAAAGCAGTCATGGTTGCTAAGCTAGTGAGAGAGATTGAAGTGTACGAAACATACATTCAGCAGCTAAACTTACTAACATCTACCGATGAGTCTAGTAACTACTCGCTAGAACAGTGGAATGCCTTGGCAGCAGAAGAAAAGAAAAAAAGTGATCTCTTTGCTGAGCTGGTAAGACTACAAGACGAAATAATCTCTACCCTGCTGTCTGGTAAAAATGCTGCCTCACCTGAAATTATAGAAATCTTGCAGCAAGTAAAAGAAGTGCAGGAAACCTTGGTGGTGGCCAGTAAGCAAGCGTCTGCTATTCGTGACACTTTGGTAACGCTTTAGGTATGAAATATGCGAGAGTTATTGCAAACAATACTAAATCGCTTCAAAGTAAACAGGAGAGGAAACACTGTCCGCTTTATGTTTTCTGCCGTAGCCTCTCTGGCTCTGGTCCTCGCAGCAGCTACTATTACCTCTAAAGACGTATCGTACGTTAGGTTAGAATCATCAAACAGCGTTATTGAAGAAGGTAGCAGCTTTTACATGAATGTGTACGCCTATGCACATGTCCCGGTAAATGCAGTTGATATTACATTAAAATTTGACCCCAGCCGAGTGGATGTTTTGGGTGTAGATAAGGGCCAGTCAGTGCTTACCATTTGGACTGAAGAGCCAATAATTCAAAATGATAAAGTAATTCTAAGGGGGGGTACCTTTCGAAAAGGTTTCTTGCGTGAACACCTTATAGCAACGGTTAATCTTAGAGCCAAGAGTACAGGGCAAAGTAGTTTTTCTGCATCAGACATCACCTTACTGGCAGGAGACGGTAATGGTACGAAGGTTACGACAGCGGAAGCAAATAATTCTAAAGTAAATCTTTATATTTATGATGAAAATACAGACCCTAAGGGAATAGCGGTTAGTGTAGAGGTCAGAGTAATGACGGACATAGATGGTGATGGGAAAGTCACCTTAAGTGATATTAGTGCTTTTATGGCGGCCTGGAATTCAAAAAATGTGCGGTATGATTTTAATAATGATGGGAAAATGACATTCAAGGACTTCTCCATAATTTTAGCTGATTTCTTCTTCAAATAGCCTGTTGATACGTGACAAAAATTAAAATATCTCCTGATAAAATATAAGAGTACAACGTAGAGTGTAGTTTGTAGGGCTGAATGCAATTACACTCTTATAATTCAAACACGGGAGGTGTCCACCGAGTGTGGCTTTATTCCGTTGTGTTCGCAGGGAAGCTGTCCGGGACAGCGGTTTTCATGTTGTTTTTATCATTTGTTGTTCAGCCCTTCCATCAAGCTATGGCTAATGAAGTGGAGAACACTAATCAGTCACCGGTTAGCTTGCCTCAGGATGTGGTTGAGCAATTACCATCACCTTCGATTCAAGACCCAACAAAACAGACATCCGAGACAAATTCTGAATTATCAGTTTCTGAAACCTCTAAGGATAAGACTCTCTCTGATGAAGTTACGGCTACAGGTCTAGTTACTGAGACTATCAATGATCAAGTATCTACGCTAAAAGCTACTACTACGGACACAAAAAAGACTAAAGCGACAAGTGCTAGTTCTACCCAAACTGGCATCATTTCAATGAGTACAAACACATCAAGTGGCACGACAGTCAATGAAGGTCATGTCTCTGGAGTAGATTCCTTATCAGACTATGAAAATAATGATCCAAGCAGTACTACAACTAGTAGTGTTACGACAGTTAGTACAGAGGACGGAAGCGAGACGACAGTAGACGAGAATATCGATATCTTCGACTCAAGTGGATCATCTGCAGAAAGCGACGGATCAACTAATATTGAAGAAGCTACATTCCAGAATGAAAGCGACAAAAGCAGCACAACTGCTGATGATCTGATTAACAGTAGCGCTATTGAGCAGGGCGTGAATAGTTTGGTTGATGGGGTAGTAAATGAGGTAGTCAATCTAACTCGTCAGCTAGTGACAGAGGAAAATTTCTATCAATTTAGTAGGCAATCCTGTGTTCCTGTAGGAGACGGGACGTTTCACTGTACTGATAAGGCACGGGCGGCTATTGATCCAGAAAGTGCTGTTTTTGCACAACTAGATGATGAGGGTGACACTGAGATTTTTATGCGTACCTCAAAGGGTGATGTGAAACAGCTAACAAACAATGTTTATGAAGACAGCTCTCCTGACCTAGATTTGGCTTCCATGCGCGTGGTTTGGCAGCGGGTGATTGATGGTCGCTACCAAATTATTTCTTATGATTTAAATGAAAGGGTTGAGACACAACTAACCTTTTCGCGTACTAATAGTATGGAGCCAAAGGTTTCTAAAGAGGGAATTGTGTGGCAGGCATGGGATGGTAACGACTGGGAAATAATGTTTTTTGACGGACAGTTTACAGACCAGATAACTGACAACGAAGTGCAAGACGTGACTCCTGTAGTGGAAGACGGCTACGTGCTATGGAGTGTGCTAGGAGGAGAAGCCTCAGAAGCCAGAGTCTACTCAATTGAAGATGGTCAAGTAATGACAATCGCTGGTCATGATGGTGGAACAGTGTTGAATCCACGATTTGTACTAGTTTATGATACTCGTTTTGAAAACGGTGATGTTGTAACTCAAGGCTTTGACCCGATTACTGGACTGGCGCAACCAATCTCTGCTAAACCAGCTGAGTTACCCTTTGATATCCCAGAGGCTGATCCGATTGGAGAAATTAGGGCACTGATCCAAAATAAATCTACCCAAAAGGACAAGGAGGTGGTAACGGTTCCAGTGGCCGACAATGCTGGAGATCTAAACCTATCAAGTAGTACCGCAACATCGTCCGATACACTAAATCTGGTGACACAATACGACTTAGAACAGATTGGTCAGACGCCAGTCGACGGTGCTGAGTTAGTGCTTGATGAGTACGACCTTGTGATTACACCGGTGGCTAGTTCAACGACTGCAACTATAAATAAGGCTTTTCACGCGACAAGCTCAGCCTCGTTGAGTATATCCTCCAGCACAACTACCACAACAGACTAAGTGCTAGTATGCTGCTATATCAAGGTAAAAACTGTTTATTACTTAGTAATTTTTGTCATAAGCAATGAGATAATGAGATTATCCTTCGGGATAAGGTACACGTAATTGAGCAAGAGCGGTTGGCTTTTTTGTTGTGCTTAAATTCTCAATACTCAACTACGTTGATTAAGTCTGATTTAACTGTTTGTGATTGCTACCGGTAAATTAATAAACTGTGTAAAAAGAGAACGCGGTTTCTTAGTTCTTTTACTGGTGTTAGTTATTCAGCTGGTACCATCATCATACTTTGTTAGCACTGTATTTGCAGCTGAAGCAACAGTTGATTCTGCGGTTGGGACAAATGCTAACGACCATTTATTTTCTGGTTTCCAGACAGTTTTCATTGATGATCAGGTGGGATATAAGTTTTATGTTGATAGCACTGAACGTTGTGTTTATAGCAAGACTACAGACGGTGGAACTACCTGGGGGACGGCCGTTACTTTTGATGCACAGACAGACTGTTTTGGTGTCTCAGTGTGGTACGACCAATGGACGCCAGGGGACACTACCGGTACATTTATCCACTTGCTTACGATTGATGCTAACCCAGACGAGCTTTGGTACAACCGACTCAATACCTCTAATGACACGTTGCTAGTTGCTACTTCAATTAGTGGTGCGGTAAACAGTGGTCAAGGAGGTACGTTCGTATCTGGAGGTAACACTGCCAGTATTGTAAAAGGCACGGACGGTACTATTTACATGGGTATTGCTGACAACGGTGACGCCTATGTAGTGGAGTGTTCTGCTAGCTGTAACCTGACGACTAGCTGGACGGAAACTGGTACTAATCCAATGGACCAACAACCAGACTATATTCAATTAGTGCCACTGCTTGGTGGAGATATACTATTGATTCAACGGGATACTTCTGCTGATATCATGCGTAGCAAGGTCTGGAATAACACTGCCGGCACCTGGGATGCCAACTGGGCTACGATTGATGCTAGTACAGCTGAGAGCACAACCTACGACCAGAATTTCAACGCAGTTCTGAATGCCAATACGGGCGATGTGTTTTTAGTTTATACAGATTTAGTCGGTCCACAAGGTAACCCGGGTGGAAACGATGATGATATTAGGACAGCAATTTATTCAGGTGGAAGTTGGAGTGCGACTTCAGATGTGGTAACTAATAGCGCTCAAGGGATCACAGATGTCTCGATGGCTATTGACGCAAATAATGGCACAGTGTACGTAACATACACAGCACAGACTACTCCCGGTACAGCTAATACAGCAAACGTATACTGGGCAACTTCAACTGCTGCTATGACTACTTGGGGTGCACAACAAGGCCCGTTAAATATCGGTTCTGATGATATTTATGGCATTGGTATGAATGGTTATGATAATGAGAGAATACTAGCTACCTGGTATGAGCCAGCCATTAATGACATTTTAAGTAACACGGTGGCAGACATTTCACCAGCGACGATTGTTTCTGCAACCGGTACTCAAGCCACTCAGGTGCGGGTCGGAACCTCTAATTTTTATATTGGAGGTAAGTTTATCCTGGAGGAAAAATTGGCTTCTAGAAATGTAACTAGCGTCACAATAACTGAAACGGGCTCAATTGATGCTGCTAATGATATTTCAAATGTAAAACTATTTTATGATTTAGATACTAGTGCCCCTTATAACTGTTTGAGTGAATCTTATACTGGTATTGAAAGTCAATACGGTACCACCGACACAGATGGGTTTTCGGCAACCAATGGATCCTCGACTTTTACTGCTGCAGGGATAGCAATTTCTCCCACTCAAGCTCTTTGTCTTTATCCAGTGATGGATATCGATAGTACTGCTACTAGTGGTAACACGATCGATATTGAAATTAGTGATCCGGTGACGCAACTTTTGGTTAGTGGTGGGGTGGAGGTACAGCCGACCGACCCATTGGTCTTAAATGGTAGTACAACTGTCGTTCGTCCTTTTTCGATTCAAACTCACTATCATTGGCGAAATGATGATAATACTGAGACCCTTGCTACCTCTAAGACTGGTGGGGTGCAAGATACGCCGCTTTCCTCACTACAGAAAAACATCGCGGCTCGCCTACGATTCGGGATATCTAATAAGGGTTCTACCACGACAGTTCCTACTTCTTTCCGCTTAGAGTGGGCAAATAATCCCGGAACTTGTAGCTCTGCTACCGGCTGGGTTGATGTAGGTGCTTCCGCTGATGAGTGGGATATGTTTAATTCTACGCATATTACTGATGGTACCAACGCCACTAACATTTCAGTAGCAATCGGTGGTGTCGATAATGAGAATACTGTTTTTCTAAGTTCTAATGGTGGACTACGTGACACTAGCTCCCAAACCGGCTCTTTAATTTTAAGTCCAACTAACTGGACTGAACTTGAATTTTCAATTATACCAACCGCCTCTACCGTTGAAGGTAACTCATACTGTTTCAGGTTAACTAACGCCGGCACGCCACTTGAGGGTTATAACAACTATCCATCAGTAACCGTGGCTTCAGATGTGACGGTCACTGCTATTGGTACACAGACCGCTCAAGTGCTGATTCCTGCCACGAACCAGTACGCTGGCGGAGCTTTTGTTCTCACTGATGGAACAGCTGGCGCGGCGAATGTAACGAGTGTAACTGTTACGGGTGCTGGTACAGTAGATTTGTTAAATGATATTACGAACATAAAGTTACGGTACGACCTCGACACTACTGCTCCATATGACTGTACGAGTGAGTCGTATGCTGCCTCAGATACGCAATACGGTAGTACGGTTGCAAATTTTAATGGCAGTTATAAAGCAACTTTTACTGGCTCAGTCAGTAACTCGCCAACGCAGACTGTTTGTTTGTATCTTGAATATGATGTGGCCGCTACAGCCTCAAATGGTGAGACCTTGGAATTGTTGATTAATGACCCCTCCACGGAAATAGTGGTGACAGGTTCATCTGTCTCGCCTAACATTCCTATTGCGATATCGGGTACTACTGTATTTGCAAATCCAGTTACTACCCAAGCTTATTATCATTGGCGCAATAATGACGGCTTGGAAGCCGACGCTACCTCAGCTACCGGTGGAACAGAAAATACCACCTTAGCTAACACCTCAAAAACAATAACCTACCGTTTGCGTCTAGCGATTGGTAATACTGGTTTATCAACTGCTCCTAACCAACAATTTAGACTTGAGTGGGCACAAAAAATCACGACTTGTAGTAATGCGACTGTCTGGACGCGAATTGATAGTGCTGGTGACGAGTGGGAAATTGCACCGACTGCTAACTTGACTGACGGTGGTAATACTACCGATGTACTTGTCGCAAACGGTGGTGTTAGTAACCCAGCTGGAACATTCTTATCAGCTAACGGGGGAGTTAAGGATGCAAATGATACTACCGCTTCTGTGAGTGTACCGGCTAATAACTACCTTGATCTTGAGTACTCAATACGAGCTACGACTGCATCAGTGCAGGGTGCAACTTACTGTTTTAGGGTAACAAATGCTGGGACACCACTAAATTCGTATAGCGTTTATCCGCAAGCTACCATTAAGCTCGATACGGACTATAAGATTCAACGCGGTGTATCAACTATCACCGGTACCTCTCTTACTATCACAGCTGGAGTCGACTACGACGCCCCGGCTGCAGCTTCACGTGCGTTTATTCGGATTACCAATACCCAACTTACTGGAGCCGGACCAAACACTGGCAATAGTAACAACAACGCTGACGACGTAACTGCCTATATTTTAAACCCCGGCAACATCACTACCAGTGTCACTTTCCAACGACCAGCTGCAGCGATAAATAATACACGCGTTGCTTGGGAAATTGTAGAATATATTGGAGTATCTGGCGGAGAAAACGAGATGATTGTTCGCCGGCAAGAGGCGGTCGCACACACAGCTGCAGGTACTACTGTTAATGGTACTGTAACAAATACGGTGGCCAATAATAGCAAGGTGGCAGTATTTATTACTGGCCAAAGCAACGAGGATGCTGGACGTAACGCTTACAACATTGGGCTATCAACCGCAGCATGGAACACGACCAACAACCAAGCGGTATTTACTCGAGGGGGCGCTGGTTCTGTTTCAAATGTGAGCTATGCCTTGGTTGAATTTGTTGGTGCAAACTGGGCGGTGCAGCGTGTGTCTCACACCTACAGTGCGGTCGGAACGGCTCAGACGCAGCCAATCACAGCCGTTAATAGCCTGGCGCGTACTTTTCTTCATGTGCAAAAGCGTACTGCTCAGAGCAACCACGCTGATATTGGGCACACTGTTTGGCTTTCTGGAATCGGTCAAGTATCATTTTTGCTCGATGCTGCAGCTAGTACGCCTGCCAATCACACCTCGGTAGCCTGGGTGATTGAAAACAAACAGACTCTCGGCGCCACCATGAAGGTGACGCGTTCAAACGGCTCGCTTCCAACTGCTGGTACGGGGCCAGAAATAAATAACATCAGCATTGGTAAAACAATTGACGATCTTTCTATCACGTCGTTGTTCGTTAACAACAGGAGTGATGAAGCATCGCGCAGTTTCCCGGAGCCATATTTGGGTGCGCGAATTATTTCTGCCACTCAGTATGAACTCTGGCGTAGCGACTCTTCTTCCAATGTAAGCTACCGTACTGAGGTGGTGGAGTGGCCGACAGCAGCTAGAAAATTGGAGCAGAATTATTATCGACTTTATGTCGATAATAATGCACTTCTACCGACCGACCCTTGGCCAGCAGGTGCGACTGATCTTGGTGAAAATACAGAAATGACAGCTGATGATGTCCCGCTGGCGATCGGAAACACAATCAGAATAAGAATGACATTGTCTGTTACTGCGTCAGCTATGCCGGCTGGACTGGACGCGCTCAAGTTGCAGTATGCTAAAAGAGTCACTACTTGTACTGCAGTTTCTACTTGGTCAAATCTTGGTGAAATAGGTAGTACAACAGCACCATGGCGCGGAGTTAATAACACGCCAGTGGAAGGAACGGTCTTATCGATTGATCCACCAACCCCGGGTGATCTTTTGATCTCTATTGCAACTGTGGCTGGTACCTACGAGGAACAAAACAATACCTCCTTAAATCCTTACACAGCATTTCCTGGTGACGAGTTGGAATATGACTGGGTCATTCAGCATAACGGAGCTGACGATAAGTCATCATATTGTTTTCGGATGACGGAAGCAGACGGAACGCAGCTCAACGCTTACAATTTTTATCCGGTAATTAGGACTGTCGGTTTTGAGCCAAGGCTAAAAACATGGCGTTGGTACGATGACGAGACAAACCTTACCCCTTCCACACCGCTTTCTGGTGCGGCTGAAAATGTTGCTCCTGTGGATGTTCAAAACCAAAACATAGTAAAGCTCAGGTTAACTCTCAGGGAAAGTTCAGGAGCCGCGGGGGTTAATAATAAGTTTGTAGTTCAATACTCAGAGTACGCTGATTTTTCGCAAAACGTTGCAACTGCTACTTCGATCAGTGCTTGTACGGAGACATCGATTTGGTGCTATGCTGATGGTGCCGGAACTGATAATAGCTTAATTGATGCGGCGGTAATTTCGGACGCTGACTCTTGTGTCTCAGGCATAGGAGCAGGTTGTGGTACTCATAACGAGGGGACATCTACGGTCACAGCCACCTTCGACCAGGCTCAATTTACCACTGCCGAGTACGAGTTTACCCTAAAACATGCTGGAGCTCGTGCCAACGCGGTATACTACTTTAGGCTTTATGATCTAGTTGAGAACGAAGTCGTGCCACTGGATACCGTCGCCACCTACCCATCGCTAGTGACAGAAGGAGCACAATTGGTCTTTACCGTAGGTGGAGTGAATACTGGTACTAATATCGCCGGTATTACTACCGACACCACTACTTCTCCGACTTCTATCGGTTTTGGCTTGTTGCCTTTTGGTACATCAATTGAAGCAGCTCAGCAGCTGACGATTGATACCAATGCTACTGAGGGGTACCAAATTCTGATGTACGCTACGCAGCAGTTATTAAATTCATACGGTGACACGATTGATCCAATCACCTCTTCGAATGCTTCACCGGCAGGTTGGTCCACGGCATGTGGGTTAGTTGCTGTTGGATGTTTTGGTTACCATACTACAGACGCGACACTTGAAGGAGGTTCTAGTCGATTTGCTCCAATTGACTCTTATGCTGCAATTTCTACTAGTCCGGTTGAGATCATGTATAGTTCAATTCCGATTGTAGATGTTCATAATGTGATTTATCGCGTTATGGTGTCTGAGCAGCAGGTCGCAGGGGACTACCAAACAAACATTGTGTACATAGCTACGCCGGTGTTCTAAGTGTTATGATTAAAATAATGAGCCAGATTATGATAAGAATCAAGGTAATAATAGTCGCAGTGTTTGCCTTGGCGCTGGTTACCCCAGCCTATGCTGCCGAAGTCACAATCAGGCCGTTTCTGATCGATGAGGTATTAAAGCCACGAGACGAGAAGACAAATATTGTTACTATAAAAAATGACTACACCTACCGGAAAGTAGTCCTTTTCGCTACCGTTAACGAAATTGCACTTGACGCAGATGGTGAGATTAAAGAGTTTGTTTCACCGGTTATGACTGATCGCACCAATACAGTAACCAGCTGGATAGAGGTGCAGAGATCGCGAATTGAAATTGTTCCTGAGGGCACGACGGAAGTGCCTTTAACGCTCCGGATTCATCCTTATGTTGAACCAGGAGAGTATCATGCCTTCATTGGTTTTGTTGAGGCGCCAAACCGCCCTGAGGCCGAGAAGGTGGCAATGCGTGGAGACGCCAATGGAGTAGTTTTGAAGGTGACAATTTCCGACCAGAGAGAAGATAACATGAGGATTGGTAGTTTTTTGATTGATCGCTTTGTTACTGGAGATGACAACCGAACAGTTTCTATAGAGCTTGAAAATACAGGTGATATTGCTTCTCCAGCTGTTGGTGAAGTTATTTTTTATAATTCTAGAGGCGAAGAAGTATCAGCTGTAGAGATTAGTAGCAACGGCGAGCAAATTGCGCCGGGAGAGACTAAGACTCTAACAACCCAAATACCGTTTGATAATGAACTAGGGCGCTACAAAGCAAATGTTGCTTTAAAATATGGAGAGAGTCAACGAGCGGCTCTGTATGACACGACCTTTTTCTACATGATGCCGCTCCATATGTTGTTACTAGTTTTTGCTAGTATTCTATTTATCGCCCTTTTGGTAGCCTTGCTGTTTAGAAAAGTCTTCGCATCGCATGATTATGACGATCACGATTGTGAAGATGTTGTGATGTATGTAAATGATGGACACTACGACCAAGAGCCACACGAACATGATATTGATCTCAAAAACACTAAATAATTTCCATCTAGCACTGATGCTAGTGACACTACTCTGGCTATTTTTTCCTGGGCACTTTGCTAACGCACAAGGCTCGCTAACCTTAAGTGTATCTCCGACCTTGTTTGAGATGACTGCTAGTCCAGAGCAGACATGGGAGAGTAGTGTCAGAGTAATCAATGCAAACTCGTACGACATAAATGTCTATTTAGACGTAGTAAATTTTGTCGCTGAGGGTGAAGTAGGACAAGGAAAGTTTGAACCAGTTCTTGATTCTGAGGCCGAAGGTCAAACTTTGGCCGAGTGGATATTACCCGACTCACGAGAGATTGTTATACCGGCTCAAATGACAGTTGAAATTCCTTTCAGTATTTCTGTACCAGTTAATGCTGCTCCTGGTGGACACTTCGCTGCCTTACTAGTTGGTACAAAGTCAATTAACGACGGCCCCCGTCAGACAGTAGTTGAGACATCACAGGTAGTCACTTCGCTGGTTTTTCTTCGAGTGACTGGTGATGTGATTGAGGATGGTCTAATTAGAAGTTTTAGGACGACTAACTATCTTTCTGAAAAGCCCGACATGAATTTTGAGTTGCGCTTTGAAAACAAAGGTAATGTCCACATCCTGCCACAGGGAGAAATAAAAATTTTGAATATGTGGGGTCAGGAGCGCGGCATCATTCCAGTAAACCGACAGACTTTATTTGGTAATGTACTACCGCAGACCATTCGTAAATACACATTTTCCTGGGTGGGAGACTGGTCGTTGGCGGATATGGGCAGATACACGGCAGTTGCAACCCTAGCTTATGGAGAAGGGCAGCGAAAATTTGCTTCTAGTGAAACAGCATTTTGGGTTTTGCCTTGGAAAGCAGTGACTATCGTACTTTTTGTAGTCGTTGCTTTTCTATACTTTATCACCTGGTCTATCAAACTATACATTCGAAAAATGCTCAGTATGGCTGGTGTTTCTGCCGCTCAGTCTGGCGGAGCATTCCGTAATCGTGTCTCTGTTAGGCCACAAGTCTCAGTCGTTGCACCACTGGAGGAGGGGATTCTAGATCTTAGTCAACGTTTTAGAGGATCGCACTCTCCCGGGCAAAAAATATCTAGCTTCTATGCTTTTGTCCGTCGCTATAAACTCTTCTTTATCTCGATGTTGATTGTAGGTTTGTTTGTGTTTGCGGTTGTTATGTATGTGACTACGGCTTTAAAGTCGGATCGTAGTTACGAAGTTGTTATTGAAGGCGTAGACAACAATGTTACTTTTTCATCTGAGGAACTTGAGTATCAAGACTTAATTGATAAAACTGAACATACCTCAATAAATGTTAAGGATGGCTTTCCTGCGATTAAGATTATTAACCAAAGTGGGGTCGCTGGTTTGGCAGCAGAGCTGCGTGTTAAGTTGGAAATGCAGGGTTATCCAGTGGTGGAGCTTACTAACGAGCTGTACTCTAAAGAAGCTAATACAGTAATCGTATACGCGCCAGAGTACGCAGAAGAGGCGTTATCACTCAGCCGAGACACCTATGGTGCTTTGACTTCGGCCTATGCACCAGCTTCTGGTACTGAGACTCCAATCGTCATTTATGTAGGCAAGGATCTCGAAAGTGCGGTACAATAGAATAAATTATTTCTCTAACAAAACGCTTATGAGTCAAAAATCAATCGTACTTATAGTTAGCTTGTTTGCCCTAATCGTAGCTGGAATGTTTATCTTTGCCTACCTCAAGAAAGGCGAGATTAACGAACTACCAGTGACGATCGACCAAACTGCCAGCGACGAAATTCTATACCCGCACATCACTCGTATAGTGGCTAAGCATTATTTCATCGACGGAGTTCACACCCTAGTGGGCGAGCTGGAAATGCCAACTCCCTGTGATCTTTTAGAAGCTGAGGCAATCACGATGGAGTCATATCCAGAACAGGTGGTGGTAGACTTTTCAGTCATAAACAATGCGGAAGCCTGCGTTCAGGTTATTACAGCGCAAAGATTCAAGGTAGATTTTACGGCGTCGGCTGAAGCTGTTATCACAGCTAGGTTCATGGGAAGAGAGGTTGAACTCAACTTGATACCGGCCCAGCCTGGCGAGGTGCCAGATGAATTTGAGCTATTCATTAAGGGTTAACTACTTACTGTGCAAAGTTCAAAAGTAACAATCGCTACAGGAGCTGTAATACTTGTAGTACTGCTTGTTGGGGCGTGGTATACCTGGCAAGCAGTAAAGAAACAAAAAGCACTAAAAGCTGTCGATAACCCAGCTGGACACGTACTTCAGACATCAAGCGACTACGCTCCGTATACAGATCTCGCTGGTAATCAGATGTCACTTGAAGACCATCTCGGTAAGGTGTTAGTGGTAAATTCCTGGGCTAGCTGGAGTCCCTTTTCAGAAGTTGACCTGCGCTACTTATCAGAGTTTGCAGAGCAGACATTTGCAGAGGTACAGGTTATTGCAATCAACCGGGCAGAAAATCCGTTAACAGCGGAACGATACCTGCGTCGATCAGATCAGACTAAAAACATTCTTTTAGTGCTTGACCCAGACGATCGTTATTATCGATCTATTGGAGGATTCGCTATGCCCGAGACAATAATTTATGATGAGAAAGGGGAAGTGAGACTACATGTTAGAGGTGAGCTCACACGTGCTGAGGTAAAAGAGCAATTTGAAGCAATTATCTCCGAACTTATCGCCAAATAGTTTTAGGTATTTACAAAACTCATATTTTCTGATATCATATTAAAAGTAGCACTTAACTACTAAAGCGACCCGTCCATTTAGAGTGGAGCTCTCAAGTCGATGAGAGTTTCGTGTCGCAACACCAGTAGTTATGTTTAGAGCTATAGGAATTCTGATAGTCCTGTGGGGATTATCGCACTTCTTTAACAATGCGTTTACTGCGCTTGATGGAGCCGCAGCTGAAACATTCCGAGCCTTGGAAGCAGCTGCTGTGGTATCACAAACACAGCTGCAGGATGCATTGTAGAAGACAAAAGAGCTATGCTAAGCATAGCTCTTTTTTTACTGTGTGAGTAACGGTATACTATTAGCATGAATTTAAGTCGAGTGGTCGAGTACGTCTTTTTCTTTGGGCTACTAATTTTGGCGGGCTACATGGTGTGGCTAATTATGGCGCCGTTTTTGAGTGCACTAGCCCTGTCGGCAATTATTGTCACTATTTGCTACCCTTTATATGAAAGAATAAAGCGTCGGGTACCCAAGCAAAACAAATCAATAGCAGCATTTATTTCTACCATGATTGTTTTGGTGGCATTAGTAATTCCAATTGGGTTAATGTCATCCTTAGTGGTGAGTGAAATTGTCAGTTTTTATCAAGATTTAGATAAAGGCGAAACCACTATAGAAAGTGGCTTATCTGGCCTAGAGACAACCATCAATGCTTTATTACCTGGTTTTACAATTGACTTAGCGGAGCAAATAAAAATTAGCGCTGAATGGCTTACTGGAAATCTTGGAGCTATTTTCGCTGGTACAGTTTCAACTATTTTTATCTTTTTTATTTCACTAATTGGCTCGTTTTATTTCTTTAGAGACGGTAAAGAAATGTTGCAAATTGTTATTAAGGCTAGTCCGCTTCCAGACAAAGATGATAGGATCATCTTTGATCGTATGGCTCGTGCTGTGCGTGCGGTAGCTACCGGGACTGTACTTGTGGCAATCATTCAAGGCTCATTAGTTGCGATTGGTTTCACAATTTTTGGTATAGAACGCGCTGTTCTTTGGGGTTCAATCGCATCAGTTGGTGCTTTGATTCCAGGAGTTGGTACTACCATTGTTACTGCTCCTGCTATTATTTTTCTATTTTTTACTAATCAAATGTTCGATGGTGTTGGGCTATTGATATGGTCAATGCTGATTGTTGGACTGGTCGACAATCTCATTGGTCCATATCTTATCAGTCGAGGTAATAACCTACACCCTTTTATTATTTTAATCGCTGTTCTAGGTGGTATCTCATTGTTCGGACCAATTGGATTTGTGATCGGGCCAGTTGTTATTACACTATTTCTGGTTCTGCTGGAAATATACAATCAATACATAGTGCATGAAAAACCAGTCAAGAAAACCGATAACCTACTATGATAAGTCGCAACCAAGTAGAATCAATTTTAAAAATTAATGGTGTCGCACCCTCTTCTCCAGACGATCAGATCAGGTCAGTTTTAATGAGCGCACGTTATAATAAAGACGAAGTCGATACAGCTATCATGGTTCTGCGTCAGAACAAAAGAACTAATGAAACCAGAGTCGATGGATTACACAAGGTATTTAGAACAGACACGACACTTAAACCAAAAGAGATTTCGCTTCTACTTGGAATAGATGCTGAACTACAAGAGGCTGTTAGTCCGCATAGTAAAGTCAGAAAAGTAACTTTTTTTCAGTACTTATCTATCTGGATAACATCTGTCCTTCTTGCAGCAACCGGACTACTTTTTTATATGTATATAAGCAAGGTGGGTTTTTTTCACCCTAGTGTGCAATTTAGTCTGTTGTGAGATGGGAAAAGATTCTAGTGTCCGTTTTGGTTTGTCTACTCTGCTATCAGCTTGGGTCGTATGATCTGTACTTTGAGGTGCCAGATCATAACTATGGCAAAATCAAGGACTTCGTTAAACCAGTCAAAGCTGTGGCAAAAGCTAAACCAATGTCAGCTCGTTTCACCTTCGCACCTAAGCCGCACGAGTCAATCATCTTTGTCGGCGATGTCATGCTGGCTCGAAATCTTGAATTTTTGATGCAGTCTAAAGGAGGAGATTATCCTTTTACAGGACTTTCTTTCAAGACTCTTGGTCTTAATCCTTTTGTGGTAGGTAATTTTGAGGCTAGTGTACCAGATCTTCATCAGCCAACACCACCGAGACAACTAAAATTTTCTGTTCCGACCAGTAGCTTAGGTTTTTTGCTGAGAGCTGGCTTTACGCATTTATCATTAGCAAATAATCACAGTTATGATTTTGGCGCTAGCGGATTTCTTTCCACTACTCGCAGTCTAGAAAACGCTGATCTGATCGTTTTTGGTCATCCAAAGCGTCTTAGTAAAGATTCTGTCACTTTCCTCACAGTGAACAACACAGTTATTGCAATAATTGGAATTCATGCTTTAGAAAAATTACCCACTCAAGCAGAGGTTGAAAGTGTTTTAGAGTTCGCCTCTAAGCGTAGTAACTATCAGTTTGTTTACATACATTGGGGAAATGAATACGAAACAGTTCATAATAATATTCAAAAAAAGTTTGCTAAAGGACTGGTTCAAGCAGGTGTAGATTTAATAGTGGGACATCATCCGCACGTTGTTCAAGATGTAGATTTAATTGATGGCGTGCCAGTATTTTACTCATTAGGCAATTATATATTTGATCAGTATTTCTCTTCCGAAGTTCAAAATGGTTTGTTGCTCCACCTGAGTTTTTCTATGAGTCCAACCATAAGTCTCATCCCAGTATCAACTGTGAATAATCTTTCCCAGCCGTCACTAGTATCTAACAAACAGCACGCCACAGTTCTTAGAAATTTAGCCAAAAGGAGCCATCCAGATCTGGCTAAGTACATAGTCCAGGGTTCTTTGCCGCTGGATATACAAGTTGCAACTTCATCAAAAATCGCTATGATGAACCAATAATTATATTAAGTATGTTTAACAAATTTGAGCTAATCGGGGCCGGAGCAGCTGTATTCTTTATGGCTCTTGCTATCTATCTCACCCAAGTTGAGTCAACTTTTCTCAGTATGGGGGACAAGATTCAACAGGCGCAAGTTATAAGTTCAAACGATCCTGGCGTTGTAATTGTCAATAATTCTGGAAACGTTACGAGAGATAGGGTTGAGGCTTTTAGAGCAGCAGCTGATAATAAAGGTAATCTAAATAGTATGGTAATTGATGATGTAAAGATTGGAACTGGTGAAGCCGTAAAGAAAGGTGATACGGTAGCGGTCCACTATATTGGAACTCTGCAAACTGGTCAGGAGTTTGATAATTCTAAAAAGCGAGGACAGCCATTTGAATTTAACGTCGGTACTGGTCAAGTAATCAAGGGTTGGGACGAGGGATTAATCGGAATGCAAGTCGGTGGTCAGCGCATGTTGGTTATCCCGCCAGAGATGGCCTATGGAGAGCGGGGAGTTGGTCCAATTCCAGGTAACGCAACATTAGTCTTTGCAATCGAGTTGCTAGAAATTAAGTAATATTTTAGATTCTTGGACTAAGAACACCGGCTAGATTATGCCGGTGTTCTGTTTACACCTTATGTCAAAACCAATCACATTTGAAATCATAAAGCGTCAGGCAGGCACTCTAGGGAGAGCGGGAGTGATTCGTACTCCTCATGGAGATATCGAGACCCCTGCCTTCATCGTGGTCGGCACCAAAGGGACCGTAAAAAGTATCAAGCCCGAAGACATGCGTGACTATGTTGGTAACCAAGCTGCACTTGCTAATACCTACCACCTCTTTCTTCAACCTGGTGATCAAACAGTAAAAGAAGCTGGGGGA
>JBFHUT010000012.1:0-20880 GCA_041589935.1 Minisyncoccia bacterium
GTAGCAGCGGTGCTCTTAATCCGATCTTCAAAGTTGCATCTAGCTCGGGAGAAAATATCATCACTGCTGGCCCAGGTGAGTATGTAGTCTTTGGTGAGGAGTCTAATACTCCATTTGGTACTGCTGACGTTGGTGATTTTGTCGTTATTCATGCTCAATCTAGTTCTACTGCTGGTGCGAAAAGATCATTGGCAGTGGTAAATAATGTTGCTAATAATCAAAGTAGCGGGGCTTTCAACTTTGGTTTTAATTCTTTTGCGTACTATACCGGGGCCGGTGATTTGACTGCTGGTAGTTTAGCAGGTGGCATCTCAGCCGGCCGGATGGGGGTTCGGTTTTCTGGTGGTACGGGTACAGTCACACTAGCGACGGGTTTATCGATTGCTAACCAAGAGAGTGCGGCTGGGGGAGCGACCATCTCTAACTTAAGGGGCTTACAAATTGAAGGCCTCAGTCACGGAGGAAACACGATCAATGACTACCGGGCGCTTTATGTCCAGGATCACACTTCCGGCACCTTCACCAACAACTATGGTTTATATGTCGATGAGATGTCGATTGGTTCAAATAACAACTACGCCATCTATACAGATGGTACCACCGCCTCATATTTTGGTGGAAATGTCGGTATCGGCACCACTTCGCCATATGCGAAGCTCTCAGTGGTCGGTAATGGGGTGATGACCGGAACTCTTACTGCTACCGCTCTCAATGCCACCAGTAGCGTGTCTGCTCGTTATTTCACCGCTAATGACGTTAGTGCCACTAGTACTTTTGCGGGATATATATCAATGGCCAGCAACCGTGCATATCGCATTGGTGGAGTTGATGTGTTGTCTTATGGTTTGGCCGGTCCGTCAACAATTATTATAGGTGGTGCTAATACTAACACTGCTTCGGCTGGATACTCAGCTGCGATTGGTTATGACAATGATGTCAGCGGTACTGTTAATAACGTAGCAATTGGTACTGGAAACACGGTCAGCTCCAATGTTACTGGTCTGGCTGTGGGATATGGAAATACTGTTACAGCTGATCAGGCCGTTGCGCTTGGTCTAAGTCTTGTTAACAATACTAGTAACTCTCTAATGTTGGGAGCTTCAAACGCCTCTAAAGCAACGCTACTTTCTACGGGAGAATTCAAGGCCCCGTTCTTTACTGCTACCAGTACAAATGCCACCAGTACTTTTACTGGTTTGGCGACGTCAAAACTTTCTGTCTCTGGGATTGCTAGTGCACTGTTAAAAACTACTGCTACGGGTTATGTTACAGCAGCTATTGCTGGAACCGACTACGAAAGTCCGCTCACATTCAGTAACGGTCTTACTCGTACTGTAAACGCGGTTGCTTTAGGTGGAACACTTACTGGCAACACTACCTTGGCCGCTGGAGACGCAAATACATTGACTATTGCCTCGAGTCTTACTAGTGCTGGACGAAGCACATATCCACTAATTGTCTCTCAAGCTAACGACGCCACTAACAATAACTCAGTTGGTTTGTTGCAACTTAGTAATCTTGATACCGGTTCAACAGGAGCGCTATTGAACATCAATCAGGCGGCCACGGCTGGTTCGGGATTAAGTTTTACTGGTCTTACTGGTGGAAACAGCATTACGGTTGCCAATACAACTGGAACAGCGCTTAATGCAAATACTGTAACAACAGGTGTTGGATTGTCGGCACTTGGTCTAACGACCGGAGCAGCGGTTACTGCCGCTATTCCAAACGGAGCAACTACTGCTTCTGCTCTCAGGGTTACTAATTCTGCAACTAGCATTACGGCTGACTATTCGGGCTCAATTATTAATATTGCTCCGACTAGAAGCCTTACCACCGCTACAACTCGTAGTGAAAGTGGTAATTATCTACGTTTGGCTCGTAACAATATCACGAATGCTTCTGGCGCCATTCTAAATGTTACCGGTGCGTTGGCAACACTTAATTCTAATTGTGGTCAGACGCTGGGCACTTGTAACGATTCAAGTAATATCCTTAGCTTGACGCAAAGCTATGCTGCTTCCACTGGTGATGTACTGACGGTCAGTGGTGCAGGTGCTGGTAACATTGCTAGTTTTAATACTAATAATACAAGCGCTAATGGTATCTCTGTTTCTGTTCAGTCGAACTCATCTACTAGATACCTGCTTAATCTAGTGAGTAACGGTGGAGCAAAAAATGTGATGCGATTAGGAGCTGATGGTCGTCTCGGTCTCGGTACCACTTCGCCGTTCGCTCTTTTAACTATCGGATCAAGTACACCAAACTCAATCTTGGCTTCTGAACGATACAACTCCGCGTATGTTGCTGGCTCGTTGGAGGTTGATGGCACCATCTACGGCAAAGTAGCCAGCACCACTGACCGTTCTGGTCCAACCGCTATTGTGGCTGCTAGTGACTCAGACTACTCCGGCCGCGCTGATTTCGTGGCAGACGGAGTAAACGACGAAGTAGAAATCCAGCAGGCGATCGACTTAGTGGCAGCTGCTGGCGGGGGAACCGTCCAGCTCCTTGAGGGTACGTTCAATGTTGGTACGACTACTAGTGATTCTTACTCAATTAACATAGTAACTTCTAATATTACTTTTACTGGTGAAGGTAAAGCCACCGTTATTAAATTAATGAACGGTTTTTCGGCCAATTTCCCGATGTTATTAGTGTCTAATGCGGATGGGGTGGTGGTGCGTGATTTAAAGATCGATGGTAATGATACAAATACTTCCCAGAAACGACAGGGTATAAGATTTTGGAGAGTTTCTTCTTCGACGTTAGCCAGTGTTTTGTTGATGGATATAGAAGAAGCAGTTGATATTAATAATTCAGATGGCAACTTGATTACCGGTAATCAAGTTGTTCGGTCTGGAAACTTTAATGGTGGAGGAATTGCTATTACTAACGGTAGTAACTGGAATATTATTTCTAATAACCAATTAGAGAATAACTACAATATGGGAATTTACGTTCAGGCTTCTCCCCAGAACGTTATCACTAATAACACCATCATTGATTCAAATCGTTACGCCATCATCCTCGATGATCCGGACAATAACAATACGATCATTTCTGACAACCTGCTAATTAATAACAATAGAGATGCTGTGGGTATTTCTCATATTGAAATTGAAAATTCTGACTATGTCATGATAACTAACAACCGCATTATTGGTAATGGTGGTACTGGTTACGCTATCAATATTGGATCTGGGGCAGTGGGCACGCTTGTTGCTAATAATAAGTATTCAGGCACCGGAGCAACAGCCATTAATGACCTTGGTACTGGTACTAAATACACCCAGTCAGACCATATCACTATCGATTCAACCTTTGAGAAAGGTTACTCACTTTTCTCTATCTACGGATCTTCATCAGTCGCTCTGTCTTCTTCGACTCAGCTAGGTACAGGGGACATCTTTAGTCTTAATAATGCTAGCAGTAATGTCTTTAAGGTAACAAACTCAGGTATGGTGGGTATTGGCACCACCTCACCCTACGCGAAACTTTCAGTGGCAGGTAACGGAGTCGTAACTGGTAAATTCACCACTAGCTATATTGTCGCCACATCCACTGACACCTCCAGCTTGGGAGGGCCACTTAATCTTGGTACCAGATTGGCGATTGGTGGAGTTAGTTCTAATCCGTACATTATGACCACTGATGCGGTTGATTTAAGTCTCGGAGCAAACAATGTACCTAATTACCTTAACATTGGTTGGGATGGTAATGTGACGGTGGGAACCAGTCCACAAGGGGCAACCCTCGGCGTATTTCATGCGACGGCTCCAACGATAAGGATCAATTCTGGGGACACAAGTATTTGGCAAGTTGCTTCTAACAATAATCCGGGAAATCTGACTTTCTCAAAAGTTGGGGGTACGGGTAATTATGTATTTGATGGTGCAAACATCGGTATCGGTACCACTTCACCCCTTGCTCGTCTTACTGTCGGTTCATCTACGCCGACTTCACTTACTACTGCTGAACGATACAACTCCGCGTATGTTGCTGGCTCGTTGGAGGTTGACGGCACTATCTACGGCAAAGTAGCCAGCACCACTGACCGATCTGGTCCAACTGCTATTGTGGCTGCTGTTGATTCAGACTACTCCGGCCGCGCTGACTTCATTGCTGATGGAACCAACGACGAAGTAGAAATCCAGCAGGCGATCGACTTAGTGGCAGCCGCCGGGGGAGGAACCGTTATGTTGATGGAAGGTACGTACACTGTTGGTACTTCTACTTACGCTTCCAGTTCGGTCCGTATCATTGGAAATAATGTCACTCTCACTGGTCAAGGGGCCGGGACTATCATCAAGCTGCGTAATAATTTTAATGGGTCAGGAAACTACTACATCGTCGCAGCTACATCGACTACCAATTTCTCAGTATCAAACATTTATTTCGATGGAAATCGCTCAAATCAAACAAGTGGTGAACACACAGCAGTTTATCTAGGTGTAAATTCTGCTTCGTCGTCAATTGATAAAGTTGTTGTTAAAGATTTTCGGGGTATTGGGGTATGGCTCAGGGAGACGGCAAACAACTCCATCACTAACAGCGTGATTGGCCCAAACACCAACAGAAATATATATGTTGATTCTCTAACGCAGTTCTTAAGGATCGCCAACAATGAGTTGGTTGGCTCTCCTTATCACGGATTGAACTTGGGTGGTGCTGTTTCATATGTGAATATCACAGGCAATGTCTTTAGAGGTAACAACGAAGGAATTAACCTAGGTGATACTTTTAGTAATACGATTGTTGGTAACTCATTCATAAGCAACAGTTCGTTCGCTATTAGATTAGGAAGTGCTGATGATATAACTATCACTGGTAACACAATGTACAACAACGGTGGCAGCGGTGCAGACTCTACGATTTTTGTTACTGGCGATACTAAGCGGACTGTGATTGCAAACAATACCATTGTTGATAGCGCCGGAACTGGTTACGCTATCGAGATTAGCGCTGGAGTCGTTGACACTACACTTAACGCTAATCAGTATTCCGGTACTGGTGCTAGTTTCATCAGCGACGCTGGAACACGTACCAAGTATCTCCAGCCAGATCGTCTAACCTTAGCGACCGAGACCAGTCGTGGTTACAGCCTCTTCTCTATAATAGGCTCGAGCTCGGTTGTGCTTGCTTCTTCGACTCAGCTAGGTACAGGGGACATCTTTAGTCTTAATAATGCTAGCAGTAATGTCTTTAAGGTAACAAACTCAGGTATGGTGGGTATTGGCACCACCTCGCCGTATGCAAAGTTGTCGGTAGCGGGGCAGGTAGTCGCATCTTACTTTACTGCAACAAGCACCATAGCTACTTCAACATTTGGTGAGGTTAACTTTATGACTAGTAGCAATAGGAATAATTGGCTGTTTTGGGGCGGAGCAAAGTTCCTTAGTGCCTCATCAACTCTGCAAAACCTTTTCTTAGGAATCGGAACAGGGACATCGACCAACACAGGATACCAAAACACCTTTTTAGGATATAACTCAGGACAGGCTAATACCACCGGTTATAACAACACTTTCGTGGGACGTAAGGCTGGATACTACAACACACAAGGGCATGCCAACACATTCATTGGACAATCGGCTGGAGATGGTAACACGACGGGTAATGATAACGTGTTTATGGGTCACGATGCTGGACTAAGTAATGCTACAGGAAACAGAAATGTGTTTCTGGGTAAAGAGGCAGGACAAAACAGTAATGATGCTAATGAAAATACATTTGTGGGTAATCAGGCCGGCTTTGCTACTGACGGTGGCTATAACAGCTTCTTTGGTAGTCTGGCTGGACGATCGATAACTACTGGAACTTACAATACGTTTATTGGGCATAATGCTGGTTATACCGATGGTTCCGTTACTACTGCAGCTACTCTTACTAACGCTACAGCGATTGGATACAATGCACAGGTCACTACAAGTAATTCTCTTATCCTCGGGGGTGTTGGAGCATACGCTGTAAATGTTGGTATTGGTACTACGTCTCCAACAAGCAAATTAACAGTCATTGGGACTACTACTATTGGAGCCAATAACGGTTCGACTAATCTTATGGCCGGCCTCCAGATCCCTAACGGTGGTATCTGTGTCGATAATGATGGCACCTGTACTGCTTCTACCACCGGCCGGATCTCTTCTGTCTCTTCATACTTAGGTAACTCTGACCTCGCTGAAAACTACTTCTCCAGCACTGACCTAGAGTCAGGTGAATTAGTGTCCTTTACCGGTGGTCTCTCTATCGACCGTGCTAATAAGGAAGACAATGATATTGTCCTCGGTGTCATCTCCACCAAACCAGGTCTATTACTTGGATTCGATGACACCTCACTCACCGCTGGTGAAGCCCCTTACCCAGTCGCTCTTACCGGTCGTGTGCCAGTCATTCTCTCTAATGAGAACGGTCCAATTAAGCGGGGTGACCAGCTGATGCTCTCATCTATTCCTGGAGTGGCCATGAAAGCCACCAGCACTGGTGCTACGGTTGGTATTGCCCTTGAGGACTTCGATGATACTCGCTACTACTCTGACACCTATATCAACCAGTTTAGTGATGACATCGTTGATGAACGCTACAGTACGTCAACTGACACTGCTAAGTCTATTGTTGTTGCTGAACTACGCGCCACTCCGTCTCAAACCCGCTACCTACCAAATGGCGATGAAGTCCAAGTGGGTCAGGTAGTGATGTTTGTGGAGCGGGGGGAGAGGTGGTTTAACGAAGAGCAGATGGCGTCACTGGGTGCCTTAAGTACCAGCGATCTGTTGCGAGTGGTAGATGAAGGTAAGGGTGAAACGATCCTCGATCGACTCGTCATGCTAGCTGAAAACTTCATTGATGGAGTACTATCAATCTTTGAACTTCGTGCACATCGAGTAGAAGTGGCTGACGAAATTTGTGTTGATGGAGTCTGTGTGACAGCAGATGACTTGCGTCGCTTGCTGGACAATGCTGGTGTTTCTGGCGCTACCTCGGATAATTCAGCTCCCAATACAAACACATTACCTAGTGACACCACCTTGGAAGAGTCTGTTTCTGGAGTAGCTACTACCACTGACGAAGAAGTTTCGGTAGAGGTGATAGATAATATTAGTCCTTCGAGTATAGAGGTGGTAGTTGAGACGCCGTCAGAGTCAGAAGAAGAGGTCACTGCACCGACAGAAACAGTCGAGGGTGTTGAAGAAGTGCCTACTGCTATGCAAAGGGAAGGTGGCTCGGAAGAAGAAATGGTCACTGCACCGACAGAGACGGGAGTCTAGTATTTATTAGGAAAAATATGATTGTGTACAAACAAAAGCCGCACCCAAAGATAGATTGCTATACTGATGGATAGCAATCTAACTAGGCTCATTAACTATTATTAAACTTACCCACCATGTTCACTCATTATTTAAAACAAATATCACTCAGTCAGATAGCTGGCTATGCCCTTGTAACCAGCGCGGTAGCGGTTTTGTCCTTATTTGCCACTTTTGTTTTAGCCGAGCCGGTTATTAGTCATGGTCAGTCAGTGGCGTCTTCGACTTTTACTGTGAGACAAACAGTTACGGACGAAAGCTCTTTCTTGGTTGCTCCAACCAACGTAGCAATGAGTGGTAGTATTGCTGGTACCACTGGTGGTAATGCTACAGGCACCACTTCGTTTGTCGTCCAGTCAAATAATGCTGCCGGGTATTACGTCGAGTTGGCGTTTGAAGACAACACCACACCTAATGCTATGTTGGGTGATACTACTGGCAGTCAGGCAATTCGTGATTACGATGGAGATGTGGCCGGAGAACCATCATATGGTTGGACAGCCAGTTCTGCTGCACAGTTCGCTTACACGGTAATGTCGTCTTCTTCGGCAGATACTGACCGGTCGTTTAGAGATAATGGTGGAGCTTGTGATGTTCTAACGTCTAATCAGGGTAATTGTTGGAAGTCTCCGGCTGTAGCTGGTTTCAGAATCGTTGATACTAGCGCAGCCTCAGTTAGTGGTTCCACCTCTACTATTCAGTTTAAGGTTAATGTTCCAAGTGCTTCCAGCCCACTCCCAACTGCTGATACCTACACGGCGACGGCTACCTTGTCGCTTTTCATCAAGTAAGGTAACCTGGGGTCATTCTTTATTATGACTACTAGAGTTATACAAATTCTGTTTTTGTGTGTAATAACACTGCTCAGTGCGTCATTTTCAGGAGAAGTCTTTGCGCAGTCAGCCACTAGTACCGCTACCACTACAGAGCAAGAGGTCGTAGCTGAAACTAAAACCCCTTCTTGGTACACCTCAGAGCGAATTACTGGCAATATCCAGGTAGGCGATTTCGTAGTTGGTCCAGGCCGGGCCGAGGTTTTTATTAAACCTGGAGAGACAGTCGTGCAAGAAATCACTGTTACTAATCGAATTAGTTCAGATCGTACATTCAAGCTTGAAGTCGAGGATATTACTGGTAGCAAGGATGGTAGTAGTGCGGTGAGTCTAATGGGTGATGATCGGGGTCCTTACAGTATTAGAGACTATATATCTTTTCCGGAGGATGAGTTTACTCTTGACCTGGGCGAGCGGGCACGTATTCCAGTGATTATTACTGTGCCGGCTGATGCCGAGCCTGGTGGATATTATGGTAGTGTTTTAGTTTCGACTGTGCAAAACAGCCAATCAGAAGCGGGGGCTGGTGCTCCTCGTTCACCAGTAATTGCTCGAGTTGGGTCGTTGGTATTCTTGCGGGTGGCAGGGGAGGTGACTGAGGAGGGTCAGTTGATCGATTTCTCTACTATCAATCAGAAGAAGGTATATGAGTCGGGGCCAGTGGAGTTTGCGATTCTCTCCGAAAACACTGGTTCGGTTCACCTAAATCCCTACGGAGAAATTTCGGTAAGAAATATGTTTGGTGAGGAGGTAGGGTTTGTGGAGCTTGAGCCGTGGTTTGTCTTACCGTCCTCGCTTCGTTCGCGAGAAGTGACGTGGGATCGCGAGTTTTTGCTCGGTCGTTATAATGCCACCGCCAGGATTAATCGTGGCTACAATGATGTGGTCGACGAAATCTCATATTCTTTCTGGGTCTTGCCGTGGAGGATAGTAGGTGGTTTGTTTGTAATTTTGTTTGTTATTATTTTCAGTGTGAGAGCATTTTTCCGTACGTTTGAATTTAAGCGGCGAGATGTCTAACTATGAAAAGTCTATCGTTCTTACAATCAAGCTGGCAGTCATTAGTCCTCACAGTATTGGTATTGGCGCTACTTAATATTGCCTCAGCTCAAGTTCGTTCTAGTACTAATTATCAACTACAAAGCGACAGTATTAATGTTGGCGGGGGCTTCTCTAGTTCTACTTCGTATATACAAGAAAGCACGGTCGGAGAAACTGCGACCGGTCTATCTGCTAGTGCGAGTTATTCTTTGCGCGCTGGGTATCAGCAGATGCAGGAGGTTTTCTTGAGTCTGGCTTCGACTGGTAATGTGGTGATGTCGCCAAATATTTCTGGTCTCACCGGTGGGTTGTCTAATGGACAGTCTACGTTTACGGTCACCACTGATAGTCCGGCTGGTTATCAGCTTTTAGTTGCGGCAGAGGGAGATCCGGCCATGCAAAGTGGCGCTAACAGTATTGCTGACTATGACCCCGGTGCTACCCCGTCATTTTTCTTCACTTATGGTGCAGCAGATGCTTTCTTTGGTTTTTCTCCCGAAGGAGTAGATATTGTTCAGTTATTTATGGATGACGGCGGAGGCAACTGTAACGTATCAGCAATCGATACGGCAAATGCTTGCTGGGACGGTTTGGCTAATACTTCGCAACTCATTGCTGAGGGAAGCGGGGCTAATCATCCAAATGGTGCTACCACTACTGTAAAGTTTAGGACCGGAGTTGGTGGTGCAGCGGGTGTAGTCGCAGGGGTATACGTCGCTACTACCACAGTCACTGCGTTACCGTTGTAGGTGAATTGTCCTTTGCACAAGAGAGGGGCGCCTGGGGTATAATAGTGAGCAATGAGACGCTTAGTTGTCTTTTTACTTTTACTTACTTTAATTACGACGCCGGCTCATGCTCAGGTAGATTTTGATATTCAACTAACGGTCACAGGTGGAACCGATCTTTTGCCGCCATCTACCCCGACTCTGACTACTGTCGATCCAGTAGCCTCTACTCAGATTGACCTTACCTGGACTGCAGCTACAGATACAGTAGCGGTTGGTGGTTATGTGGTGTTCCGAGATGGGTCGGATATTGCTACTACAACCTTACTCAATTATTCAGACTCGGGATTAGTTGCTAGTACCACCTATAGTTATACTGTACGCGCTTTTGATACCAGTTTTAATTACTCATCTTCCTCAAACGCTCTAGCGACCACTACTCTAGCAGTTCCAGTAGTGCCACCCACTCCGACCTCAACCATTTCAACCCAAACCCAAGGTACTGCCTCACGAGTAGTGCTAGACGAGCTGTTTATTACTGAGGGGGTGTCTACCACTAGCTTGGATTTAACTACAGCTTTGCCGGCGCGGATTGAGGTAAGGTGGGGTAGAACCGCTGCCTATGAGCTGGGTTATGTCACTAGTAATTTGTACTTGCGTGATCACTCTATCTTGATCACTGATTTAGAACCAGGTACTCGTTATGAGTATGAAATTATTGGCTATAACGCACGTGACCGTCAGACTGTGTTGAAGTCGGGTAGCTTCACAACTCTTTCCTATAAGGTAGCTGTTTCACCGACTAATGTGAGCCAATTTGTAGCTATTCAAAATGGCGAAGATGTTGATTTGAGCTGGCGATTACCAGTCGGAGAAGATATTGCTCAGGTGAGAGTGGTACGTAGCCACTTAGGTTTTCCTGAATTTCCTAATGATGGGGCAATTGCGTATCAGGGTGACGGGGAGTCGGTAAAGGATAGAGGGGTGCTGGGGCAATTCTCACCTGTCTATTACACAGCCTTTGTTTACGATCAACAAGGAAACATTTCTTCGGGAGCGGTAGCTATGGTGTACCGGTCTGGCTCTGCTTCCGATAATGCAGAGTCTGCCGACCAGTCATCAAGTCGAGAGACGATCAAGGTGCCCGAGTTAGTGCCGGAGGCAACCTCCACTATTGATAAAAAACGAGTGACGATTGAAATGAAGATGCCTGAGCCACGAGAGGTTTATTTAATGCAGAACGGCAAGCGCTACGTCTTTGGTGATAATGATATTAAGTTAGACTACAGTCAGAATTTCACCGTACTTGTGCCGTATGCCGCAGTGGCAGGGAATTTGAAATCGATTATTGTGACAGTGCTTAATCCGACGAATACACGACAGGCCCAGTCATTCTTACTGCGCTTAAACCCCGACCGTTCAGCTTACGAGGCGACGGTAGGGGCGTTAGGGGTGGTGGGGCGCTCGCAGGCCAAACTAGAAATCTATGATTACCAAGCATTTGTGGTTGCAACCTATCAGGTGCCGATCAGCTTTGTGGAGGTTGAGGAAGAGACTGGGCAATCTGATAAGCCCATCTTTCCTGATTTATTATTTGAACATGCTCCTTGGTTGTTTGGTGGTATCATAATACTGATTATTTTTATTATCATCCTTTTTTACCTAATCAGACTTAAGCGCAACGGGTGAGGATAACACTAATGAAGTGAATCTGGATTGGCTGTATAGTAGCAACAGTTAGTTAATTTTTATTAAATATGGTACGTGTAGCAATTAATGGATTTGGAAGAATCGGTCGCACCTTCATGCGTTCGGCTTTTGGTCATGGTGATTTTGAAGTAGTCGCTATCAACGATCTAGGTGATCTCGATAATTTGGCTTACTTACTAAAGTACGACTCAGTTTATGGCCGTAGTCCTTTCTCGGTAGAAGTGTCTGACGGTAAACTTAAGGTCGATGGTAAAGAGGTGGCATTTACCCAAGAGCGTGATCCTGAAAAATTACCTTGGGGAGATCTCAAGGTCGACGTGGTAGTGGAATCGACTGGTTTCTTCACTAGCTTCGAAGGAAGTAAGAAGCATCTCACTGCTGGAGCTAAGCGGGTAGTGATTTCTGCCCCAGCTAAGGACGATGCGGCTGCTTCAGGAGTGAAAGGGGCCACAGTATTAATGGGTGTCAATGATGGAGAACTGGCAAATTGTGAGATTTCATCTAATGCCTCATGTACTACTAACGCTACTAGTCCACTAATCGCTGTGCTAAAAGAAGCGATTGGAATCGAAAAGGCTGTGCTCAATACTGTACACGCTTACACTTCTACCCAAGCACTGGTTGATGGTCCTGGAAAGAAGGATGTTCGTTCAGGTCGAGCGGCGGCGCTTAATATCATCCCATCATCAACGGGAGCTGCAATTGCTACTACTGAGGCTCATACTGAGCTTGAAGGGAACTTCGACGGTATCGCCATGCGCGTGCCAGTGCCTGTTGGTTCAATCGTAGATGTCACCTTTATCGCTAAGCGGGAGACCACGGTTGAGGAGGTGAATGACGCGCTGCGCAAAGCAGCAGTTGAAAAAAAGTGGGAAGGAATTTTCACAGCCACTGAAGAACCAATTGTTTCTTCGGATATCATCGGTGCCCGAGTTGGTTCAATTGCTGATCTTTCTTTTACGAGGGTCGTGGGTGGAAATCTGGTGAAAGTACTCGCTTGGTACGATAATGAAACTAGCTACACACAGACTCTGGTAGAGCACGTAGCGGCAGTTGCTAAACAACTTTCAAAGTAATTTTCTATGATCATTCACCTTGCCACTGACCATGCTGGCTTCGAACACAAAGAAGCTGTCTCTGCTTGGCTCCAGGGTGAGGGTTATGAGGTGATTGATCACGGTGCCTGTGATTATGACGCCGAGGATGATTTTACAGATTTTGTTGCCTTAGCGGCTGAGTCTGTGAGTAAGAAGCCAATGCAAGATCGGGCAATTGTTTTTGGCGGATCAGGACAAGGTGAAGCCATGATGGCCAATCGTTTCCCTAATGTGCGAGCTGCTGTTTACTACGGCGGTGATGATTCTATCCCAGCTTTGTCTCGTAAACATAATGATTCTAATGTGCTATCAATCGGCGCGCGCTTTAGTGACATTAACCTCACTAAGCAGGTGATTTGGGAATGGCTTCATACTGACATGCTACCTGACCAGAAATACCAACGGCGCAACCAGAAGCTAGAAAAAATGACTAAAAAGGTTAAATCATGAAATATTCACCAGTCGTACCAGCGATTATTCCTAAGAGTCAGGATGAGGTGATTAAGTTTTCCTCGGAGCTGCGGTTTACTCGTGAGATTCAGCTTGATTTGGTAGACGGTATATTTTCACCGACTGTATCATGGCCATATGATCCAAGTGGTGATCCTATGTCAGTAAAGTCACAACTAGATGCGTATACTCTGGAAGTTGACCTGATGGTGGCAGATCCAATCAAAGCGGCGGAAGAGTGGATAAAAGCGGGGGCAGATATGTTGGTGTTTCATGTCGAGACGCTCTCGCTTGATAGCTTTAGGATTTTTGATGAGAAGACCAAGGTGTCGCTCGGGGTGAGCGCGCATGGCGATACTCCACTCGAAACACTTTTCACGTATGCTGAATACGCTGACTATATTCAGCTGATGGGGATTTATGAAATCGGGTCTCAAGGTCAACCTTTTGATGAAGTTGTACTCGATAAGATCAGGGAGTGCAAAGACAGGTTTCCCAACACACTAATTTCAATTGATGGGAGCGTAAACAAAGATACTATTGTAAGGTTGAAAGAGGCTGGAGCAGATCGTTTTATTTGTGGTTCAGCAATTGTGTTACAGCCTGATCCAGAGGCAGCGCAGGAGGAGTTAAGTAAACTTATTAACTGCTAGTCGTTCTAACTGATTGTTTCTATTGTTATACTAGCAATTATATGCAGTACCTTTCTTCTGAAGAAGTTCGATCCCTCGAACGAAAGGCGAATCTAATTCGCCAGAGTATTATTGAAATGTTAACTGAAGCTGGGAGTGGTCACACCGCCGGTCCTCTCGGTATGGCCGATATTCTAACGATGCTGTATTTCGGAACTATGAACCACGATCCGCAAAATCCTGATTGGGAAGAGCGCGATCGACTCATCCTCTCCAATGGTCACGTCTGTCCGGTACTTTATGCCACTCTCGCTCACGCGGGCTACTTTCCGGTGGAAGAGTTAATGACTCTGCGCAAGCTTGGTAGTAGACTTCAAGGGCACCCCCATCGTGGCACTTTGCCAGGAATTGAGACCAGCTCTGGTCCGCTTGGTTCGGGTGTATCGCAAGCGGTCGGAATGGCTATTGCAGAGCGTATGGACAACCCGTACTCGTCTAAGTTTTTCTATTGTTTAACTGGTGACGGTGAGTTAAATGAGGGTCAGATCTGGGAAGCATTGATGTTAGCTGGAAAAGAAAAGCTCAGCAATTTGATTTTGATTGTAGATCGTAATGGTATTCAAATTGACGGTTACACTAAGGACGTAATGCCACTTGAACCACTAGCAGAGAAATTTGAAGCGTTTAACTTTGATGTGCAGGAAGTTGATGGTCATAATCTTCGCTCGCTTAATGACGCTATCGGAAAAGCTCAGTCAGTGTATAGTCAGCCGTCAGTAATTATTGCGCACACGGTGGCCTCTAAGGGAGTCGATGTATTTGAGCGTGACTTTAGGTGGCATGGTAATCCGCCAGGGAAGGGGCCAGAAGATCGGGTAGATAAAGATGAGCAGTCAGAGGTGGCGCTCAGGAAACTCCGTACTTTAGCCGATACAATAGAAGCTTCAGATATTTCATAGTTTTATGTTTGCAAATCATTTACAACCAAACCTCACACCTGATACTGTCGAGCGGATACCGACTCGTTACGGTTACGGTGATGGGCTCTTAGAAGCTGGGAAGCGTGACGAGCGCGTAGTAGCACTTTGTTGTGATTTAACAGAATCCACCCAAACACACAAGTTTGCCAATGAGTTTCCGAAGCGCTTTGTGCAAATCGGGATTGCCGAGCAAAATCTTATTTCAGTCGCGTCAGGTATGGCGGCGATGGGTAAAATTCCTTTCACGGCTTCTTACGCGATGTTCTCACCAGGAAGAAGTTGGGAGCAGGTACGAACTACACTTTCATATAACGACAGTAATGTGAAGATCGTCGGTGCTCATGCTGGAGTGTCGGTGGGGCCAGACGGCGCTACACACCAAGCGATTGAGGATATGGCTATCATGCGAGTGATTCCCAACATGGTGGTGATCGCGCCGGCTGATGTGCACGAAGCGCGCAAAGTGACCTTAGCTGCGGCCTTGTATGAAGGGCCTCTGTACTTCCGGTTGGGACGTAGTGCCACGCCGGTCGTGACAACACCAGAATCACCATTTGAAATTGGTAAAGCACAGCGTATGTATTCTAGAAACGAAGTACATGAGAAGAAAGTGGGGATTGTCTCAACTGGTTCTCTCTTATTTAATTCACTTATGGCGGCGGAAGAACTACAGCGACAGGGTATTGGAGCTTCGGTACTACATATGGCCACCATTAAACCACTCGACACCGAAGCTCTCGAAGCCTTTGCGGCTGAGCACGGAGCATTGGTAACTGTCGAAGAACATCAGATAACTGGTGGTCTCGGCAGTGCTGTGGCCGAGCACCTATCTGAGGTAAATCCAACCAGAATGGTACGAGTCGGGGTGCACGATCGCTTTGGTGAATCAGGTGAACCAGATGAGCTTATCTCACACTTTGGCATGGATACTCCAGCTATTGTGGCGGCAGCGCAAAAACTAATTTAGAACAGACCCTATAACTTAAAAAAGCCGAGTAACACTCGGCTTTTTTAAGTTTTTATACAAGCATCTGCTTCTAGTCGATCTTTGATGCTACATAGAAATCTGGGCGATTGTCTAAGTGCTTAAGTAGCTTGTCACGGGAGAGAAGACCAGCTTGAGCTCCAACGTGTTGTACTACATTCATGGAGTTGATCGGTCCCCAAGCGAGTGCTTCAGCTGGATCTTTACCAAGAATAATCGCAGCGGTGAAAGTAGAAGAGAATGAGTCGCCAGCGCCTGTACGGTCGACTGGTGGGGCTGGATCCGGATACATTGGCATGTGCCAAGCTTGGTCATCAGCGTCGACGGTGTAAGCACCGTTTGGCCCGTCGGTAATCACTGGGATGGTCGGACCTAGTTCTCGGATAGCGCGCACCAGGGTAGGGACATGTTTCTCGGTTGAGCTAAGAATCTCCTGCGCTTCCTCCTTATTGCAGAAGAAGATTTCTGATGCCTCGTACACATCTTTGATTGCCTCGTATCCGACCTTGATCTGGAAGGTTCCAGGCTGAAAGGCCATTTTGGTGTCGTTGTTATTTACGTACTCCGCAATCTCGTGGTGATATGGGATACCATGTTCGCCCACGGAAGAGAAGTAGAAAAACTTTGGGGCTACCGGAAAGTCAGGAAGGGAGTATGGGTAGTGTTCGTGGTTAATAAGAATGGTTCGTTCTGGTCCGTAGCGGAGGACGTAATGATAATTAGTAGATTTATCTTCGTGAATTTTCACAAAATCAGTGTGTACTCCTTCTTGGCGCAGTGCATCCAGACACTCCTTGCCAAACTTGTCTTTACCAAGATTGGTTACAAGTCCGGTTTCGAGGCCTAGTCGATGGGCTGATACCGCTGCGTTTGGTGAGTTTCCTACTGCTGGCACCACGGTCACATTGTCGTATGGTAGTTTGCCACCGAACGGCATGTGGAGTGTCTTGCGACCAGTATCAAGGTCGATAGAAACATCGGCCTGGTCTATATTTAGTTGAATAAATGCATCGATGAGAATGTCGCCGATGGCAACAAAATCGTATTGTTGTGACATACATTGTGAGTATATCATTAGCCACTTTCAATATTGATGATGCTGGGGAGTACTGCGGGACTCTGGGCAATTTCTGAAGTTGTGCTACGCTATAAGGGTATGACAATGACATTATCTGTGACGTCGCGTGACGAAACAATGAAACTTGATGAGTTACGAGTAAATGGAGGGGTGCCGGCTGTGGTGTACGGACCAACGCAGGAGCCAATGGCAGTAGCGATTGACGGCAAGGAATTTGATAAGGTTCTTAAGGAGGCTGGGGAAGCAACAGTCGTGTCACTTTCGGGACTCAGTAAGCCAGTTGATGTGCTGATTAAGGGAGTTGATTTTAATCCAGTAAAGCAAAGGGTGATGCACGTCGATTTCTACGTAGTAGACCAAAATAAAGAAGTGACTACCCACGTGCCAGTACATCTAGTGGGTGAAGCACCAGTTGAGGAATCTAAAGCAGGAGTAGTTAACAAGGTCCTTCATGATTTGACTGTGTCAGCTAAGCCTAACGATCTGCCAGCTCATATTGATGTTGATATTTCAGGTTTGGCTGCAGCCGGAGACAAGATTTTAGTAGGAGATATCAAGCTACCAAAGGGGGTAGCTGTAGAAGAAGAAGCTGACGAAGCGGTGGTGGTAGTGAGTGCTATCAAAGAAGAAGTAGAAGAAGAGGAGGTGGCTACAGTAGACATGTCAGCTATTGAGGTAGAAAAGAAAGGAAAAACTGATACAGAAGAAGAGAAATAGAGCTGTCTGTCGAGGTTGTTCTCGCCAAAGCTTTGCTATAATACCGGCATGATACGTACAGTCATGGCCGGTTTTTTAGTGTTGGTATTATTGGTACCGCCAACGACTGTGTCTAGTGAGACTGAGTCAGAGCGGAGGAAAAGACTAGAAACAGAACTCCAAAATGTCGAGCGTCAAATTCTTACTCAACAAAGGTTAGTAGAGGACAAGCAGCAGGAACGACAATCGCTTGAGCGAGACATCTCTATTATCGAAGGTGAGATTAAAAAGGCCCAGTTGGGTATTCAAGCACGAGCAGTAGCGATCGCGCAGTTATCTGACCAGATTGGAGAGAAGGAGGTAGTGCTGGATATTTTAGCTGAGCGTTTAGCCAAGCAACAGACCTCATTAGCAGATTTGATTCGTAAGTCGGCCATGTTAGAGGAACATACTCTAGTGGAGGTTATGTTGAGTAAGCAGAGCTTCTCAGAGTTCTTTACTGATGTTGCTACCTTTCAGTCTATTAAAGAATCACTTAATGAATCGCTGGCAGTACTGCACGGTATTAGGCGAGATACGGTTGAGCAAAAGAACGAGTTGGAAACTAAGCAACAGACCGAAGCTGAGATGAAGCGTATACAAGAACTGCAGAAAGGTGAGATTGAAAGAAAAGAAGCTGAGAAAGAAAAGATTTTAACTGTCACCAAGGGAGAAGAAAAAGCTTACCAGACACTTTTGGATTCACAGCGTAAGACAGCCGCTCAACTTCGAAGTGCGCTCTTTGAGCTATTGGGAGGAGGAGGTGGAATTCCTTTTCCTGAGGCAGTTAGACTGGCGCAGTATGCTTCGGGTGTAACTGGGGTGAGCTCTGCTCTAATTTTGGCTATCTTAGAACAAGAAACAAACATTGGTTCTAACTTAGGCAGTTGTTTATTTACAGACAGCCATAGTTCAAGGCCAGTCATGCATCCTACTCGAGACGAGCCGGTCTTCCTAGCGATAGCAAATATCCTAGGGTTTGATCCTTACTCTCGCACCGTGTCTTGTCCGATTATACAGGGAGGCCAGCGGGTAGGTTGGGGAGGAGCCATGGGTCCATCGCAGTTTATTCCATCTACCTGGGCGATTTATGGCGGAATCGTGAACAACGGCAGTGGTTGGACATATGATAAGAACTCAGACGCTATTCGCCGCATCAATGGCGGAAAATTGCCAGCAAATCCATTTAATAACCAAGATGCGTTTATTGCGACTGCTCTATTACTTCGTGATAACGGAGCGAATGGTACTTATAGTGGAGATCGTTTAGCGGCGCTCAGATATTACGCTGGTTGGGGAGGAGCTACTAATCCAGCCAATGCTTTTTATGGCGATCAGGTGATGAATCGTAAGTCACGCTTAGCACAGGAGATACAGATTTTGGCGCAGTAAGATAAATATGCCGGAATACTTGTCATCGGAACAATTTAATTTTATCGAAGGATTGTTTTGGGTGGCGCTTGGATTATTAGTACTGTTTATCAATGACAGATACGGAAAAAAGTATAAAAAATTGGGAATTTTTTCCTCTGTTGTTTTGATAACATTTGGCGTCTCTGATTTTGTGCAGGTACTATACGGTAGTTTTTTCCAACCAAGTCTTTGGTGGTTGTTTCTCTGGAAAATAGTAGATGTTGTTGGTTTGATCGTGATGGTTTTTTGGTATTTGTTTTTGCGTATTGCGAAAAAATAGACATCTGTTATAGTGTCCGGCACAAGAAATTAGGTGTTCCCATTTATTATATTCCAGAGACGGCGGGAGAATTTATATGAAATTTTCCCGCCGTCTCACCGGGAACGCCGAAGTATTTGTAATATGAAAAAAGACATTCATCCAGAAAATTACCGCATGGTAATCTTCCAAGATAACTCAAACAACGAGCGAATTTTAGTGGGATCTACTATTGAAACTGAAGCTACTGACAAGTGGACTGATGGCAAGGAATACCCAATCGCTTACGTTGATGTTTCCAGCTCTTCACACCCGTTCTACACTGGACAGGAGAAGGTTATGGACACTGCGGGACGTGTAGATCGCTTCAAGCAGCGTGCTGCCAAAGCCGGTAAAAAGAATAAATAAACAAAAGAGCGTAAGCGACTATTGTTTATTTCACCACAAGGGCATTTCCGTTTTTATGGTCGGGCAGAGCTCTCTCTAAAAACTAGGTCAGTTCCGAATTTGCGCAGTTCCTAGCGCAAATTCCTGGAACCAAGTCAGACACCACTTAAAAGGTGGTGTTTTGTTTAGGAAATTAATCTAAAGAGAGAAAACGCCCCGACCCAACAAAGACTCAACGACCTCGCTCCGGGTACTGTCGCTGTGAATGTTTCGGTATTGCCTGATTCGCGGTCTTTAACGTGGCCATTGTAAAAAACACACTTTCAAGTAGTATGTTCTGACTATATGCAATTTGACCAGGATAAACTTAACGAGTTCAAAGAAAATCAAAAGACGCAATTTCTAGCGTCGCAGTTTGAAGTGGAGCTACAAAAACTCCGTGAAGCAGAGGAGCTGGCAGCGAGTGACCCTGACATGGCAGAGTTGGCTAAGGAAGAAATTGAGACGCTTACAAAGCAGCTCGAAGGACAATTTGCAGAAATGGATCGAATTATTGAGGCGAGTAAAGAAGAAGAGGCTAAGCCTTACGGTGTGATGCTCGAAGTGCGGGCTGGTGCTGGGGGAGACGAAGCCTCACTCTTTGCTGGGGAATTAGCCAATATGTATCTCAAGTACGCTGAGATACAAGGATGGCAACGTATAACCTCTTATACTTCTGTGACGGAAGCTGGAGGCTATAAAGAAGCAGCATTTGAAATACTTGGTCCAGAGGTGTACAACCATCTGCGGTACGAGACCGGTGTACATCGTGTACAACGTGTGCCAGCCACTGAAAAGCAAGGTCGAATCCATACCTCGACAGCTTCTGTAGCCATATTGCCGATGCGTAAAAAGTCATCGATTGAGATCAATCCAAGTGATATTGATATGGAGTTCTCTCGCTCAGGGGGTGCTGGAGGACAGAACGTAAACAAGGTAGAAACAGCAGTGCGTCTCATCCATCGACCAACCGGAATAGATGTGCGTTGTCAAAGTGAACGATCTCAGCTCAAGAATCGTGAGAAGGCAATGGCAATGCTTACTGCTAAGCTTGAGTCACTACACGAAGAAGAAGAGGCGCGTAAGCACGCTGAGACTCGTAAGAACCAGATTGGTACGGGGGATCGGTCGGAGAAAATACGTACCTATAACTTCCCGCAGAACCGTATTACTGATCACCGCATCAAGCAATCTTGGCACACTATA
>JBFHUT010000013.1:0-19647 GCA_041589935.1 Minisyncoccia bacterium
AGCTGCTACTGATGGTGCGATGCCACAAACTCGTGAGCACGTACTTCTTGCAAAGCAGGTGGGTGTACCACGTATTATTGTATTCCTCAACAAGTGCGACATGGTCGACGATGAGGAAATGATCATGCTCGTTGAAGAAGAGCTTCGCGAGATGCTTACCAAGGGTGGATACGATGGTGCAAGCGCTCCAATTATCCAAGGTTCTGGTCTTAAGGCTCTTGAAGGAGACGCTGAGTACCAGAAGAAGGTTATCGAACTAGTTAACGCAATGGATGAGTACTTCCCAACTCCAGAACGTGAACTAGACAAGCCATTCCTAATGCCAATTGAGGACATCTTCTCAATTGAAGGACGCGGTACAGTAGTAACTGGTCGTGTAGAACGAGGTAAGGTGAAGGTAGGTGAAACAGTAGAGATCGTTGGTATCAAGGCAACTGCCGAAACTACCGTTACTGGTGTTGAAATGTTCAACAAGCAGCTTGACCAAGCTCAGGCTGGAGACAACGCTGGTATCCTACTACGAGGTACTAAGAAGGAAGATGTACACCGTGGTCAGGTACTTGCTGCTAAGGGTTCAGTAACTCCACACACAGAGTTCGAAGCTGAGGTATACGTACTTTCAAAGGACGAGGGTGGACGTCATACTCCATTCTTCTCAGGTTACAAGCCACAGTTCTACGTACGTACAACTGACGTAACTGGAGATGTAACACTCGCTGAAGGTACTGAAATGGTTATGCCTGGTGATACTGCAACCTTTAAGGTAAAGCTTGTATCTCCAGTAGCGCTTGAGGAACAGCAAAACTTTGCTATTCGTGAAGGTGGTAAGACTGTAGGTGCTGGTGTGGTAACTAAGATTGTTGCGTAATTCTACGATTAACTTAACTCCACATTATTATGGCTACAGACACTACATCAGATAAAGCGGCAGGAGCAATCAATAAGCTTCGCATTCGAGTACGTGCCTATGAGCATAAAATCCTCGATACTTCAGTGAAGCAGATTATTGACACTGCTATGCGCTTTGACGCAAACGTGGTTGGACCAATTCCGCTTCCGACAGAAATTAAGAAGTATACGGTCAACCGTTCAACTTTCGTGCACAAGGACGCGCGAGAACAGTTTGAGATGCGAACTCACAAGCGTGTGATCGACATTCTCAATCCGAGTCCTAAAGTGGTAGAGGCACTAACAAACCTCTCACTTCCATCGGGAGTGAACATCGATGTAAAGATGATGTAGCCAAAATCAAGGAGGCAAAGCCGACTATGATTTTGGTTCTTCGGAGGCCGTCCCGTTCCTAGGACGGGCCGGAGAAGACTCATCACAGAAGTAACTAATACAAGTCACTTCCTCATTGATTAGACAAACTTGTCAGAAAAACAGACTTCTTTAGAAGTCTGTTTTTCATTATTTAGTCACTTTATATCGTTTAGCAAAATGTTTTGTTGTTCATAGTTATACACAGGGCAGGCTTGTAAGTGGTGACAGGGAGTATAAACTATGGGTAACAGGAGGCGAATCGCGCAAGCGATTCGCCTTTCTTGCGTCTCACGTAGTCGCGTGTGAGATTCGCCTCCTGTCCTATTAAGATCCGTAAGGAATAAAATAGGAATTAGAAATAGTTCTTTCGGAAGTCATCTAAGTTCTCATCGAGGTCCAAAGTGACCAAAGATCTGCGTGAAAAACAGGCTGGAGTTTGAACTGAACTGAAGTTCAGAGAAAACTAAGCGTAGTTTTGCAATCAGATCTTTGGTCACGACGACCCGAAACAAGTACGTGTAATTATGTCCTTGTGGTGAGAGCTTAGATGGCTTCCACAGGAAGTTGCCTAACTTCTCATCGTACTTTCTACAACTCGGTGAAATAAAACTAAGTAAACACCAGAGAATGTACAACGTAGAGCTATGGTGAGAGTTTAGGTAACTTCCTCAGTTCTTTTAACTTTAAGTTATTATGTCAAATTTAGAAGACAATAAGATGACGTTTCAGTCTGAGAATTCCTGGATGGTCCAGTGTCTCAGTCTCGCGATGATAGGTGTGTTAACTTATCTACATATTGCGCCGATGGTTCACTAGTAGTGACCAACTAAAACGTTATTAACTTAAAAAAGGCCGAGCCGAATAGGTTCGGCTTTTCTAATGTTATGCTGATAGTAATGCTTAAAAAGCTCCTCATCGCTCTTGGGTTAGTTTCAGTGCTAATGGTTTTATTTAGCAATAAAATTTCTGATTTTGCCACCCTTCCTTCATCACAATTTGAGGAAGTCGAATCAGTTATTGATGTAGAGATTAAACCAGCTGGTGATCGCTTGCTCGGTCTGGCTCTTACTGAAGGAGAGGTTGGTTTTGATCAGACTTTTGCCACCGCTAGAGAGATGAGGGCCTCTCTAGTGACTCTGCCAATTTTTTGGGATGATATTGAGCCAGAGAAAGGAGAATACGAAAGCTCGTGGCTGGGAATCGCCAATGAAGTCTATGGCGGGCTTGGTACACCCATGAGCCTAGAGATCAACCCAATTGATACTAATAATGTGCGTCTGCCTAGTTATCTAGCTGACAAAGGCTTCTCTGACCCTGAAGTTATCGGAGCTTATTTAGATGCAATGCAATACGTTGCTGATGAAACCAAGGATATGAACATAAAGTATCTGGTAATCGGAAACGAAGTAGACGGCATGATTCCAGGCGAGGGTATTTCTTGGTCTGATTATCAGACTTTTCTTGAGGGAGTAGTGCCGGTGCTCCACACGCTTTTTCCGGGAGCTAAAGTGGGGGTGAAGGTGATGTTTATTTCTGTTACCAAACCAGAAGTGGTTGCTCTACACGACACCCTAGATGCTATTTTTGTTACTCACTATATGCTGAAGGAAGGATTTGGTTCTTTGGCAGTACGTTCACCCGAAGGCATAGCTGAAGATTTTGAAGAAATCACCCGAGTATATACTGATAAACCAATCGCCTTTCTGGAGTTGGGTTATCCAAGCAGTGACCTCCTAGGTAGCTCTGAGCAGCATCAAGCAGCATTCATTTCTCACGCCTTTGCTGCTTGGGACAGACACAATGATCAGATTGAAACCATCAATTTCTTAGGTGTACATGATTATTCTACTAAGGAGGTAAAGACCTTTACTGACTACTACGGATTCAATGATAAAAGCTTCATCGGTTTTTTGAGTTCGCTTGGGCTTCTGAAGGCTGATGGTACCCAGAAAAAAGCATCTGCAGTATTTAGAGAAGAAGCTACCGTTAGAGGATTTTAGGTAGCATTATTATTTCAATAGATTTTTCTACACTAACCATTACACAGAAGACATAGTAAATACCCGTATGTCACTTGAAAGACACTTTTCTCCAGAAAAACCAATTAGAATCGACTCCGAATATGAACAAGAACAATTCATGCTTATACAAGCCAAGGCTTTAGAAGTGATGTTGGGAGGTGACAGTAGGGCAATAGCAAAATGGATATCGGTACCAAGGAATGCGGAAATATCACGTCAGGTGATAATGGACTACCTGTCCAACAAAAAAGAAATTGACTTGAATGAGTTGGTAGAAATGATTTCTGTAGCAACCGGAGGAACAAAAGATATTCATTAGAATGGACCCCTCAAATCTGATGCAAATTAAGTAAATTTAAGATAACCCCGCAAAATAGCGGGGTTATAGATTTCGGGGGAGCTCTGATCAGGTTGGCGCGGCTGCAGTGTACGTAAGCATCGTTCAGTATTGGAACTGAACAGGGTCCCTGAGTAGAGTTCCGACATTGAGGAATGTGTCGGACTGCGATGTGTTTGCTGATTTCGAGTGCAAACAGTTGAATTGTGTGTCGTCCGACACTAAGCGATAGAGCAAGAACGAGTCTTTGTCTCAGTTGCATTAGCGTCTCTCCTGTCTTTGGTGGTACTTATTCTGTCTTTTACTATATCATGGATTCTTTACTTTTTGGTTAGATGAAGTAAATTGGCAAAGGAGCAAATAAGCACATTTTAGGAGGAATTATGGAACAAAAGATAAGTTCAACTGGCGAACCAGACCGGGTTAGCTTCTTGCGTTTATGGCTGCGACATCTTGCTGAAGTACAAAGTTCCGATAACCCATTAGTGGGATTTCATGTGTCGGTTTCTCCGGAAGCTACTCTTAAGGCAGCAGTACGATCGTTGAATGAGGACTGTGAGTCTGAGGAGATCCCGGTAGATCTTTTGATGGTAAGTAACATAAATGCGATTGCTAGGGGTATTATCAAAGGAGACATCGGCCTTGATGACTTGTTTCATGATGAAGAATTGTCGTTGTTTTTAAGGAAATACGAAAGGGCCTATCCAACAAGTAAGCAAGTGTTGGTTACTGAGGCGATCTGCCAGGATCTGATGGTAGGTGAGTATTGTATGCAGCATGGTCTGTATAAAAAAATAAAGTCAGAAGAAGACTTTGGTCCTCCCAGGAAGGTGTCGCCGGAATTTCAAGCACGACTAGACCGGACGATGATACATATTCGCTGTCGCTTCATTGGAGATATTCCAAAGAATATGAGCTTGGTTGCTTGTTGATTGCTAGCGTCAGCAATATAAGACCACGTACGATTTGTGTACGTGGTCTTTTTTATTACGAGGTTGCTTTTTTATGATATATCAGTATACTAACCGCAGCTTTTAAAGACCTATGTACGGAGTTTTGCTCCGGACCAATGGGCACAAACCGCGCGATTTTCTATGTGCGAGCTGTGCTCGCGAAAGAAAATCGCGCGGTTTGTCGTATGGGTCACGAAAGCATTTATTAACTCATACAATAAATAATGAAATTTATCGTAGGAACCAAAACTGGCATGACTCAGGTCTTCGACGCCGAAGGAGTGTGTCGCGCAGCTACTGTTCTTAAGGTTTCACCAGCGACTGTGTCTCAGGTGAAGACTGTTGAGAAGGATGGTTACGCAGCGGTGCAGCTTGCTTCAGGTGCTCAGAAAGAACACCGTGTCAGTAAGGCACAAAAAGGCCACTTTGGTGGCGCTGTTGCTCAGGCTCGTGAATTCCGTCCTCGCCTTGGTGAGGAAGCGGTTATCGGAGGAGTAGAGAAGGGAACATCCGTTGACGTTTCTGCCTTTACACCAGGCGATGATATTACTGTCTCTGCAGTCTCTAAAGGTAAGGGATTCCAGGGTGTGGTAAAGCGTCACGGCTTTGCAGGAGGACGTCGGTCTCATGGTCAGAAGCACTCTGAACGTGAACCAGGATCAATCGGAGCAACCGGAAACAACGTACTTAAGGGTACACGTATGGCTGGCCGCATGGGTGGCGATACCATTACCGTTAAGGGTCTTAGGGTGCTTCAGGTGAATGCTGACGAGAATATTCTCGTTGTGTCAGGAGCCGTCCCAGGTCGAAAAGGAACATTAGTAGAGGTTTACGGAGCCTAAGTAAAAACAATCATATGGATGCAAAAGTATTCGGAAAAGACGGAAAAGAAACCGGTAAGGTAACTCTTCCTGAAACAGTGTTTGGAGTTGCTTGGAACCCAGACCTCGTACATGAAGTGGTGGTTGGTATGCAGGCAAACGCTCGTATCAGCACCGCTCACACCAAGGATCGAAGTGAAGTTCGTGGTGGTGGTAAAAAGCCATGGCGACAAAAGGGAACAGGTCGTGCTCGACACGGTTCACGACGTTCGCCGATCTGGACTGGTGGAGGTGTGACTTTCGGTCCACGCAGCGAAAAGGATTACTCAGTGAAGATCAATAAGAAGGTGCGTGCTAAGGCACTTGCTAGCGTACTTTCTAAGAAGCTAACTGATAATGAAGTTTTGTTTGTTGATTCTCTCGCAATGGCAGAGCCAAAGACAAAGGACGCCAAGGCAGTGGTAGCAGCGATCGCTAAAGGCACTGGCCAGGAGTCACTCGCTACTAAGCGCAAGAATGCAGCGGTAGTGGTACTAGCAGAACGTAATCTAGCAACGGAAAAGAGCTTCCGTAACTTCGGTAATATCGAAGTGGTACAAGCCAAGGACGTTAACCCGGTTGACCTCCTTACTTACAAGTACGTAGTGGTAGCAGACGCTCCATCTTCTGTAGAAATTCTAGAGAAGCGAGTAGCTACAACTGCTAAGTCAAATTAGTATGGCTCTCTTCGGACGAAAGAAAGAAACCAAGAAAGAGGGTGCTAAAGAAGAGAAGCAGGTAAGTACGGCTCCAAAGGCACTTGGTACTGACCGAAATCTTCAGGCAGTAATCATCGGACCACGCATCACTGAAAAGTCAGTGGCGCAAGGTGATCATCGCGTTTACACCTTCGAGGTGAAGCGTGATGCAACCAAGTTTCAGGTTCGTGATGCCGTGAAGGCACTCTACAATGTGACGCCGGTGAAGGTAAACATCGTCAACAAAGCACCAGCGGAGAGGATGCAAGGTAGTCGCAACCGCACCAAACACGTGAAAGGAATGAAGAAGGCTTACGTGTATCTAAAGAAGGGCGATACAATCAATCTTGTGTAAAACTTACACATTCGACGCATTGCTTTGTTGCATCGCGAAAAAATTTTCTCACCGTACAACTAAGTACGACTCGCAAATTTTTTCGCTCTCGCCTCGCAATGCATTCGAATGTGAAAGTTTTCTGAAAATTAAGATTAGGAAGATAAGAGTCAGTCTATCCTATGGCTGATTCACTAGTTTCTAACCAACTGTTATGAAAAAATATAAACCAACCTCAGCTGGACGACGTGATGGTTCAGTAATTGAGTATAAAAAGAAGCTCACTAGTACTAACAGCGCACCACTTAAGTCTTTGACTAAAGGCAAGCGCAGTACTGGTGGACGCAACAGCGCGGGCCGAATCACAGCTCACTACCGTGGTGCTGGAAACAAGCGGACTTACCGTGAAATTGACCTCAAGTACAGCAAGAAGGATATTCCAGCTAAAGTAGAAACTATCGAGTACGATCCAAACCGTTCAGGTTTTATCGCTCTCGTGTGTTACGCAGACGGTGAACGTCGTTACATCATTGCTCCACAGGAATTGGCCGCTGGAGATGAAGTACTAACTTCAGAAACCGCTAAGCCAACCATCGGCAATCGTTTACCTCTTGCGAAGATTCCAGTCGGTACCTTTGTGTATAACGTGGAAATTAATCCAGGAGCCGGGGCGCGCCTTGCTCGTTCAGCTGGTAACGCAATTGAAGTGGTGGCACAAGATGATAACCATACCACTCTAAAGATGCCTTCAACTGAAATTCGCAAGGTGCTAAACAGTGCTTGGGCATCAGTTGGATCAGTATCAAACGAAGAGTATCGTTTGGTAAGTATTGGTAAGGCGGGACGAGCTCGCCATATGGGACTTCGACCGAAGACTCGTGGTTCTGCTCGAAACGCAGTTGATCACCCACATGGAGGTGGTGAAGGACGTTCTCCACGAGGACACCGACGCAGCCGAACCAAGCAGGGTCGACCAACCGGAAAGGGTCAAAAGACTCGTTCACCAAAGAAGTACTCAAACAAACTCATCGTCTCTCGCCGCAAGCCAGGAAGGCTTATGCGGAGCGGTAAGTAATAAAAAGATCGGCGTGGAGCCGATCTTTTTATTAGAAAGCAAAATTGATTTGCTTTCGTACTTACCGCTCGAGCGGAGCCATAATTTTCTCCCCTTTCCTAGGGAGAAAATAGGCGAGCTGGGGTCGAGAGTACTTGCTAGAATTGGAGCGTAGCGAACAATTATAGTTAGTAACTCGTGACGCAGGAAGTAGAGGTATTACAAAAAACAAAACACCCCGTATTGGGGCGTTTTGTTTTTTGCTTTCCTATCCTGATATTAGGGTCAATATTTTTTAATGCCAGTCTGGCTCTGGTACAGGACCAAGTTCTCCTACTTGGGTTAGGTCATCACATCCCTCTTTGGCGTACCAGGGTATCCTGTCCTTAGTGTTGCATGAACCATTAAAAGCGCCTCCTTCATCATAGTAGTGGCACTGATTTGTGATTATGTTTTGACCGAGCTGGGGTGATGAGTACGGGTAGCATGATACAGGTAAACTCATGAACATACTGAATATAACTACCGCTACCACGTATAAAAGAGTAATGATGACACTCTTTTTGTATCTGTGAAAAATATTTCTTGCCAATGTGTCCTTCTTGGAGGTGAATATTTTGGCTAGACTAAAGTATATAAGCCCAGAAAATATCACAATTGATATTTGAGCTAGCAGAGAGATGTCCGAAGGGTGATTATAAAATTCTAATGACGCACCCACAACACCCAAAAAGACATGAACCTTGTTGGTAGGAGTTTTTCTAGTAACAAACAGTAAAATTATCGCTGCTAGAGCCATTCCAAAATTGTAGGAGAATATGACAAGCATTGTGTCGGTAAATATCCCTTCTTCTATACGCATTGGAAATAGTATACATCAGTTATTTAGATAAATTTACGCCTAAAGGTGATTAAGGATAAATCTGATACAATAAAGCCAACTAACCGTAATTTAGTATTTTTATGAATGTGTCCGTATCACTGAGGAATATTGTCGCACCTATTAGTTTTGTTGCTTTAGCGCTAGTTTTTGCACCGCTCGTATCAAACGCTCAGGGTGAAGAGTGTGTGTTTGATGGTTCACTGCTTGAGGTGGGAGTTGTGGATGAGAGTATTCGTTGTCTGCAGCAATACCTCAATACTAATGGCTACCAACTAACCTCCGAAGGTCCTGGTTCTCCAGGCAATGAAACCAATAAATACGGTGGACTTACTCGCGACGCTGTCATTAAGTGGCAGCAGGATAAAGGAATTACTCCAGCGATGGGTATTTTCGGACCAAAATCACAGGCGATGTATAAGGCTGAGGTGCTTAAAGCACAAGTTGCTTCGCTCGAGGCACAAAAATCACAGCAGCTACCAGTGGCTATAGTGACTACCCCCACTCCTCAAGTAGCTGGAGTTTCTACTGATGCTAAGAGTAAAGCACAAAAGGAGGCAGAGAGTCAGATAAAGAATGTTATGAAGATGATCCTAGACGCCTATGATCAGATTGATGACTTACGTGACGAAGATCCTGATGAGTCTGAAGATCTAACAGAAGAAGTGAGGGATTCAGTCAACAATCTTTTTGTTGCCCTTAAAATTTACTTTGCGGGAGATTATGTGATGGCGACAGAAGAAGCCAATGATCTAATTGAAGATATGTCTGGTAAGAGTGTAAAATCTGGCAAATCAGATGAGGATGCAGATGCCGCGGCAGACGCAATTGAGGACGCAGAAGGTGAGTTGAACGACGCTTGGGAAGAAATCTACGAAGCTGAAGAGGACGGAAAGAGAACTCGCGAGGCGGAAAAGTATTTGAATAAAGCTGAGAATCTAATAAACGAAGCTAGGGATGCTTTTGAGGACGAGGACTACGATGAAGCGATGGAGCTTATTGATGAAGTGTTTGGCGCTATCGATGACGCATTGGACGAACTTTAGACTTAAAGGAAAAACCGGCGAGGCCAAAGGCCTCGCCGGTTTTTATAAAACCCCGCAATTAATCATTGCGGGGTTTTGCATCAGCGGCTACGTGCTCGTTTGATTGCCAGGAGATCAGTCGAGTTGTTACCGTGACCATTACGGAGGCGGCGGTCCGATTCTTGGTGTATAGGTATCATTACTCGCTCACTTCTGGTGCCGTAGTTATAATCGTATACTGTAGCTACTTCTTTATCATCGGTAACATACTTGTGGAGCGCAATCGTGACTATGAGTTGGTAGGCTTCACGTGAGCCAGGCCGAGCTCTGTCTAAAGCCTGACGTGCTTGGGTGAGTCCCATTTTGATGAATGGTCGAAGATCAGACGAGAGGGCTTTTTGTAAGTCTCCCGGCCAGATATCCTCACTCTTACGCATTGCTTCGAAATCAATGTACTCACCCTTGATTGAGTAACGACATTGCCAGGTCTTCACTTTTTCCTTCACGGACTTCTCCTTTTTGAATGAACGTTTTCGGAAGTACTATAGCGTTTCAAAAATTTTTTTTCAATACACTATGTGTTTGGTAACAGATCACTCTTTTGGTTTACGCTCTCTTTCTTTAAAAACAAACTCGCGTAGCCTTTTACTCTCTTTAAGTGTAGCGAAAACTGAAACTGGATCAGTGGTGGTGTGCACTGCGACCTTCTGCGATCCTTGACCACTAATGAGGAGCTCAAAGCCAGCATTGGTGTAAGCAGCGGTAATAAAGCGAGTATGAGTGCTGCGTTGATTGGTACGAATTTCGCCTGGGGCAATCATTTTTATTCCCGGAACTTTCTCCAGTTCACGTACTACTAAAGCAGCAGTTTCGGTAAGGGAGGTATGTTCTCGTCCACGGGGTTTGGGCATGAGAGTAGCCTAACAGAAAAGTAAAAATAAAAAAGCCGGAAGCACATGCGCTTCCGGCCAGGTTAATGAACGTACTGTGTTAAGAACGAAGTCTTTCTTCTGCCGCGGTGGCGAAGTGGCTACGTTCTCCAGCCTGGAGAGTAAGGTGGCCGGAATATTCATAATCTGCAAAACTGCGGATGAAAATGGATAGACCGTTGGTGTTTTCAGAAAGGTAGTTGTCGTCAATCTGAGCGATATTACCCAAAAAAACGATTTTTGACCCTTCACCTACTCTGGTAGAGATGAGTCGGAGCTGTTTCAGCGTCAGGTTTTGTGCCTCATCAATAATAAGGTACTTATTGAGGAAGGTACGTCCCCGCATAAAGTTGAGAGAATGTACTCTAACTTTTTGCCAAAGGAAATCATTGGTTGCCGCTCTGCCCCACTTATCCTCCTCGTTTGGAGTTAATACTTCCATGTTGTCAGTCATTGCCCCCATCCAAGGAAGCATCTTCTCTTCCTCAGTACCAGGAAGAAAACCAATGTCCTTATCAGCGTTAACGACAGCCCTGGTGAAGATGATATGACTAAACTTACACTCATCTAGAATTTGTTGCAGTCCGGCCGCTAAGGCCAATAGAGTCTTGCCACTCCCAGACAGACCAGCTAAAGATACTGCTCTTACTCGATCGTCAGTGAGCAGTTGTAGAGCCAGTTCTTGTTCCAGGTTTTTGGGTTTGATGCCCCACACCGGATGGTGTGAGAAATTTGGAATTGTCTCTGCCACCACTTTCTGTGAACTAGGCTTACTAACCACCTGTAACTTGAGTCCGTCGGACATTACTAGGAACTCATTGGGATTTACTCCTTGCAATAGTTTGTGTTTGAGTTCATATAGTGTCACCATACCCTTTTTTGCTGATGCACTAACAGAATCCTCCAAGAAGTTGTTTGGCATGAAGTGTGTGCCTGTTCGAATATTTTCTTCCCAGGTTTCAACCAGTGCCGCTTCGTGAAGATACTCTTCTACCTTAATACCGGCCTTACGGGCAGTAACTCCGCAACCCCCGTCGTTAGTGATCAATACCACCTGCTTCCCTTGTCCTTTAAGGGAGAGGCAGACCATGATAATGCAATCGTCCGGTTTCTCCAGAGTAAGGTTAATTTCATTTGTTTCTGGTAGGGTTGGTTTGGTGAAATCCAGCAGTAGCTTGCCACCGGTCGGTAAGGGGATTCCTTTATGCAACTCTTCGGTTGTGGCTCCTTTGGACAACTTATTGATTGTTCTGATCGCTTCACGGGCTTGAAAGTTGATTTCCAGCCGACCGCTCTTGTGGTTGTCCAACTCTCGCCAGACTTGGTCGACGACGCACACTTCGTGTTCTCTGAAGTTGTGTATTGCCCTACCGTCTGTCATCAGTACGTTAGTATCGAGGACGTAGGTAATAACCTTGCCAACTTCCTTTTGATGGTCTCGTAAACCAGCCGGAATGCTTCGTTGGGTCGGAATTACCCTTTTCTTTCGTCCACCACCAGTTTTTCCGAGCGAGCTCTTTTTACTGCTAGGTAACGGGCGAGCAGTTCTCTTGGTGCGATGACCATTTTGTCGTTGCGATGCCATTTCTTACCTCCATTGTGAAAAAACAATATAAACAACTAAACTCTCTGCGCCTAATCTACTCCTACAACACATTTTTTGCAAGGTGTAAATAAAAAAGTGTAAGAGCCATTTTAAAAACGACATTGGTTTGACTTTTCTTGGTATTTCCAGTATTCTCATGCCGTTCCAACCTCAAGTCCTATCCCTGGCAGGATGGGCAAGACAAAGAACGAAGTGGTGAGTGTCTTTGCGAATTGGCCGTTATACCAATCGCTAAGCAAAACTCACAAGCCGCCACTGGCGGTGTTTGTGCTAAAGCACCAACATCAACTACAAGCGGTATTTACTAAAACAAAACTGTCTGTAGTGAACGCTGTTCACTACAGACAGGGTCTAATTCAAAGAAAGACAGGCTCGGCCTGTTTGTAGATTGTTATGTCACGATCACTCTATAAAGGACCATACGTAGACGAAAAACTCCTAAAGAAGATATCTGGGAAGAAGCCTGGAGAAGGAGGTGTAATCAAGACTTGGGCACGCGGATCAGTGATTTCTCCAGAAATGGTAGGATTCACTTTCGGTGTTCACAACGGTCGCGATCACATTGAAGTCTTGGTCGCAGAAGAAATGGTAGGTCACAAGTTTGGTGAATTTTCACCAACTAAGAAGTTCTACCGACACGGAGGTAAGATGCAGAAGGAGCTTGAACAAAAGAAGAAAGAGGCTGAGATTGCAGCTGCAAAAGCAGCTAAGACTGCCGGATAATAGTTACTGTATATGAAAGCAATTCTAAAAAACTATCGTCAGTCACCACGCAAGGTTCGCTTACTGGCTGACCTCGTGCGCGGCAAAAGCGCAGCTGATGCTCTTACTACTCTTCAGTTCGTTGATAAGCGTGCCTCTGGACCATTCGCTAAGGTGATTGAGTCAGCTGTGGCTAATGCAAAGGACAAAGGAGTAAGTGCCGACAAACTCTTTATTAAAAATGTTCAAGTAAACAAAGCTCCGACACACAAGCGATTTATGCCACGAGCTCGTGGTTCAGCATCGCGAATTAATAAGCGTAACAGCCATATTTCAGTCGAACTTGGCGAGAAAAAGTAATCGAGTATGACACACGTAGCTCATCCATATATCCAACGGATCGGAGTCAATCGCGACTGGAAGAGTCGCTGGTTTACGACTAGTCCGGTGAAGTTCCGCGAATACCTTCGCGTTGATGCTGCTCTTCGAAAGCTCTTAAAGACACGCCTTAAGGGAATGTCAGTTGATGCGGTAGAAATCGAACGCAGCCAAAAGGATATCCGAATTATTATTAAGACTGCTCGCCCAGGTCTCATCATTGGTCGCAGCGGTGAAGGTATCAATCAGCTTAAGAAGGAGATTGATCTTTTCTTGCGCAAGCAGAAAATGACCGATAAGCCAGAGCTTAAGATTGATATCGAAGAAGTTCGCTCACCAGAATCATCAGCTCGTATTGTGGGTCAGATGATTGCCGAGGGTCTAGAGAAGCGCATGACTTTCCGTCGTGTGATGAAACAGACTGCTGAGAAGGTGATGGCTAACCGTGATGTAGAAGGAGTGCGAATCATTCTTTCTGGACGTCTCGGTGGCGCTGACATGGCTCGTAAGGAAGAGATCAAGAAGGGTCGTGTGCCACTTCAGACTCTCCGAGCGGACATCGACTTTGCTCGCGTTGAGGCCAATCTTCCATACGGTGTGATTGGTATCAAGGTATGGATCTACCGCGGTGAGGTATTTACCGACCGTAAGGCAGGTCAGCAAGAAACTAAAGGTCGACCTACTCGTAACCGATAATAGACGCGTATGTTATTTCCAAAGAAAGTAAAACACCGCAAATGGCAGACTAATCGCAAAAGTGAAGAAAAGCGTAGTCGTCCAGATACACGCGGTATCACCGTCTCATACGGTGAGTACGGCCTTAAGGCCACCTCTGCTTCACGAGTGAAGTCAAATCAAATCGAAGCCGCTCGTCGAGTGATTTCTCGCACTATGGGTAAGACCGGCCGAGCATGGATCCGAATCTTCCCAGATCGACCAATCACTAAGAAGGCAGCTGAAGTACCGATGGGTAAGGGTAAGGGAGATCCAGATCACTTCGTGTTTGAAGTGCGTCCTGGTCGTATTCTCTTCGAGATCTCAGGAGTACCAGAAGATATAGCTCGCGAAGCCTTCCGAAAGGCAACCGCGAAGCTTCCATTACAAGCCAAGTTCGTGCGTCGTGAAGACACACGGGTGTAATCAAGATTTCATTGCTTATGACAAACATGCAAGATATCAAGAAGAAGTCTGATGCAGAACTCACCGAAATGGTAGAGTCTGCACGAGAGACTGTTCGTCAAGAACGCTTCAAAGATAAGTTCAGTCGCAAGGCTAGCATTATCAAGAAGGCAAAGCTTGAGACCGCCCGCGCTCTAACTGAGCTCACTGCTCGCCGACGTAACCAAGAAACTAAATAGCGTATGAGTACTGAACAAAAAACCAGTAACGGTCGCGTACTCCGCGGTAAGGTAGTCGCTTCAAAAATGATCGATACCTGTACTGTGGCAGTTGAGCGGTACGTGAAGCACCCAAAGTACAAGAAGTTCATGCGTCGCACGAAGAAATACTTGGTGCACGACGCTGGAAACACCGCCAAGGTAGGCGATGTGGTCGACATTAGAGAAACTCGTCCAATCTCAAAGCGCAAGCGCTTCGAGCTTGTAACCACAAAGTAGTATGATTCAGCCACAAACAATCGTAAAGATCACAGATAACTCTGGAGGAAAGATCGGTCGCGTCTTCAAGGTTCTCGGTGGTTCAAAGAAGCGTTATGCTGAGCTAGGGGAAATGGTTGTGCTTGCAGTGCAAACTGCTGAGCCACGAAAGCCAGTTAAGAAGAAGGATGTTGTGTACGGAGTAGTGGTGCGTCAGCGCAAGCCATTCCGCCGCAAGGACGGTTCTTACGTAAGCTTTGACGACAACGCAGTAGTGTTGGTCGACAAGGAGAAGAAAGAACCAAAAGCTAACCGTGTATTCGGTCCAATTCCTCGCGAGCTTAGTGAAGCTGGTTATCAGAAAATTGTCTCCCTCGCACCTGAGGTAGTGTAATCAAATTATCGTATGAAAATTCGAAAAGGAGATACTGTAAAAGTCCTCACAGGTAAGGATAAAGGCAAGACCGGCACTGTTCTCATGACCATGAAGGACACTGAGCAGGTGGTGATCGAAGGGGTGAACGAAGTAAAGCGACACCAGAAGAATCGTCGTATGCGTTCACAGGGACAGATTATTGAAAAGAGTATGCCGCTCCACGTTTCTAACGTGGCACTAGTAGAAGGTGATAAGGCCGTTCGTGCTGGATACATCTTCGAAGGTGAAGGAGAGAAGCGAAAGAAAGTTCGCGTTGCTCGACCATCAGGCAAGAAAATCTAACTAATTATAGAGTATGGAAACAGTACAGACTCGTCTTACTTCTGTGTTTGATTCTCTCAAGGGGGAATTTGGATACAAGAATGTTAACCAAGCACCAACGATCGAAAAGATCGTGGTGTCAGTAGGAACTGGTCGGGTAGATGACAAGGCAAAGATTGCATTAATCCAGGATCGTCTTGCACAGATCACTGGACAGAAGGCAGCGCCACGTCAGGCTCGCCAATCAATTGCGTCATTTAAGCTTCGCGAAGGTGATGTAATTGGATACCAGGTAACCCTACGTGGAAAGCGCATGCAGGACTTCCTCAACAAGCTAATCCACGTTGCATTACCGCAGACTCGAGACTTCCGTGGTCTCAAGACCTCATCAATCGATGAGATGGGTAACTACACACTTGGTATTAAGGAACACACTATCTTCCCAGAAACGGCTGATGAAGATATCAAGGATGTGTTTGGTATGTCGATCACTATCGTGACGACTGCTAAGGGCAAAGCAGAAGCCGAAGCTTTGCTTCGACACATCGGTCTTCCGCTCCAAAAAGCAGAAGAAGCTAAATAATTTCTTTAGAAATTAATTGAGAAAAACCGGCGTGGGCCCCTGGCCCACGCCGGTTTTTTCTATCCGAATCAAATTGTATACCTTGACAAAACAGTTTTTAATATAAAATCCGCGCTGGTTAGGCCTTATTTTCTAAGGCAGGTCTTTACAATACAAAGGAGAGAGAACATGAAATCATGGCTGGCAGCACTAGTTGCTGTTTTTCTCAGCTCTGCATCTTATTTTGCACTAGCTGAACAGCCTTGTGATCAACTTATTGTTGATTCGCAAGGGTTTGTTAAGGATGTGCCTTTGGTTACCAGTGCGGCTGAAGAGCTTGGTCGCGAAGGTGCTGAAGTGCGTGTTAGGGTTATCAAGACCTTTTCTGGTTCATCAAACCTCGACACGTATGTCACAAAGACATGGGAGCAAACCTGTCGGACGTGGCAGCAGACAGACGGAGACCTGCGCAGTAACTTTATTGTCATGTATGTGGCGACGAGTGATCGCGCAGTTGGTCTCTATATGGGTGGTCAGTGGGAACGTGAACTGAAGCAGGCGTGGCCAGGTATTCTTGGGGCTATGAAGCCAAAATTGGCTAATGGTCTCAAGAACAATGACCTGAGCCTTGCGCTTGTGACCGGTTTGCGTCGACTCACTACCACTGTAGTTGCTGCTAGTCAGCCGACGATGAGTAAGCCGGTTGTTGTCCAAACGGAGCCGACTGACTATTCTGGCCTTTGGACTACGTTACTTGTTTTGGTAATTGGCGGGCTTGTCATTGTTGGCGGATTTGTGATGGTGCGAGCTGTTTCAGCTCACAAGCGCCACGAACAAGAGCGTAAGGAGGCTCAAAGTAAGGCGCAGATCGCACGTGGTCAGTGCACATCATTACTCCATGAGCTTGACGACATGCTGCCAATCTTGGAAGCGCGAACTCGTAAAGTTGGAAAGGAATTCGACAATGAAACTGTTTCAGGTTGGTTTACCAAGTTCACGACTATTACGGCAGCTGTCCGTCGACATTCGGAATCCAACTCGTCAATCAGGGGTAATCCCAATGATGACAACCTAGAGACCGGTGAATATACGGCGCTGTATCAAGTCTACCTTGATCTCAAGGCTAAACTTGAGAAGGTGAAAGACGAAGCTGATGAACTCACGCAAAATCTCAAAGAAGCAGAGCAACTACAGCAAAGCATTCCGCAACTGAGGGAAGATGCTGCTACAGCATGTAGCCATGCCAAGGAAGCTGTATCTAGTATCGCGGATCAAGGTTTTCGTGTTGAAAGTCCGTCTGCGATTCTGGTTACAGCAGAGCGTTTGTTGGCCGAGGTGGAAAGTCTCATGTCAGCAAAACAACTGCATAACGCTCGCACGCAATGTGCGAATGTAATTGATCAGGCAAACCAGGCTCGGGAAGCGGCTATGAAACTTCCGGAGACAAAGCGTTTACTTGAAAATCGGGTACTTGAAGGACGGGAGCGTATCGTCTCGGTGCAACAGGAAATCAAAACGGGGTACCAAACGTTCCTCGAGCTCGAGGAGAAGTTTGCTCCAGTGTGTATTGAGCCGATAGTTGGTAACGGCACTGAAGCGCGGAAGCATCTTGCGGACGCGTCTGATAAACTCGTTGCCACTACTGCGCTATTTACGAAGCAGGCGTGGGAGGAGTTAGCTAAAGAGCTCGATGAAGTTGAGAGACATCTTGATGAGTCGAGCAGTTTGATACGTTCCATTTTGGAGCGTAAAGAATATCTGCATATAGCACGCAAGGAAGCACCAGGTGAAATACAGGCAGCTCGGGTAGATATTGCTCGTGCTCGGCAGTATCTAACTCAATATGACGATGATACTGATGATTCACATTTCACTACGCTCGACCAGGCTGAAGGTCTCGTCAATGAGGCTGAAAGTCTGCTGCAAGTTACCCAACCAGATTATCTGCGGGTAGTACGGCTGGCGACATCGGCCAATAGTACGGCTGATGCAGTCTTGGAGAAAGCTGAAGACGAACACGAACAAGCAGAGCGCAAACGTCGTCGAGCACATGCACTTCTGCGCGAAGCGTCGTCGTCGGTATCAGCAGCTAAGGAATTTATTGAAGACCATCGGTCGGATGTAGGTTCCAGTGCACGACAGCTTCTGTCTACGGCAATTCGTGAGTTAGGTGAGGCAGAGCAGTATCATCGTCGTGGTGACGTGGATGCGGTCATTCGCATCGCCGGTAGTGCAGATAGTCATGCTGATAAAGCGCTTGAAGAGGCACAGCATGATTTTCGGGAAGCGGAAGATGAACGGGAAGAAGAACGCCAACGTATAGCCCGTCGAACGGCCAGTAGTTCAAGTTCTTCAACCTGGAGTTCATCAAGTAGTTCCAGTTGGGGAAGTTCATCCAGCTTCGGTGGTTCCAGTAGTTTTGGAGGTGGCGGGGGCAGCTTCGGCGGTTCCTCAAGTTTCTAGCCAGCAACACTGTCAAGTAATTGTTATTTCAAACTCTTTGCGACACTAATGCAACAACAGGAGAAAACATATGACATCAATCTTCGAAAAGGCTCGTACACTAGTCCTGTCCAATATCCACTCACTTCTCGATGCAGCAATCGATCTTAACTCAATCGGTGCGATCAAGCAGCACGTGCGTGACTTGGAAAAAGCACGCGACAGTATAGCCGATGAGGCGGCTGTCGCCGATGGTCGTGCTACTGCACTGGATCGAGATATTCGTGAACTGGAATCGAAAAAGGTGGCTACGGAGGAAAACATCGACCTCCTCCTGACCGATGGCGATGATTCTAATGATCACCACGCCATGCCTCTGGCTGAGCAGGTAATGCAGATCGACGATAATATTGCTGCTAAGCAAGCTGAGCTCGTTGACCAACGTGCTTTAGTTGCCAACCTGGAAGATGCACGAATGAAGCTGACTACTAAGCATGCAGAAATGCTGCGTAGTCTGAATCGTCTCGAGTCAATGGAACGGGCAGCAGTAGCACGTGAACAGGCAGCTAAAGCACTCTCGGGTGCGGCGGCGGTTGCCGGTGTTGACGTCGCTGCTTCGGTCGATAGTGTGACACAGCGAGTGCGTGACCGCGATGCGGTTTCGAAAGCTCGCTTCGATCGGGCTCTCGCTGGTATTGGTGATGAAGGTCCTGCTGATGCGGTCAGAGCATCTCAGGCGGCAGCCCTTATCGCTGCCCGCCGTGCTCAGCTTCAGAAGAAAGAAGGAGCTGATGCGGCGTAATGTTCATTTAGTTCAAATAAATTTGGGTTGTTAATTAATTCAATTTCACAGCGTGGTCTAGGCCACGCTGTTTTCTTTTTTGATAGAGCGGGTAATCGTATTGTACTACTTGACTTATTGAATAAATTGTGATACAAAATCGCTGGACAAAATAACGTTATTTTACAATTCGTTAAATAGAAAAGGAGACACAATAGTGAATACCACTCAATCTGAGGTTGAAAAGTCAGTAGACGTCAGGATTCCTGTTGCCAAAGCGGTTGCAGTGGAGACTTCTGAGAAGAAAACTCAGGAGCTTGCGAAGCAGATCGAACGAATTGCTTCGACGAAACTGCGCGAACTGCAGGAGCGCGAGGAGCAACTGCACGAAGAGATCGACCGACTCAGTTCTCTCGAGAGCGAATCCGGTCGCATGAAGGCAGCTCAAGCCGAACTGGCAACAGTACGTGCCGAAAGGGCAAAACGCGCCGAAGACCTCGGCAGTCTGTCCTATGCTATGGCGGCTGAGA